>JAZRYI010000015.1:0-16075 GCA_045600665.1 Bacteroidaceae bacterium
TATATAAATATGCAAATCTCTGCACTTCCCATCATGGTGAGTGCTGTCTCTTTTTTGTCTGTAACTTTGAAATCATTATCAAACAATAGACAAATCGTTGCATTTAGAGACATGCAACACAAATTATTTTCGAATGAAAAATACTTCATATTGGTTATTTTTTTGTGTGTTCATATATGCTTAGTGCGCAAAAAAGAGTAAATTTGCAAATAGAAGGCAGACAGGAATTTGGTGAATTTCTGTTTTGTGAGGCGGGTAATGAGGTTATAAACTGTCGGAAATGAAACATTTGTAATGATGTTACAAAATTGATAGCGTTACAATTCGGGCGTGACATGTATTTTTTTATGCTGAAAATGTGTTAGTTAATTGCATGCACTGTAACACCCTCTTGATTAATATCGAAAAATGCAGTAATTTTGCACCAGTTAAATAAAAGATGGTACAACTATGGCAAACAGATTATTTACAAAGACAATAACGATTCTTGTCCTTCTTTTGTCGATTATGGCAAAAGCAAAGGACAAGACCATAGTTGATCCTACATATTATTATAATAATGAACCGTCGCTCAGCGTGGTGCAGGTGGAGTTTTGTGATTCTGCCACAGTACTTTCATTCCGCATGAAAGGTGTGCCAGACAGCAGATTCATCGTTCATGTAGGTGCAATGTTACGTGACGAGCATGGCAGATTCTATGCTGCTACATCATCGTCGGGCATCATGCTTGGCACTACAGAGTGGATGCCTGCTAATGGAGTAGCGGATTTCACCATTTCCTTTAGCCCTCTGCCTACAGACACTCGCATATTCGATTTTGTAAGTTCACTTGTGCATCGCAATCGTATAGCTGTGCTTGGCATATCTGACGGAAGGTCTGTGACAGAAGCAGAAAAACAGCGACGCTATGCACAGATGAGCATAAATGAATATGCAAGATGCGGCAATACATTTGAGGGTAGGGTGCGCTTGGCTGGCAAGTTGTTAGGCTACAATGCTTCGCGAGATGCAGCAAGCATTTATCTTTGCGAGCAAGGAGTATTGACCGACGAGCGTTCGAGAGTGATTGCTGCTGCCCACATCAATGCTAATGGCACTTTCGTAATCGATACAGACATTGATGCCACTGGCGTGTATGTTCTTGCCACAGAGGAAAGTGCATCTGAATGGGCAGTGCCAGTAGTGGTGCATAAAGGCGACAGACTCAATTTGACTATCGATTTGCATGCTTGTTGCTTGTCAGCTTATAAATCCTTATGTGCTGTCAATCATTTGCCGAAATTGCAAAGCCTTGCATTGCTTGCTCCTCAGTTCTGCATCCCAGCAGATGGTACAGCGTCGCGATTCTCGCTTGCTACTATAGAATCCACACACGCAAAAGGGCGGAAGATTGTGGAGAAGATTGCTAAGAAGTACAGAGGAAGATATGTGGAGTTTGTCGGTATGAACGCTCTCAACATGACTTCCACTATCAACCTGCTGTCCAATATCAGATACGACTACTACCGCAATCCCGACCTGAAAATCGTGTATCTGTTCAATGGCAGGAATGTGACACATGATTATTACGGAGCATTCGTGGAGCGATACATGCAAGGCGAGGATTGCCATTTGCTGAGTGCAGACGACTATGCCGCAGTGAGGGAATATATGCTTTCCAGGCAGTCAAACCTTGTTGGTACGCTAAACCGCAACGGAGTGCCGTTCATGTTTCCGCTTGACTACACAGACGAGTATGAGTTCCGCCGTCGCTTTCGTATGATGATGAAATCGGAAAATCTCACCGACAGCGAGGTGGAAGGTCTTGACACAATGATAGAAGTGCCAGACACAATGTCCATAACGTCTGGTAGGGAACGAATGGCAATCTTCTATGACGATGGTGTGCCAATCACTCATCATCAAGCAAAGCAAGATCGCAGAACGCTGAATATTCTCTGGTGGATAGTGATTGTGGGTGGAATTTTAGTGCTGATAAATATAATATGGTATATCTTTAAGATAAAGAAGAAATTAAAAGAAAATATTCCGAATGAAAATAGAGCAGCAGAAGCACTGCTTGATGCAGATGAATCCGCGCAAGTGGATGATGCGGATCTGCAGTCATCATCGTCTGGAGGCACTTCAGATATTTACTTCGAAAACCTCATTTCTGCTCTCATAGCAAAGAAGCCGAAGAACCGCACATTCCTTGACAATCTTGTGCGCGAATGCCCTGAGTTGACCAAGCGAGAGCAAGCCTTGTGCATGCTTTACTACTCTGAGGATTTGCCCGACAGCAAATTGATGGAGTTGCTTGATATACCATCACCGTCAGCTTTCCGCACCGCTAAAAGCCGACTGAGAAAGAAACTTAATAATTCAGAATTTAACACTTTGCAGATATGAAACATATAGCAGTAATAATGATAGCGTGCTTGGCATTCTTGCCACAGTCAATGCTGGCACAGATCAATCTCAACGATTCGCTCATAGGTAAGGATGGGTTGGACAATGAGTGGCATGGCGTGTACAGCTACATGCGTCACGCAATGAACTTCTCCACTGCCATTCCGCAAGAGAAAGTGTATTTGCACTTCGATAATACAGGGTACTTCAAAGGAGAGACAATGTGGTTCAAAGCGTATGTGGTGCGTGCTGACAACGGCAAGCCAACGGACATAAGCAAGGTGCTGTATGTAGAACTTGTGACTCCAGGAGGTGATGTGATCAATACTCACAAGCTGAGAGTGGAGAATGGAGAAGCGAATGGCGAGTTCAAACTCGACACTCTCTATGCCACTGGTTTTTACGAGGTTCGTGCCTACACTCGCTACATGACCAACTGGGGCAATGGCGCATGCTTCTCACGCACATTCCCAATATTCCAATCCCCGAAAGTGGAAGGCGATTACTCGCAGCTTGTGTTGGATAAGAATACATACAAGCTTCGTATGCCAAACTATCGTGAGGCAGCTCCTAAGCCATCCATACATTTTTATCCCGAAGGGGGTAATCTGATTGAAGATGTACCTGCGCGCGTCGCATTCACAGCTATTGATAAAGAAGGTCGCAACTTTGAGGCTAAAGGCGTGTTGCTGGATGCGGAAAAGAATCCGATACAGGCAGTGGTTACATACGGCAAAGGACGCGGGTATTTCGATGTCACGCCTACAGACGAACCTATGTATCTGCAGCTTACGAGCAATGTGACAGGCGTGAAGCATGAGTTTGAGTTGCCAGAGGCACGACCACAAGGCATATCGCTCATTCTTGATGCATTGCACGATGATGCTGTCACGGCAACGCTGCGTGCCAGTCGTGTGATGGAAGGGCGTTTGCTTGGCTATTCGCTGATGCAAGGTGGACGCATCATTCTGTGCGACACTATCAGAGCGAAGAAAGAGCAAGCCATCAAGTTTGTTCGCAAGGATTTGCCTGCAGGTGTAAACCAACTCACAGTGTTTGATGCCAGCGGACATATACAGGCAGAGCGATTGTTCTTTATTTGTCCACAGCGTTCCCCGTCAGACAGCATACTCATCTCCACAACCAACGACCGCATCGTACCTTGCGGCAAAGTGAAGGTGAACATACAAACACAGCCCAATGCGCGGCTTTCTTTCTCTGCTATGGACATTGCCACGCTACCTAATGGCAAGGAGGGCAATGCGCTCACATGGATGCTTCTTGGCAGTGAAGTGAAAGGGTATATTCCTCATCCAGAGTATTATTTCGAAGCTGACGACCGCCAGCATCGCATTGATGCTGACATGCTTATGATGGTGCAGGGATGGAGACGCTATGACTGGTCGCTGATGGAGGGTAACTCAAATTTCGCTCGCATACAATTCGTGGAGGATAGCTTGTATCTGCACGGCACATTGTCAAGCAAGAGCAAGCATAAACCCGTGGATGGAGTGAAGCTGGAGGTGTGGCTCTACACGCGTACTGGACAATGGGTGGCTGGCACTACCACTACCGACAGCGTGGGCCATTACGCATTCCGAATGCCAGATCTGATTGGCGACTGGCGTCTGCTGATGAAAACGAGCAAGGATAGCTTGTATCAGGATTATCGCGTATGCATCGACCGCAACTTCTCGCCAATGACTCGTTGGCTCTCGCCTTACGAAACGGAGTATCTCTCGCCTGTACTTCCTAATCTGTTTCAGAATGTGCCAGATTCAATGTACGAGGATTTGAAGTTCCTGCGACTGGCAAAGCGTGAGAACATCCTTCCAAACGTGAAAGTGAAGGCATACCGCCGCATCTTCGACAATGCCCGTGCATCGTGGGAGAGTGAGAGCCAGGGCCAGCATTGGGCATCTATATTTTATAATGTGTCGAAGGAAGCTGAGGAGATATACGATCGTGGTGAGCAAGTGCCAGGATTGTACGAGTGGCTTTACAATCGCAATCCGCTGTTTGGCGGTCATGGTGAGAATAATATCCTGCCAACGCAGGAGAGCTCAAACATTCTAAAATACAAAGACAAAACTATAGTTGACAATACAGTTGACGATTCCGGTATGCCTTTTGGTAATGGCATTCAGCCAAAACTGGCAGGATATAATATAGGTATGAAGGATAATGAATTGCAGTTTGGCTCTGTCACTCCATCTGAATACACGTATGTTCCCACCGAAAGGCTTCCTGCTCGCTTATGGAGGGATGGCTTGGGATACAAGAATCGTCCTATCGTGTGGATTCTGAACAATTCATATTGGAATATAACAAGTCTTTATGATTATAACATAGGCACAACAACAGTGCTTGAATCAAGCTTGGACATTGAACCTGTTTTCATTGACGAAGTCAAGTCGGTGTACATTTCTGAGAAGCCATTTGCCTATATGCGATACGTGCAAGGCGATGGTCTTTTCGCACGCAACCCAGTTACGGTGTTCGTTTATACGCATTCCACTTTCAATAGGAAAGTGAAGGGATTGCGTCGCACTTACTACCAGGGGTTCAATTCGCCTGAAACCTTCGAGATGGATGACTACAGCGTCATTCCGCCAATGGAAGACTACCGACGCACCATTTTTTGGGCGCCAGAGGTCAAGGCTGATGCACAAGGCAAAGCATCGGTGGAATTCTATAACAATTCGTCATGTCGCCAGCTATACATCAGCTGTGAAGGCATTACGCCAGAGGGCAGGTTCTTAACTAATGAATAGACAATGCTTTATGACTTTTGCAAATAAAATACGCACATTCGTTCTTGCCTTCGCTTTACTGCCAATGCTTGGTGCTTCGGCACAGGTGTCAAAACAAGAGCTGGAAAAGATGGTGGATTCTATAAACAGTGCTTTTCCACGCGAATACATCCGTTTCACTCATGATCGCACTAAAGGCATGTTTCCTGGTGATACACTACATTTCTCATTGCAAGTGACAATGAATAATGTGACGGCTCAACCCAGCAATATGAGTCGCATAGCATATGTGCAGCTTCTCACAGCCAACGGAAGCATAGTCAAGTCGCTCAAGCTGAAACTCGACTCGCTCGCCTGCACATCGCATTGGCTTACGCTTGACAGCATCTATCCGTCGGGTTTCTATGAGGTGCGTGCCTTCACACGCTATATGACAAATTGGCGTGACTATCAGTATCATAGCGAACTGTTGCCTATCTACAGTATAGACAAAAAAGCAGAGATGCAAGCAAATCCATCGGTTGGCTATCTTGACGTGAAAGGAGCAGATTTCAGAGAAGAATATCTGTCGCGAGTCGCTCATCCTAATTATAAAGACAAGATTGTGCAGCTTTCTCAACCAATTGAGAACCACCTCACTGTGTATGGTCATATAGAGCATAAAGCAGTGAGAAATCTTATTCCTTCTGACACGATTCTTGCCGATCGTAATTTCCTCGTTTCTATAAACCAAGGCGACACGGTGCTTTCGGGCAGGGTGGAAACGGATTATTTAGGTCGCTATGCGCTCTATTTCCCCGATGTGAAGGGTGATTGGAATATGCGCATGTTTGCTGCTCCAGGCAATGATGACATGGCGCGCCATAGAGTTACGATTGACGAACCGATGCCTCGCCGTCGTATTTACATCAAAGATGATGCTGTGCCTGCTAATTTTGGCATGGCGAAGTTTGTGGATGACCGCTCTTCGCGTAAATACATGTTTCGCCACATCAACTGCGACATTCGTTCCAACAGGATAATGAACCAGGGCTCGATTTCTAAAGGTCTCTACGAATGGCTTGGTGATATTGACCTCAGCTTCACCAACACGCGTGGCATCTCTTCACCTGTCATCCTCAACGTCAATCGCGACACGCTGTTCAACAAGTATCTTGATCTAAATTTCATCTTAAATCGTTCCGAAGCTGACTCACTCACCGTGTGTGTAGATGGCCCAGGATATGGCAATCACCCAATTGTGTGGATAGTAGATGGTGAGTACCGCCTTGTGACCAACCTCAACAAGCGGATCACAGACTTTCTTGTCCTCCGTCCATCCTCAAAGCACATGCCCCTCTATCTCGACGAGTTAAAGTCCATTGTCATAACAGACAATCCCACCGCCTTCCACCCCTATGTGCGCTCTACTATCCTTGAGAAGAAGAAGCCGATCACCATCTTCATCACACTTCACGAAAACTACCAATGGGATGACTCCGGCCTCGCCAGTTCCCATTTTCAGGGATTTGACAACTGAGTGCACAGGGGGCATCTATTCTTTTCTTGCGGATACGTTTATTCTCGCGGTGTGAATAACAGTAATCGCACGGCATTAATAACTGTATTCACGCGGTACGAATAACTGTATTCTCTGGACTTTTTTCAAGAAAAACACATTATGCAACTGAGTTGCAGCAAAAAGTGTGTATATTTGCATCGTTTTTTGAAAAAAGTAAAGTATGAAGCATTTTTGTTATATTTCATTTTTGATTGCTGTTGTGCTCAGTGGCTGCTCGGGCATCAAGGCTGGGCACGAACATGAGGATGAGCACGAACATGAGGAGGGTGTGATACATTTGACGCATGAACAAACTGAGGCCGCAGAGCTGGAAACGGAAGTGGTGGTGCCTGGCGAGTTTGAGGAGTGCATTCGCGTGAGCGGACAAGTAACTACGGCGCAAGGAGACGAATCGGCTGTGACTGCAAAGAGTAGTGGCATCCTGACTTTCGTGCGCGATCATCTTACTGAGGGCGTTAGCATCAGACAAGGTGAGATGCTGGCCCGCATTTCTGCCAAAGGAATGGAGGGCGGCGATGCTGTGGCTCTGCAGGCGACGGCTCTCTCGGCTGCTCGCATGGCTTGGGAAAGGGCGAAAATGCTGATGGCTGATACCTTGATTTCGAAGAAGGAGTATGAGCGCATAACTCAGGAATATGAGGCGGCAAAGCTGGCTGCTTCGGGCAGTGAGAAAGCAAGCGGAAGTGTGGTGACTTCGCCATTGAATGGTTACATACAGAGTGTGACGGTGAAAGAGGGTGAGTATGTGGAAGCTGGTGCAGTGGTGGCTACGGTGACCAAGAGTTGCAATCTGCAGTTGAGGGCTGAGGTGCCGGAGAAGTACTTCAAGCTGCTGAAGAATGTGCGCAGCGCTTATTTTGAGATGAGCTATGGCGGGGGCATTCATAGGCTTGATTCGCTGCATGGACATCTGGTGTCGGTGGGACAAACGGCTTCTGAATCTTCTGCTTATATTCCTGTCACATTCGAGTTCGTGAATGACGGATGCATGGTGGCAGGTTCTTTTGCTGACATCTGGTTGCTGACGGAGACGAGAAGTGAGGTGATGAGTGTGCCAACGAAAGCGATTGCAGAAGAGCAAGGAATATGCTATGTGTATGTGCTGCTTAACTCTGATGAGCCAGAGCATGTTGAGTTTGAGAAGAGGGAAGTGAAGACTGGCATGAGCAATGGCTTGCGGACAGAGATAGTGAAGGGAATAAAGAAAGGCGACAGGGTGGTGGTGAATGGCGTGACGCAGGTGAAGCTTGCCGGTGCATCGGGCAATATTCCTGAGGCGCATTCGCATAATCATTAGTAGTAGGAGGAGTCGATATGTTAGATTCAATAATTAAATTCTCGCTTAAAAACAGACTTGTAATACTTGCGGCTGCCCTGCTGGTTTTAATAGGCGGAACATACACTGCTCTCACAATGGAGGTGGATGTGTTCCCCGATCTGAATGCGCCAACGGTGGTGGTGATGACGGAGGCTAATGGCATGGCTCCTGAGGAGGTGGAAAGGGTAGTGACTTTCCCTATCGAGACGGCTGTGAATGGAGCTACGGGGGTGAGGCGAGTGCTGAGCAGCAGTCAAACGGGATTCAGCTGCGTATGGGTGGAGTTTGACTGGGGTACAGACATCTATCGTGACAGGCAAATCGTGGGCGAGAAACTGTCGGAGATTGCGAGCAGCTTGCCTGCCAATGTTGGACAGCCAACGCTTGGACCTCAGTCGTCCATATTAGGCGAGGTGATGATTGTGGGATTGAGCTATGATGGTGATGACAAGAATAGTTCTACGGATAAGCTGCAGGAATTGAGAACGATGGCGGATTGGACAATGCGGCCAAGGTTGCTCAGTATTGGAGGCGTGGCGCAAGTGAGCGTGCATGGCGGTGAGACGCGTGAATACCAGGTGCTGCTGCATCCTGAGAGGATGAGGCACCATGAGGTTAGTGTGGACGAGGCCGTAGAAGCGGTGCGAGACATGAATCAGAATGTGTCGGGTGGTGTGCTGTATGAGTATGGAAATGAGTATCTTATTAGAGGTGCGCTTGCAACGACTGATGTGGAGGAGCTAGGCAAAACTGTGGTGAAGAGCGTGAATGGAGTGCCTGTGCTGCTTGATCAGGTGGCGGATGTTAAGATTGGAAATAAGATGCCGAAGACGGGATGCGCATCAAACAATGGCAAGCCAGCGGTGTTGCTGACAATCAGCAAGCAGCCAAACGTGAGTACAGAAGAACTTACAGCTCGTATTGATGCTGCGCTTGACGCTATGAAAGCGAGCATGCCGGAAGGCGTGAAGATGGATGCTCAGATTTTCCGACAGCAAAGGTTCATTGATGCTTCAATCGGCAACATCAAAGAGGCGCTGATTGAGGGCGCATTGTTTGTTGTGGTGGTACTTTTCATTTTCTTGATGAATGTTCGCACTACGGTTATTTCGCTTGTCACAATACCTTTGTCTTTGCTTGTAAGCATCCTTACATTGAAAGCATTGGGATTGACAATCAACACGATGAGTATTGGAGGCATGGCTATTGCTATCGGTTCTTTGGTGGATGATGCCATAGTCGATGTAGAGAATGTGTATAAGCGGAGCAGATTGATGAATAGGCGAAACAACGGTGAAGTGGAGGGTGGATTGCATCCTTGGCTGGCTTTGATCTATAATGCTTCGCGAGAAGTGCGAATGCCAATTCTCAACTCTACGCTTATCATTGTGGCTGCTTTCTTGCCTCTGTTTGCTCTGTCGGGAATGGAAGGACGAATGCTTGTGCCGCTTGGCATTGCATTCATCGTGTCGCTGTTTGCAAGTACAGTTGTCGCATTGACTCTTACTCCTGTGCTGTGCAGCTATTTGTTGAGAAGAAATGATAGAAGTGGGGATGAAGAGGGTAGTGCGGAAACAGCGAAGCAAGATACGAAGTTTGTTGCTTGCTTGAAAAGTCATTATGCAAAGGCTTTGAATTGGTGTTTTAATTATAGAAAAGTGGTGTTGGGCACTACAGGGGCGGTGTTTGTGGTCACTTTAGTTCTTTTCTTCACGCTTGGACGCTCATTCCTTCCTCCTTTCAACGAGGGTTCATACACAATAAGCCTAAGCACTTTGCCAGGCATATCGCTTGATGAATCGGACAAGATTGGTCGCAGGGCAGAGATGCTCTTGATGCAAATACCAGAAATACTGACGGTGGCACGTAAGACTGGTCGTGCTGAACTGGATGAGCATGCTTTTGGCGTGAACACTTCGGAGATTGAGGCACCGTTTGTTTTGAAGGATAGAAATCGAGAGGAATTGCTAGCTGAGGTGAGACAGAAGCTGTCAACGCTGCCTGGAGTTGCTGTTGAGATTGGGCAGCCAATCTCGCACCGTATTGATGCCATGCTGTCGGGCACTCGTGCCAATGTTGCCATCAAGTTGTTTGGCACGGATTTGCAGAAGATGTACTCAAAGGGGCAAGAGATCAGAAAATGCATTGAGGAAATAGAAGGCGTGGCGGATCTGAATGTAGAGCAGCTTGTTGATCGCCCGCAACTAAAGATATCTCCAAAGCGCAACCTCATGGCGAAGTATGGAGTCACTCCACGTCAGTTTGCTGATTATATCAGCGTGCTGCTTGAGGGAGAGACAGTGTCGCAGGTGTATGAGAATGGTGGGGCTTTCGACCTTGTGGTGAAAGTGGATGATGAGGATAGAAATGGCATGGAGTTGATACGAGAACTGATGATTGATGCTAATGGAAAGAAGATTCCGTTGGAGTATATTGCTAAGATAGAATCGACAAGTGGTCCAAACACGATTAACCGAGAGAATGCACAGCGCAAGCTTGTGGTGTCGGCTAATGTGGAGGGCAGAGACATGCGATCTACGGTGAACGAGATACAGCAGAAGATATCAGATGAAGTGATATTGCCAGAAGGGTATCATATTGAGTATGGCGGTCAGTTTGAAAGTGAGGCGTCGGCAATGCGAGTTCTTCTGCTGACAAGCTGTGTTTCGCTGTTCATCATTTTCTTGTTGCTGATAGGACAATTCCATAATTGGCAACAGGCGGCTATGGTGATGGTAAGCTTGCCTCTTGCTCTGATAGGCGGCGTACTGAGCATAGTTCTGACTGGCGGTGTGCTTAGCATACCTGCTATCATTGGCTTCATCAGCCTTTTTGGCATTGCAACTCGCAATGGCATTTTGCTGATTGACAAATTCAACAATGATATGAATAAGCTGACCAACATTGAGAATAGAAGGATGACTATCATTTCTGGATCTCTTGACCGTCTCCCGCCTATTCTGATGACGGCGCTCACATCAGCATTGGCTCTTGTGCCACTGGCACTTGGTGGCGAGTTGCCTGGCAATGAGATTCAGTCGCCTATGGCTATTGTAATGCTTGGAGGTCTTGTGAGCAGCACATTGCTCAATATATTCATTATCCCTTTAATATATAAGCGCTAAGAATTTGTATATGAATAGAATATTATTATCAATTATAGTGTCTCTTTCATCAATTTTAAGTATGTTTTCTCAATCGTTGAACGAGATCTTCGAGATGATTGACAAAAACAATGTGTCGCTGCGCACATACGCTGCACTGTGTAAAGCCGCAAAACTTGAAGCACACACTGGCATCGCGCTCGACGATCCTGAGGTGGAGTTTGGCTATCTGTGGGGCAAGCCAGGCGAGATAGGCAATCGCACGGATTTCTCTGTCACTCAAAGTTTCGACATTGCAACGCTGTTTGGGGCTCGGCGCAGAGAGGCAAGAAGCAAGGGTGAACTTGCAGAGCTTGAATACGAACAGGCACGTAGCATGATTTACTTTGCTGCCCAACAGCTGATCATTGAACTCACGTACACCAACAAGGCTCTTCAAGAGCTGAAAGAACGATACGAAACAAGCAAACAACTGGAAGATGCATACAGCAAAATGCTGCAGCAAGGCGAGGTTGGCAAGATGGAATTAAGTAGGGTACAGCTTGCAACTGCATCTGCACAAGCAGATTACCAACGCTTGCAAGTTGAGAAAGAGAGCCTTCTTGCCAGATTGCAAGCATTGTGTGGCGATCAAAGTACAGATACCGATGTGCAGTATAATAACACAGAATACCCATCGTCATACATGAAGGGTGACAAATCTCTCTCTGTCAGCAAGCAAGAAGTGAATGTCGCTGCTCAGCAAGTCAATACAGTGCGTGCAGAAAGTTTGCCTGAGCTGAAGGCTGGATATATGTCAGAATTGACTGTTGGCGAAAAGTTTCGTGGCATCACGGTTGGCATTTCCATTCCATTATGGAAAAACAAGAACAAGATAGCAAGTGCCAAAGCACAGCAAGTTTTGGCACAAACATCTATGGAGGAGCTTGCGGTGCAGCTCACTAATCGACAAAGGGATTTGGCAAACAAGTCCGTAAAATTAAAGGCACTATACGAATCTTACCGTTCATCCATCTCTCAAATCAATCCAACATCTCTTATGAGTAAGGCTCTGATTGCTGGAGAAATATCATTGGTTGATTACATCAATGATAGAGCATCGTATTATGACTTGAAAGACAAGTTGCTGGAAATGGAACGTGATTACCAGACGGCCTTGTCAGAGTATGAATTCTTCAAGTAGAACATTATTGGAACATACTATTTACCCATTAATTATTCAGAGATTATTTTACTATGAATATTCTGAATAATTAATGGGTAAATAGTAGTTGATGTCTTCCATCATCCAGCATTTCACTTACGAAGAATGCCAATGATGGTCAAGTCCTATACAGTTACTTTCTTATTGTATTAAAGTTTACTGATGTACTACACGATCGCGAAGCTCTGCAAGCTTGCCTGAGTTCCAACGGTCAGTAGTGCCTACAAGATAGCCAGTGATGCGCTGCAGTGTATCGATATGGGTGCTGCCGCACTTAGGACATACCTTAAGATTTGCAGTTGCATCCTCGTAACCGCAATTCATGCAGCGGTTGCGATTGTGGTTCACAGATCCATAGCCAATGTTGTACTTGTCCATCAAATCTACGATGTTCATGATTGCCTCAGGATTGTGAGTTGCATCGCCATCTATCTCTACGTAGAAGATGTGGCCGCCGCGAGTGAGTTCGTGATATGGTGCCTCGATTTCTGCCTTATAGCGAGGTGAGCAATGGTAATATACAGGCACGTGGTTAGAGTTTGTATAGTAATCCTTGTCTGTCACGCCATCAATCACTCCAAATTTCTTGCGGTCAATCTTTGTGAAGCGACCAGAAAGACCTTCTGCAGGCGTTGCGAGTATAGAGTAGTTGTGCTGGTACTTCTCGCTGAAGTCATTAGCACAGTCACGCATGTATGAAATGATTCTCAAGCCAAGCTCCTGAGCCTCTTCGCTTTCACCATGATGCTTGCCGATGAGGGCAATGAGGCATTCTGCCAAGCCAATGAAGCCAATGCCGAGCGTGCCCTGGTTGATTACAGATTCGATAGTGTCGTTGTCCTTCAGCTTGTCAGCGCCATTCCAAAGCTTAGACATGAGCAGTTGGAATTGTTTTGCGTATGCTGTCTTCTGGAATTTATATCTCTCGTGCAGCTGATGAGCTGTGATCTCAAGCATATTGTCAAGCTTAGCGAAGAATGCATTGATGCGGTCTTCCTTAGATGCTATATCGCGGCACTCGATGGCAAGGCGCACGATGTTGATAGTTGAGAAAGAAAGATTGCCACGTCCAATAGAAGTCTTTTCGCCGAATCTGTTTTCAAACACGCGAGTGCGGCATCCCATTGTTGCAATCTCGTAGTTGTATCTATCTGGATCGTTGATGTCCCATTTGTCGTGCTGGTTGTATGTCGCATCAAGGTTGACGAAGTTAGGGAAGAAACGACGGGCTGTCACTTTGCAAGCGAGGCAATAGAGGTCATAGTTGCGATCTTCAGGCAAGTAGCTTACGCCTTTCTTCTTCTTCCATATCTGTATTGGGAAGATTGCTGTCGCGCCATTGCCTACGCCTTCGTATGTGCTTTCAAGCAGTTCGCGAATCACGCAACGACCTTCAGCAGAAGTATCAGTACCATAGTTTATAGAACTGAATACCACCTGATTACCACCGCGTGAATGAATAGTGTTCATGTTGTGTATGAAGGCTTCCATTGCTTGATGTACACGACCTACAGTGCGATTGATAGCATGCTGGAATGCACGCTCCTTGCCTGTCAACCCATCAAGTGGCTTAGTGATGTAATCCTCAATCTCAGTATCATACAAATCCTTGTAATCCTCGCCAGAGATCTGCTCAATATACTTCACTTCTTCGATATATGACAAGCGAACGTATGGAGCCATATAGAAGTCGAAAGCTGGGATTGCTTGACCTCCGTGCATCTCATTTTGAGCTGTCTCAAGACTGATGCATGCAATCACGCTTGCTGTCTCGATACGCTTGGCTGGGCGACTTTCGCCATGGCCAGCAATGAAGCCCCACTTGAGGATGTGGTCAAGAGGATGCTGCACGCAAGTGAGCGATTTAGTAGGGTAGTAGTCCTTGTCGTGGATGTGCAAGTAGTTGTTCTTCACAGCATCGCGAGTGGCAGGAGAGAGCAAGTAGTCGTCCACGAAAGGCTTTGTGCTCTCGCTGGCAAACTTCATCATCATGCCAGCAGGAGAATCTGCATTCATGTTGGCATTCTCGCGAGTGATGTCAGTATTCTTAGCCTCAATAATCTCAAGGAACATTGAACGTGTCTTTGCGCGTCTTGCGATAGAGCGCTGGTCACGGTATGCAATATACTTCTTTGCCACCTCTTTGCGAGGACTCTTCATGAGTTCGAGCTCAACAAGGTCTTGGATAGCCTCTACGGTCATCTGCTCCTTGCCTGTAATGCCGATTCGGTCTGTAATTTTCTGGATCAGACCTTCGTCCTCACCCTTTTCAGTCTGCAACATCGCCTTGCGTATTGCAGCTTTTATCTTTTCTTCGTTATAGCCCACAATGCGGCCATCACGCTTTCTGACGGTTTGTATCATATTCTTTTTGGTTTAAGCGAATTGTAAGTTAATATATAAAAATGTGTATAAAATGCATTTTCGATGCCTTGTTTTCTGCTAGGCCGAAAAACAGTGCGAAGATATAGACTATTTCCCTAATTAGCAAATAAAATTGAATAAAAATTTCAAAGAAAAATCTTTTTGGGAAACTTTTTGAATTTTCGAAAAAGTTATATATCACAGAATCAAATATATAATCTTTCAAAATGGAAAACTTTTATTTTTTTTGTTTTTCTCTAAATTTCTATTTTGTCAATTGCCAGTTTACAATGCTTCGTTTTTCCTCTCCTCCAGAATGTATCTTTCAAGAAATAAATTTCCAACTTTTGTTTGTTGATTGATAAATTATCATTACCTTTGTCCCAAACAATTCTAAATCAAATTCTAACATGAAAAAAATTATGACTATTTGCATGCTGGCAATGATTACTCTTGCCAGTTGCGCACAGGATTCCGTAAAGGCAACTCAAATGACTCAGTCAGAATTGCAGAAGGCTCTCAATCCATTGATGGAGAAGTTAAGTCAGATTCCCGAGGATGGAAATGAAGATGCGGCAATGAAGGCAGCTACTCTGGAGTTTGTGAAAGAGAACCGTAACGATGCTGGCGTTTATGCCATCACACGTATTCTTTCCTACGTGATGGATACTGACGAACTTATCAAGTTCATCGAGAGCGATGACTATTTCAAGGCAGACCCTACAATCGTGAAGAGTCGCGAGACATGGAACATACAGCTTGAGACAGCAGAAGGCAAGATGTTCCGCGATTTCAGTGCAGAGTACGAAGGCAAGACAACTAAGCTTTCTGACTATGTAGGTAAAGGCAAGTATGTGCTTGTTGATTTCTGGGCATCATGGTGTGGCCCATGCAAGAAGGAGATTCCTAACCTCATTAAGGTGTACGAAAAGTATAAGGGTGACAAGTTCGAAGTGCTTGGCGTTGCAACTTGGGATAAGCCAGAGGACACAAAGAAGTCTATAGAGTCGCTTGGCATACCTTACCCTCAGATGCTTAATGCTCAGCGTGCAGGTTCTGATGCCTATGGTATTGAAGGCATTCCGGAGATCATCCTCTTCGCACCTGATGGCAAGATTGTTAAGCGCGGCTTGCGCGGCGAGGCAATCGAGGCTAAAATTGCTGAGGTGCTCAAGTAATATTTATATTTAATACATCCCCCGATAATTCGAACATCGAACTATCGGGGGATTTTTCGTTATAGGTAGGTTCTATTAATTCGTAAATTCGAGTGGAAGCCGTTCCGTTAGAGTCAATCTTTCGGAATCAGTCGCTCACCAGAGGACTTCGGCTATCGATTGCGTTCGTTTATCCACTCATTGACATGTTGTTTTTGACGATTTG
>JAZRYI010000016.1:0-8753 GCA_045600665.1 Bacteroidaceae bacterium
CTTGAGGTCTGCACCAGCAAGGTTTGCACCAGCAGGGATTACATCAGCAGGAACAGAATTGTTGATGTCGAGGAGAGTTGCAGGCTTCTCAGTTGCGCACTCTGCCATGTACTCAGAAAGAGCACCATAGAGGTCAACCTCGCATGCTACTGGAATGCCACGACCTGTGAGGCGTGAGTTAACGTAGCAAGGCTCAAACTCAAAGATTGGCTGCCAAGCTGGCCAGCACTTGTTAGCAAATACAGCATACTTGCTGCCACCCTTGCCGCTCTCGTACCAGTCCATGAGTGTAACTTCGAGCTGAGCCATCTTGCGGATGATCTCTGGGTATGTGTTGCGTGAAGGTCCGAGCTCCTTCTCCATATCCTTAGCTACAGCATCGATCTCTGCAGTCTTGCATGCAGTCTCGTCGAATGCCTTCTTGAGGTCGAGCTCTGAGTTCTCCTGAACCTCGATGCCAAGATCGTACATTGGCTGGATAGGAGCGTTACAAGCGAGGAAGTCCCAAGGACGTGGACCGAAGCCGATAACCTTAAGGTTCTTAACACCGATAACAACGCGAGCGATGTTGCGGAAGTCTGCGAGTTCCTTAACAGCCTCCTCTGGAGTTACGTTAGGATATTCTGGGATATACACCTTGAGGCGACGGAGACCAACAGAGTAAGAGAAGTTGAGAACGCCACAAAGAGCATCGCCACGGTCGTTAGCGAGGTTAGCCTTGCCTTCTTCCTTAGCAGCGATTACCATTGCAGGACCACCGAACTTCTGAACGAAGAGAGTTGTTGGCCCCTCAGGACCGAAGTTGCCAAGGAACATACAAACAGCATTGATGCCATTCTCCTTAGCCCAATCGAGAGCCTTATAAGTGTCAACATCATTTTCAATTACTACAGGGCAGTCATATACTTCAGGAAGACCTGCCTTCTTTACTTCTTCCATTACTGCGGCCAAACGAGCCTTAGTGAGGGCGATTGGGAAACAGTCGCGGCTTACGCCAACGATGCCTAGCTTTACAATAGGTTGATTGATCATTTTTTTGTTGTTTTAAAAACGTTATGTTAGAGTTTGATTTTAATCTAAATCTAAATATTCATTTTACAAATTTAAGAACCTTTTTCGAAGTAAACAAATATTTGTGCAGAAAAAATCATTTTCTGGCAGTATTTGTAATAGAATATTGGATATGAATGTTATTTATGTAGCAAATCTGGGCGTAAACGCTTCGTGCGCTCCATCGATTGCTGAAATTCCCACTCCTTGATTTTTGCCTCATGTCCAGAGAGAAGAATGTCGGGAACAGACCAGGTTTCGTCGGGATTTGCCACAGGATGGTACTCGGACGGACGAGTATAGACAGGAGGCTCTAATAGGTTGTCCTGGAATGAATCGGAAAGGGCGCTTTGTTCGTCACCAATCACTCCTGGTATGACGCGCACGATTGAGTCTGTCATCACAGCAGCGGCCAGTTCGCCACCTGTGAGCACATAGT
The DNA here is from genome assembly GCA_045600665.1 of Bacteroidaceae bacterium. Classification (GTDB taxonomy): domain Bacteria; phylum Bacteroidota; class Bacteroidia; order Bacteroidales; family Bacteroidaceae; genus Minthosoma. The sequence goes on from JAZRYI010000016.1 coordinate 1,490, forward strand.
CGCCTATGCTCACCTCTTTTGTGATCATGTGTTCGCGGATGCGATAGTCGATGCCTTTGTAGTGACCGCAGATGATGATAATGTTCTCTTTCAGGCTCAGCTCGTTTGCCATTGGCTGATTGAAAGTTTCGCCATCAGGTGCTGTGAAGATGATTTCGTCGTAGTGTCTCTGAGCTATCAAAGCAGAGATGCAGGCATCAAGAGGCTGGCATTGTATCACCATTCCAGCTTTTCCGCCGAATGGGTAGTCATCCACTCGCTTGTGCTTGTCGGCTGTGTAGTCGCGAAGGTTATGAACAAAAATCTCAGCAAGGCCCTTTTTCTGAGCCCTGCCGAGAATGCTTTCTTTTGTGAAAGGTTCTATCAATTCTGGTAGAACCGTTATGATGTCTATACGCATGTATTTGGGTGAAAAATGAAAATTGAATAATGAAATAAATAATGTATATTATTCTTATTGGAATACAAAGGTAATGATTATTATTTATTTTTCACCATCCAATAGCAAAAATAAATTATCCATTATTCTTTTTTTCATGATTCATCCACTAAAACTCTTGCCAAGCCTTAATCTCTATATCATCAAGGCTCTTGTTGCAGAACGCATTGATGAATGCGCTGGCAAGGCGAGGGTTGGTGATGAGAGGGATGTTGAGGTCGATGGCTGCACGGCGAATCTTGTAACCATTTGAGAGCTCGCTCACGGTGAGGTCTTTTGGCACGTTGACAACCATGTCAATCTCCTTATTGTGAAGCATGTCGAGTGCCTGTGGCTGCTTTCCTTCTTCCGATGGCCAATAGACAAGCGTGTTCTCAATACCGTTCTCGTCGAGGTAACGGCTTGTGCCTCCTGTGGCGAAGAGCTTGTAGCCATGCTTAACCAAAGTCTTAGCAGCATCGAGCATCTCAGCCTTGCGCTTGCCATCACCAGTAGAGAGGAGGATATTCTTATCAGGCACACGTTGTCCGACAGAGAGCATAGAGCAGAGGAGGGCAGAGGCTGTGTCGTCGCCAATGCAACCTACTTCGCCTGTCGAAGCCATGTCCACGCCAAGCACAGGGTCAGCCTTCTGCAAGCGGTTGAATGAGAACTGCGATGCCTTGATGCCTACGTATTCGATGTCGAAGAGATTCTTGTGAGGCTTCTCCACAGGAAGACCAAGCATGATCTTTGTGGCGAGGTCGATGAGGTTGATCTTGAGCACCTTGCTTACGAATGGGAATGAACGTGATGCACGAAGGTTTGTCTCGATAACAAGAATGTCGTTGTCCTTTGCCATATATTGACAGTTGAATGGACCTGAGATGTTCAGTTCCTTAGCCAAGAGCTTAGAAATCTTCTTGATGCGGCGCATTGTCTCAACATATAGCTTCTGAGGAGGGAACTGGAGAGTGGCGTCGCCAGAGTGAACTCCAGCAAACTCGATGTGCTCAGAGATTGCGTATGCAATGATTTCGCCATCCTTAGCCACAGCGTCAAAGTCAATCTCCTTTGCATGCTCAATGAACTTGCTCACAACGACAGGGTGCTTCTTGCTCACATTGGCTGCAAGCTTGAGGAAACGCTCCAGCTCGTCCTGGTTTGAGCATACGTTCATGGCTGCACCAGAGAGTACGTAAGAAGGACGAACGAGAACAGGGAAACCTACTCTGTCGATGAACTCGTTGATGTCGTCCATGCTTGTAAGAGCTGCCCATTCTGGCTGGTCGATGCCAAGACGGTCGCAGAGCTGTGAGAACTTGTCACGGTCCTCGCAGTTGTCGATGCTCTCAGGAGTTGTACCGAGGATAGGAACATTCTCTTCGTGCAGACGCATAGCGAGGTTGTTAGGAATCTGACCACCTGTGGAAACAATCACGCCATGAGGTGTCTCAAGCTCGATGATGTCAAGCACACGCTCAAAGGTGAGTTCGTCGAAGTAGAGACGGTCGCACATGTCGTAGTCGGTTGATACTGTCTCTGGGTTGTAGTTGATCATGATAGAGCGATAGCCCTCTTTGCGGATTGTGTTAAGTGCCTGAACACCACACCAGTCGAACTCAACAGATGAACCGATGCGATAAGCACCAGAACCAAGCACGATGATTGACTTGCCATCGTTTTCGTATTCGATGTCGTGAGCCACGCCAGAATAAGTGACGTAGAGGTAGTTTGTCTGAGCAGGATATTCTGCAGCGAGCGTGTCAATCTGCTTAACCACAGGAGTGACACCCATCTTCTTGCGATGGTTGCGAACGATATTGATTGCCTCTTCCTGGTCAATCTGACCTTCAAGACCTACGGCACGAGAGATTTGGAAGTCTGTGAATCCTTGCACCTTAGCCTTGCGCATAAGCTCAACCCCAACTCCCTTCAGAGAACCGCAACGCTGAAGCTCGCCGTATGTGTTGTAGATGTGTTGAAGCTTCTGAAGGAACCACTTGTCAATCTTTGTGAGATCGTGAATCTGGTCAATAGTGTAGCCCTGGTGAATAGCCTTCTCAACAACAAGGATTCGCTTGTCGGTTGGGGCTTTAAGAGCAGCATCTATGTCTTCAATCTGAAGCTCCTTATTGCCAACGAAGCCATGAAGACCCTGACCAATCATGCGAAGGCCTTTCTGAATTGACTCTTCGAATGTGCGGCCGATAGCCATTACCTCACCAACCGACTTCATTGACGAACCAAGTTCTCGGTCAACGCCACGGAACTTGCCAAGATCCCAGCGAGGAATCTTGCAGACAACGTAGTCAAGCGCAGGCTCGAAGAAAGCAGATGTTGTCTTTATGACAGAGTTCTTCAAGTCGAACAAGCCGTAGCCAAGACCAAGCTTAGCAGCAACAAAAGCAAGCGGATAGCCTGTCGCCTTTGATGCAAGCGCAGAAGAGCGAGATAGGCGAGCATTGACCTCAATCACGCGATAATCCTCTGATTCTGGATCAAATGCGTACTGCACATTACATTCACCCACGATGCCGATGTGGCGGATAATCTTGATGGCAAGCGCACGAAGCTTATGATATTCTGAGTTTGTGAGCGTCTGCGATGGAGCGATAACGATTGACTCGCCTGTGTGGATGCCGAGCGGGTCGAAGTTCTCCATGTTGCAGACTGTGATGCAGTTGTCGAAGCGGTCGCGAACAACTTCATACTCAATCTCTTTCCATCCCTTGAGCGACTTCTCCACAAGTACCTGAGGCGAGAATGAGAATGCTTTCTCTGCAAGCTTGTTAAGCTCTTCCTCGTTGTCGCAGAAGCCAGAACCAAGTCCACCAAGGGCGTATGCCGCACGAATGATGACTGGATAGCCAAGTCCCTTTGCTGCCTCGCGAGCCTCTTCAATTGTTTCGCAAGCCTGGCTCTTGATAGTCATCACATCAATCTCATCAAGCTTCTTCACGAAGAGCTCACGATCTTCAGTATCTATGATTGCTTGTACAGGTGTGCCAAGCACTTGAACATCATACTTCTCCAGAATCTTCTGCTCGTAGAGAGCAACGCCGCAGTTGAGTGCTGTCTGGCCGCCGAAAGCAAGGAGAATGCCTTGTGGCTTTTCCTTCTGGATCACTTTCTCTACGAAGAATGGAGTGACTGGTAAGAAGTAGATCTTGTCGGCAACGCCTTCCGATGTCTGCACGGTGGCAATGTTTGGATTGATGAGGACAGTTTCGATGCCTTCTTCCTTCAAGGCTTTGAGTGCCTGAGAGCCAGAATAGTCGAACTCGCCAGCTTCACCAATCTTGAGTGCGCCTGATCCGAGGAGCAGGACTTTCTTTATGTTTGTATTATTCATTGTTGTATCGGTTGAATTGTTTATAGGTTCTATAGGATCCTATAGGCTCTATAGTTGCTATAGATTCTATAGGTTTTATAGATTCTATAGGAGTTTCACAAAATCGTCGAACAAGAACTCTGTATCGACTGGTCCCGAAGCTGCCTCTGGGTGAAACTGAGCTGAGAACCAAGGATTTGTCTTGTGCTTGATGCCTTCGTTAGAGCCATCGTTCATATTGATGAAAAGTGGCTCCCAATCGGCAGGAAGAGTGTTGTTGTCAACAGCATAGCCATGATTCTGCGAAGTGATGAAGCACCGAGTGGTACCAACTTGCTGCACAGGCTGATTGTGCGAACGGTGTCCGTACTTGAGCTTGTAGATTGATGCTCCAGCCGCCTTTGAAAGAAGCTGATTGCCCATGCATATGCCCATGCAAGGACGTACCTTCGGATTTGCAAGGAACTTCTTGATATTCTCTACGGCATCAACCGCTGTGTCAGGGTCGCCAGGACCATTGGCAAGGAAAAGACCGTCGAACTCAAGCTGGTTGAAGTCGTAGTTCCAAGGCACGCGAATCACCTCCACGCCGCGCTTCAAAAGACAACGAATGATGTTGTTCTTCACGCCGCAGTCAACAAGCACAACCTTCTTGCCAATGTTCTTTCCCACTACGTGCTTGAGAGCCTCAACATTGCCTTCCTTCATGTCCTCAGGCTTGAATGTAATCACTTCCTTGCAGCTTACCTTTGCAATATAGTTAACACCTTCGTACTGTGCCGTAGGAATGTTGTCCGGTTCATCATCGAATACAATCTTTCCCATCATAACACCATGCTCACGAAGCACCTTAGTAAGCTGACGAGTGTCGATGCCTGTGATGCCAGGCACTTGCTCGCGCTTCAACCAGTCAGCAAGACTTTCCTTTGCATTCCAATGTGAATACTCTGTGCTGTAGTCGCTCACGATGATTGCCTCTGCGTGAATCTTGTCGCTCTCCATGAATGTGGCGATGCCGTTATCCTCTGTGCAGAATTCTGGCACGCCATAGTTTCCAACGAGTGGATATGTGAGAGCCATCAACTGACCTGCGTATGATGGGTCGGTCAAGCTCTCTGGGTAGCCCATCATTGCTGTATTGAACACAACTTCACCAGCCACAGGTTTCTCGTATCCGAAACTCTTGCCGTGGAACTCGGTGCCATCGTCTAAGATAAGTGTTACGTTTCTCATTTTCTTATATGTTTATTATTGTGTTTTTATTCTTCTTATTTTGCAGCTTGCTCGTTCAGATAGAGTTGCTCTACGTAATTGATGAATGCTTGGTTAACCAAACGAACACCGCCAGGAGTAGGGTAGTCGCCAGAGAAATACCAGTCGCCAGGATGATCAGGACAAGCCTTATGCAAGCCTTCAATGCTCTGATATACAATTTCTATATCGCTTGTGACGCCTGGCGCACGAAGCATCTCAACCATCTTGCGAGAGATGTCTTCATCTGTGAATGGCGCATAAATCTCTTTCACGTAGTTCACCATCTGCTCTTTTGGAGAATTGACCTGTGCCTTACACTTCTGATACACTCGGTAGATGAGCTGTTCCTTGTTCTTGTCTTTGAGCAATTCGATTGCAGCCTTGAACGCTATGAACTCGCTCATCTTGCTCATGTCGATGCCGTAGTAATCAGGATAGCGTACCTGAGGAGAAGAGCTCACGATCACAATCTTCTTTGGGTGCAGACGGTCGAGAATGCGTATGATGCTTTCGCGGAGAGTAGTTCCACGCACGATAGAGTCATCAATCACAACAAGGTTGTCAACATGAGGCACCACGCTGCCGTATGTGATGTCATACACATGAGCTGCAAGGTCGTTGCGACTATCGCTCTCTGTGATGAACGTGCGCAGCTTGATATCCTTCAGCACCACCTTCTCTGTTCGCACTTGTGGGTCGATGATGCTTCTTATCTCTTCCTCCGAAGGCTTGTGGTCGAGTTCAAGCAACGCCTTGATTTTCTTCTCGTGCATGTACTGCTTGAAGCCATCGGTCATGCCATAATATGCCACCTCTGCGGTATTAGGGATGAAAGAGAATACAGTATGCTCAACATCGCCATCTATTGCCTTCAGGATAGGCTCAACCAACTGGCTTCCCAGCGCTTTCCTCTCTTTATAAATATCGCGGTCGCTGCCTCGGCTGAAATAGATTCTCTCAAACGAGCAGCGTTGGTTTTCCTTAGGTTCTATGATTTGCGAGAAGCGAACATCGCCATACTTGTTCACCACTACGGCTTCGCCAGGATTCAGCTCATGTATCTGCTCGCAATCAAGGTCAAGCGCAGTCTGGATGCAAGGGCGCTCACTTGCCACAACAAGAATCTCGTCGTCCATGTACCAGAATGCAGGACGAATGCCCCAAGGGTCGCGCATAGAGAACATCTCTCCGCTGCCTGTCTGACCGCACACCACATAGCCACCATCCCAAAGAGGGGCAGAAGTGCGAAGCACGTTCTCCATCTGTATGTTCTCTTCTATGTAGTCAGTAATGTCGTAGCCTTCAAGACCACGATCGTGAGCTTCTTGCCAGAGTCTCTCTGATTCACGATCGAGACGATGGCCAACTTGCTCAAGCATAATGTAAGTATCGCTGTAGATGCGTGGATGCTGTCCAGTCTTTGCAATCTCTCCAAAGAACTCATCCACATTCGTCATGTTGAAGTTGCCGCACAAACAGAGATTCTTCGCTCTCCAGTTGTTGCGTCGCAGAAACGGATGGACAAAAGAAAGACCACTCTTGCCGGTAGTTGAGTACCGGAGGTGGCCCATATAAAGCTCCCCAGCAAAAGGGAGATTCTTCTTAGCAAAAGCAGCATCAGAGACTTTCTGAATAGGATAGTCTTGGAAATGCTTATGAACATTGGCAAATATCTCGGTGATGGCACCCGAACCGAGAGCCTTCTCACGAAACATGTATTCTTCGCCAGGATTAGCTGCGAGTTTCACACAAGAGATGCCCGCTCCTTCCTGGCCTCTGTTGTGCTGTTTCTCCATCATGAGATAGAGCTTATTCATTCCATACATCCACGTTCCGTACTTCATTTGATAATACTCCAACGGCTTGCGCAAACGTATCATAACAACTCCGCATTCGTGTTTTAGTGGTTCCATGTTGTTCTTTTACCTATTGTGTCTTTGTGTTTCTTGTCGTTGCCATCCTTCACTCAGCATTAGCGTACATGCCATGACTCGCAGTAAGGAATGATGCAATCATTTTATAAATGTCGTGCAAAGTTACGTATTTATTTCAAAATACCGTGTTCTGCAGCATTATTTTTTATAAATGAAAGGCAAATATGTCATTCTTCGATAAAAAGTAACTATTCAGGCCCATTATCTCCATACGGCTTTGCACCACCATGTGCATGGTGATGTAAAGTCGTCATGTAAGTTTGTAGCCTGTTTGATTTGTGTCTTTCTATTCTTCGTGAAACTCCGCCAACCTTTGTAAAGCAA
>JAZRYI010000017.1:0-30126 GCA_045600665.1 Bacteroidaceae bacterium
ACAAGTTTCATCATTCGCTGAGATATTCCCTTTTGAGCCTCAACCACCTAAATGCAGGAGTGCAGATGGAGAAGGATGCTGGCGAGAGGGGCATTGATTATGTGTCTGGACATGTTATGCTGAAGGACATGGGCATTGTGCATCGTGCCATTGTGGGCGACTACAGAATCAGTTTCGGACAAGGTCTTGCCATCAACACCTCTGCACGATACGGCAAGATGATGATGCTCAGCCAAACGGGCAGGATGGACGCAGGAATAACCAAGCACTCATCCACTGCGGAAGCAGGCTATCTGACTGGCGGTGCAGCCACGCTGAAACTGGGCAATACGCTTGCCTCTGCCTTTGCCTCATACCAGAATGCTGACGGCACATTCCGCAACGACTCGCTCGGCATCACATCACAGAAAACCGATGGCTTGCACCGCACAAAATTAGAGCGCAGCAAAGATGGCAATATCGGCATAACGAACATAGGAGGCAACGTGCATTGGGACAAAGATGCTCTGCAACTATCAGCCTCGCTTGTTGCCACACACCTCGACACGCCATTGGCCCCCAACCATAGCTCAAAGAGTGCGCTCTACAGGCTGTACAATGCTCAAGGTCAGGACTTTATCGTAGGCAGCGTTGCATACGGCTACCGCTTCAAGCGAATCACGTTCACAGGCGAAACAGCGATGAGCAATGCCTCTGGCTTCTACAATCCTGACGAGGGAACGAAAGACGGCAATCAAAGCGGATTGGCAAGCCTCAACACTCTGCGATGGAGAGTGAACGGCAGCAATGCCCTGACGGTGATTGGCAGATATTATGGTGCTAAATTCGTGAGTCTCAATGGCAAAGCCTTTGGCGAGAACTCGTCCGTGCAGAACGAAGAAGGACTATTCATTGGCTGGGCGTCACAATCTTTTCCCAACATCAAGCTCGATGCCTACGCCGACTTCATGTATTTCCCTTGGCTGAAATACCAAGTCAGCGATAGCTCATACGGAGTGGAAGGCATGGCACAAATGGAATACACGCCAAGGCAGAACCTTTCTTTCGTAGTGCGATACAGAGCGAAGTCGAAGGAGCGAGATTATGAATTTGCCGGAAGCAATGGCACTGTGCTTCAATACAAGACTAACCACAACCTGAAACTGCAAATGAACTATGCCCTTTCCAACAGCATAACACTCAAGACTTTAGCAACTGGAGTATTCACGCATTTTGGCGACGATGACGAAACGGGCTTTGCCTTATGCGAAAACATACGCTGGCAAAAGCCATCAAGCAAAGCGCACATCGACCTTGGAGTGACATACTTCAACACCGACAGCTACGACTCACGCGTCTATGCCTATGAGCCGTCATTGCTCTATGCTTTCGGTTTTTCGTCATACTACTACAAAGGCATTCGCGCCACGCTTCTCGCCACCCTCCCATTGAAGAAGGACACGTTCTTCATCACAGCCAAACTGGGTGCTACACATTATATAAATAAAGACACCATCGGCACAGGACTCGACCTCATTGATGCCAACCATCGCGAAGACCTGCAAGTGCAACTGAGATGGAAATTATAGATCACAATCATGAATATGGAAACCGAAGAGATAATCCACAAACTTGAGAGTCGCCAGATTAAGCCTACGGCAAATCGCATTCTCGTGCTGCGCACGCTTGCCCATTCAAGCCACCCTGCCAGCATTGCCGATCTGGAAGACAAGATCGCGACGCTCGACAAGTCAAGCATTTTCCGCACCCTCACCCTCTTTCTTGAGCACGATCTTGTACACGCTATTGAGGATGGCAGCGGCAGCTTGAAATACGAAATGTGCCTCGGTGAGCATGAGCATTCGCTCCACGACCAACACGTGCACTTCTATTGCGAATCGTGCAACAAGACATACTGCATTGACAATGTGCCTGTTCCGATAGTTGATCTGCCAGATGGCTTCCACCCTCACACCATCAATTACATCGTAAAAGGCGTATGTGCCAAGTGCAGAAACAAATAGAAAAGAAAAGTGGCTCACGCCATCGTCACGCAAAAAAACACAAATATATTTTCATATTCAAAACATTTGGCGTACTTTTGCACCATATTAAGTGAAGACAGAAGAACGTAGAATAGAACAAATATGATTGAGATAATTTCAAGTGCACAGAATCCGAAGGTGAAGAAACTGCTTGCCCTGCAGCAGAAGTCGTCAGAGCGTCGCAAGGAAGGACTCTTCGTGATAGAAGGTCAGCGCGAACTGCAGCATTGCATAGATGGCGGCTATGAGATCGACACCATTTTCTTCTGCCCTGCCATCCTCGGCATTGAGGAAGACGAGGCTCTGCCTGTTGCTGTTCCTGCAGGAACACGCTGCTTTGCCGTCTCGGGCAATGTATATGACAAGGTTGCATATCGTGGTGGCACCGAGGGAATCATCGCCGAAGTGAAAGTTAAGGAAAGGACGCTCAACGACCTTTCCCTAAGCGAGAATCCGCTCATCGTTGTGCTTGAAAGCGTGGAGAAGCCAGGAAATCTTGGTGCCATACTGCGCAGCGCCGATGCTGCAAATGCCGATGCGGTGATTGTGTGCGATCCGTTGACCGATTTATATAATCCTAATCTGATTCGTTCATCGATAGGTGGCATTTTCAGCGTGCAGTGCGTGGCGTGCAGTTCGGAAGAGTGCATTGCATTCCTGAAAGAAAAAGGCATACAGATCCTCACAGCCCAATTGCAAGACTCTCATTTATACTACAATACAGACATGAAGCGTGGCACAGCCATCGTGATGGGAACAGAATCAACAGGTCTCACCGATGCTTGGCGCCAAGTGGCAGATGCACACATTCGCATCCCTATGCTCGGCAGATTGGACAGCTTGAATGTGAGTGTTTCTACTGCGATATTGCTGTTTGAGGCGGTTAGACAGAGAGAGGGGATTGGCAGTACAACTTCTCTCTAAAGATGTAATCAGCAACTTTCTCGTCAACCCATTCGGTGAGAGGTGTGCCTTGCGCTATGGAGTTGCGAATTTGAGTGGAACTGATATCAAATAATGGTGTGGTAACAACCTGCACAGATGGCGAGAGTGATTCCTCGTCGATGTCGCATCCGGGTCTTCGATAGACAAGGATGCGATAGTTGTTTTGTATCTCTTTCGATTGATACCAATGCGGGAAGCTTTCCCAATTGTCTGCTCCAATGACGAGCACGAATTGGTGCATAGGATAGGCTTTGCTCAGCTCTGTCAAAGTGTTGACCATGTAGGAAGGAATCGGAAGATGGCTCTCGAAGTCGGACACACGAAGCCCTTCCTTGCCTGCAATGGCAAGCTCTGCCATCATGAGACGATGCTCGTAGGCTGCGATTTCCGAGCTGCTGCTCTGCTTCAAGGGATTGAGAGGAGAGACTAATAGCCACACCTCATCAACAAGTCCTTGACGGACAAGCGATTCTGCCAACTGCGTATGTCCTTTGTGGACAGGATTGAAACTGCCTCCGTAGATACCTATCTTCATAGTGCTTATTGTTCTTCAGGTTTACTTTCTATCATTATCTCGCCTTCATCCACGCTTGGCAATTTCTGCTTGCGCTTTGGGTTCTCCTTCGCACCAAACTTCAGCAACTTGCTTGCCACCGTTGTAATGCTTGGGCCCGACGGAGCCGTGACTGTTTTCACGTCTTCAAATGCTTTCTTCGTCTTGTCAAGCTGTTCTTCCACCTTGAGGAAACGCTCGTAGAAGAGTTGCACACGATCGATGATGGTATTGGCACACTCCATGATATTCTGCTGATTCTCAACCTGACGCACCTGCTTCCAAGTCATTTCAAGCACGCGAAGCATCATATACAGGTTCTGGCTGCCAGAGATGATAACCCCCTTGTCGTAGGCCTCTTTCCAGAGAGTCGTATCATTGACAAGCGCCAGCTGGAGGGCACTCTCCTGAAACACATACATCAGCACGAAATCGAGTTTGCCTCTACCCTCTTTTATGTATTTGCTGTAGTTCTTTTTCGATAGTTCGTTTGCATGAGCACGAACACTGGCAATGTGTCGCTTCAACGCAATCTGGCGCTCATCATCGGTCTGTGCGTTCTGATAATCGACGTATGCGGTGAGGGACATCTTGGAGTCAATGATGACATCGCGCTGGTCGGGGAAATGGAGGATAACATCTGGGATAAGGCGGTGGCCATCTTCTTCATAGATAGTATTGCCATTGGAGTCTTTCATCGTGGATTGCTCCTCAAACTGAGTTCCCTCTTCGAGTCCCATATCCTCCAATATCTGCTTCAGGCGGAGTTCGCCGAAATCGCCTTGCGTCTTGTTGTTGTCGCCAATCAGTGCCTGGGCGAGCTTGTCAGCACGCTGACTGAGTTCGTTGGCACGTTCCATATTAGCCTTGATGCTGGCATCGAGTCGCTCCATCGATGTGGCATGTTCGCGACCGCTCTTATCTACGGTCTCTTTCATGAGCGATATCTCCGACTTGAGAGGATTGAGGATGGCTGAGAGCTGCTCTTTGTTTGTTGCTGTGAGCTGTTCGCTTCGCTCGCGCAGGATGCGCTCGCTCGTGTTGCTCATCTGCTCACGCATGAGACTCATCTGCAATTCATTCTGCTTGCGCTGAAGGTCCATCTGCTCCGAAAGATGAGCACGAAGGTCGTCCATCTGTTTCAGATGGAGTGCTTTCACATCGTCAAGCTCACGCTCGTACTGAGCATCAACTGTGGCAAGGTGCTGGGCGTATTGTTGCTTGAGGTCGTCAAGACGCTTGTTTGCTTCTTCCATCTGGCGAGCATTTGCCTGCTCAAGCATCTCATTCTTAGCTATGAGTGATGCTTTCTTGTTTGAGGCGAAGAGGTATCCGATCACAAGACCGGCTGCTAGTGCTATCAATGCAATGATTATTTCCATAATGCTATTTTTCCACAAAGTAACGATTTTCTCTCGACATCACCAAATTTTAGGCAAGAAATACAATTCACAAATTGTATATATAAATAAATGTGTGTATCTTTGCCTCAGAAACTATACTAACCATGAAGAAAAAAATATCGATTACTATTCTATTTGTATTATCCGTATGCACCGCATGCTTTGCGTCGCCTATATCTGATTTGCTGGAACGCATCGACAAGGGCGCATCGGGCAAGTTCGTGACAGAACTGCAGAGATGCGACAAGGACTTCTTTGAACTCGATCAGAAGGGCAACAAAGTTGTAGTGCGCGGCAACACGTATGTCAACATCGCAGTGGGCGTGAATTGGTATCTGAAATACCATGCCGGCATTCACCTTTCGTGGAATCAGATGCACGCAGCGCTGCCAAAGGTTCTGCCTGCTGTGAAACAGAAGGAACGTCACGAGACTGACCTCAAGATGAGGTACGACTTCAACTATTGCACATTCTCATACTCCATGCCTTTCTGGGATTGGAACAGATGGCAGGAGGAGATTGACTGGATGGCTCTGCACGGCATCAACATGCCTTTAGCTGCTGTTGGGCATGAATGCGTGTGGAGGAATATGCTGACAAAGCTGGGGTATTCGAAGGACGACATAGACAAGTTCATTCCTGGCCCTGCATTCTTAGCATGGTGGGAGATGAACAATCTTGAAGGCTGGGGAGGTCCAAATCCCGACTCTTGGTACGCACGCCAAGAGACTCTGCAAAAACAGATCATCAAGAGAATGAAGGAGTTGGGCATGAAGCCCGTATTGCCAGGATATAGCGGCATGTGTCCATCGTTTCGCAAGGACGGAAAGGTAATGAGCGCAACGATAGAGGATAGCAATCAGTCGGGCGAAAGCAATCAATCTACTCTTCAATTATGGAATGGATTTACCCGTCCTGGAGTCATCTATCCTGGCGACTCAGCATTTGATGAATATGCCAAGCTGTTCTACGAGGAGACGAAGAAGCTGTATGGAAGCGCAGAATACTACTCAATTGACCCGTTCCACGAGGCATCTAACTTGCCTGAGGATCTGGACATTGGCGAGGCAGGCAAGGAGATACTTAGGGCTATGAAGCAGTATGGCAATGAGCACTCAACATGGGTGGTGCAGGGATGGAGCGAGAATCCTCGCCCAGAGATGCTCGATGCGCTGCCTTCGGGCGATGTACTGGTGCTGGATTTGTTCAGCGAATGCCGTCCGCAGTATGGAGCCAAGAATTCGATTTGGTATCGCGAGAAGGGGTATGGGGAACACGACTGGCTGTTCTGTTTGCTGGAGAACTTTGGCGCAAATGTGGGTATGCATGGCAGAATGGATCAGTTAATCAATAACTACTACACAGCATGCAAGGACTACAATCGTCACATGAAGGGATGGGGATTCACTATGGAAGGATTGGGCACAAACCCAATCATGTATGAGATGATGAGCGAGTTGCCTTGGCGAAAGGATAAGATAGACAAGCAGACCTGGGTGAGAGAGTATTTCATGGCTCGCTACGGATTGACAGAGGAGAAGATAAATAAGGCCACGATTGAGCACCACAACCCATACAACTATCTGATGGCAGCATGGCAACTATTGGCAAATGGCATATACAATTGCCCAGAAGGCAACAATCAGCAGGGACCTCACGAGAGCGTGTTCTGCTCACGCCCTTCGCTTGAGTGCTTCCAGGCATCATCGTGGAGCAAGATGACAAACTACTACGACCCAAACTCTACTATACAGGCCGCTATGCTCTATGTCGCTTTGGCAGACCTGATGAAGGGAAATGACAACTTCGAGTACGATCTTGTGGATGTGTGCCGTCAGGCGATAGCAGACAAAGGACGCATTGTGTATAACCAGATGGTGGCAGACTTCAAGTCGTTTGACCGCAAGGCTTTCAAGGCACACAAAGAGGAGTTCCTCTCTCTGATACTGAAGCAGGACAGCCTCCTTGCCACTCGTCCAGAGTTCTGTGTGGGCACGTGGATTAATCAGGCTCGCTCGTGCGGCAAGACTGATGAGGAGAAAGCTTTGTACGAATGGAATGCCCGAGTGCAGATTACAACTTGGGGCAATCGCTACTGTGCCGACACAGGTGGACTGCGCGACTACGCTCACAAGGAATGGAGCGGCATTCTTCGCGACTTCTACTATCCTCGCTGGAAGCACTATCTGCAGATGCTTGAAGATGAATTGGATGGCAAATTGCCAGTTCTTCCTGTGGGCAACAGCTCTACACCTACTGCTGGCAATCCGGCTGCCAGCATTGATTGGTATGCTATCGAGGAGCCTTGGACAAAAGAACGCAACAGCTACTCCGACAAGGCTCAAGGCAATCCTATTGACATCTTTAAGAACGTTTTTAACAAATAACAAATATGAAGAAAAGACTTGAAAGCCTTGATATCTTGCGAGGCTTAACAGTATTCCTAATGATAATGGTCAACAACGGTATTGGCGACTATCAATACTCGCAGATGAACCATAGCCAATGGCATGGCTTCACGCTGTGCGACCTCGTGTTTCCTTCATTCCTTTTCATAGTTGGCGTCTCGGCATACCTTGCTTTGAGCAAAACTCACTTTGCCCCAACCCACGAGAATGTTGTACGCATACTGCTGCGCACCCTCAAACTCTTCCTCGTAGGTGTTGCGCTCCATGCTTGGGACACCTGCATGTGGAACCCCTCCATACTCCTCACTCCGTCAGCACTCTTGGCCGACCTCCGCATCTGGGGCGTGCTCCAGCGCATCGCCCTCTCCTACGGCATCGTGTCTCTCATCCTGCTCGCAGTGAACAAAGCCAAATGGCTACTCACCCTCGCAATTTCATTATTTGCCGTCTATACACTCATACTTTTCCTTGGCAACGGATTTGAAGAAAGCGAAACCAACATACTGTGCATTGTCGATCGCACTCTCTTTGGCGAGGCGCACCTCTACCACAAAAGCCCTATCGATCCTGAAGGTCTCCTTGGCGTCATCCCATCCATTGGCCATGTTCTCATCGGTGCCACTGTCGGAGTATTCGCCAAGAGCAAGTCGCCAATGGATATCCGACTGCGCAACATCCTCTGCCTTGGTGTCATCATACTCATTGCCGGCATCCTTCTCAATCAGTGGGTTCCGCTCAACAAGCGCCTCTGGACACCATCCTACGCCCTCCTCACTTGCGGCATAGGCTCAGTGCTCCTCGTCCTGCTCAACGCCCCATTCCTCACCCGAATCCTCAAGCCATTCGGCAACGTTGGCCGCCATGCTTTCGCTGTGTACATCCTCAGCGAGATGCTATGCTCCGTCATGTACATCGTTGGCATAAACACCGCCATCTACAACTTTGCAATGCGCTTCTGTTCCCCAGAGCTCTCATCCCTGATCTACTCCATCCTATTTGCCACGGCACTCTGTCTGCCTTTCGCATTCGGAAAGAAGAAACAATAAACAAAACGAGTGAAGCAACTCCACCTGCTTCACTCGTTTCTTTTTCTGTACTTTCTTCTTTTTCACTTCAGTGCACTTTCTCAGCTATGCTTCTCCCTTATGTTACATGTCTGTTTTTTGAATGGAGAAATGTGGAATGAAATCGTTTTGTGCGTATCTTTGCAGCGATTTCATTAAAATTCATGTATTTATCAATCTTCTAAAAAAACAAGACAATGAAAAAGCATGTATGTAACGTGTGCGGGTGGGTGTATGACCCATCAGCAGGCATGCCCCGAAAGGGCATAGCACCAGGCACTCCATTTGAAGAGCTGCCAGCAACCTTTACTTGCCCGGTATGTGGCGCGAGCAAGGATCAGTTTTCCGAGAAATAACAGCCACTACAAACAACATCAACTCTGACAAGGAAACGGCGTGACAGTGATTGCCACGCCGTTTCTAATCTATGTCTCATTTCATATTCTGCGCTGATCATTCTCAATTGCCGTACGCACCCTGTCGGCAAGCGAGTCGTAGCTCTCGCCCTCCTTGCAGGAGATGGAAGGAAGGTAGTTCACCTTGATCTTCAGCGGACGAATCACCTTGCTATGCTTAGGCATCGCATCGTATGCACCCTGAATGCTCACTGGCACAATAGGCACGTTGAGTTCCTTGGCGAGGATTGCGAATGTCTTCTTGAATTCGCCCAAGTCACCCGTATCCGTACGAGTTCCTTCTGGGAATATGATCACATTATTGCCCTGCTTCAGTGCCTCGCCCATGCGTTGGATAGACACCTTCAGGTTCGACGGTTCCATCACAATCACATTATGGCGACTTGCTATCGAGCGCACAAGCGGCTGACGCACATGCTTCTCCTTAGCAAAGAAATAAGTCTTGCGGATGTGATGAGTCTGAATGAAGCTGACCACAAACATGCCATCAAGGAACGACTGATGGTTTGGCGCAAGAATGAATGGGCCCTTGTCTGGAATATTCTCCATGCCAGATCCCTCAATGCGATGATACATCTTGAACCACAATTTTGTGAGCCAGACAATAAGCACGTCATCTGCCCATGTGCCAGGGAGGTTGAGATGGTTGGTAGGCTCATTCATGATCTTGTTCCAATCAATCTCCTCCACTTCGATGCGAGTCTTGTAGTCAGCCACCCACTCTGCTATCTCAAGCACGTTGCGAAGGCTGCCCAGCTTCTCCGCCGTAACCTCCATGCCAAATGTCTTCTCAAGGAATCCCTGCAAACCCACCTTGTCGAGCGAATCGAAAGCAAGATCCGTCTCCAGATGGTCTGTTGGTTTCACAGGACAGTTCTTCTCCTGCTGAATGAACTGCTTAATCACTTTATACTCTGGGAATGCAGGCTCAACCACCGTCTTTCTCTGATTCTTGTCTGTATGCTCACCTGCTGTGACGAGAGCCACAAGCTTGAAGCGCTGCAACTTATCCAGCTTCGTGCGAGGCAAATCGCCGTGATACACAAAGAGCGACATCAGTTTCTTGTATGGCGCCACCTCACGGTTGTAAGGCTCAAGCAACTCACGCTTCAGAGCCACCTCCACAGCCTCGTCGTCACGCCCATTCACCCACTCCGGCTGAGGCACGATGATAGCCTTCAGCATATCGCCATCCTGTATCACACCCACTTCCTTCACAATGTCGTCATGCTTCTCCAACTTGAACTCAATCTCAGTAGGATTCACGTTCTTGCCGTTGCTCAGCACGATGATCTCCTTCGTGCGGCCAGTGATGTACAAGCGACCATGATTATCGAACGACCCCAAGTCGCCTGTGTGCAGCCATCCCTCCTCGTCAAACATTGCCGCAGTCTCCTCTGGTCGGTTATAATAACCCTGCATCACGTTTGGGCCCTTAGCGCAAATCTCGCCATTCTTTATCACCACATCCACCGATGGCATAGGCTTGCCCACGCATCCAGGCACGATGTCATCAGGACGAGTGAAGGCAATGATAGGAGCCGTCTCGCTCATGCCGTACCCCTCCAGCACATCAAGACCGAGAGTCTTCATGCCCATGCCAATCTCCTTGTCCAGAGCTGCGCCGCCACTCACGCAGTACTTGATATGACCACCCATCGCAGTGCGCACCGAGCGGAATATCAATCTGCTGAGCCAGCGCCATTGCAAAGCGTGACACATATTATATAATCCGCGCGTGAGGAAGTTCGCAAAAATCTTGGTCTTCATAGCGCGGAAGAGCGTCTGATACAAACGAGGCACACCCACGATGATGCTTATCTTGCCTCGCTTCAATGTCTGCATGATGTCAGCAGCATTCATCGATGGCGAAATCGCCACGCCGCTGCCCATCATAATAGGAATGATGGCTGTGCCTTGCATAGGCAATACGTGATGAAGCGGCAAGAGAACCAATGTGCGTGTTTCTGTAGTGAATATCTGCACTTCCTTGCACACCGAGTCGGCATTGGCAAACAAATTGCCGAACGAGAGCATCACGCCCTTAGGCATGCCCGTAGTGCCAGATGTGTAGATTATCACCGCTGTGTCATCCGTGTCGTAAGCAATCTCAGCAGGCTTCGTGTCCTCAGGTATAGGCACCTGCTCATAGTCATCTATCAGTTTGATAGGCACATTCACGCCAGCAATCTCCATAGCCACGCGAGCCGTCTCTGCCTTCTTCACCGTTGTCCAGATGCACTCCGGCTGACAGTCCTTCAGGATGTAAGCCACATCATTCTCTGTGGCAGTGGCATCAACAGGCACGAGGATGCCTCGGTTCAGCCATACAGAAAACAGCACGTATATCCATCCCTCACGGTTCTCAGCCAGCAAAATCGTCTTTGCTCGCTTCTGCTGAGAAGTGTGCTGACCGAAGAGAGTGATGCGCTGCAAAAGTTCTGTGTAGCTAACGTATCGTTCACCAGCAATAATAGCCGTTTTATGGAAATCCTTAATCATAAATCTTACATATTGACTAATTTTCGGACAAAGTTACAATTTAATAATTGGTTTTTCAAAGAAATGAAGAAAAAATATTAATAAGCTACGGTCTTTTCGCAAAGTTAAAACAATGTTTTTCGTTTTAACGCATTCACAATGCTTTTTTCTATCGTTTTATTCTTTTTGTTTCTGAAATGTTAATTATCTTTGCCTTGGAAAAAAGCAATCTACAAATCACCTATCTATCAAATGAAAACTAACCCAATAGCAAAGGCAAGCGCAATTGCCTTATTAGCATTAGGCTTGCCTCTCGGCAGCATCAATGCTCAGCAACTCCGTCTCAACGACAAGGATTATCTCGAAACACGAGGCGTGAACGTTATGGTTTACAGCAATCCATTCTCACCTGCCTTCTACGATGAAAAGCGTTCTGGCATCGACATCATCCACCACGGCGTAATGACTGTGGGCAATGGTGGTGTGCGTCTCAGCGACACTCCTGAGCAATGGGATCTTGTGCCTGTGCTCAAGAATCGCTCCGTGAACAAGGACACTGGCGAAATCACCGTGAAGCTTCACTACGAAGAGTACAACTACGACACAGAGATACGTGTTGTGCCGCAGGGCAAAGGTTTCACCATCGCAGTTTACCAAGACAGCCCAGTGCCAGCCTCCCTCGAAGGCAAAGCAGGTTTCAACCTTGAGTTCCTTCCTACTGTATATTGGAACCATTCTTACATGGCAGATGGAAAGCCATTCTATTTCCCACGCTCGGTCAGCAACGACACAGAGCTTCGCCCCCTTTCAGAGAAGACAAAGCAAATCAACGACCTCATAACCGCCGACCTCCGTGGTCGCAACGAATACGTCATAGCCAAGCCTATGGCTGAAGCAAACAAGCTCGTGCTCTCGCCAGAGGATCCTATGCACATGATCACCGTGACGAGCGACACAAAGCTTTCCCTCTACGACGGACGCGTTTTGGCTCAAAACGGCTGGTTTGTCCTGCGTTCCCTTTTGCCTTCTGGCAAGACAGGCAAAGTGCTGGAATGGACTGTGACACCTAATGCCGTGAGCGACTGGATGCGCGAACCTGTTGTCGGTTTCTCACAGGTTGGCTACATGCCGCAGCAAAAGAAAGAGGCAATCATAGAGCTTGATGTAAACGACCAGATGAAATCAACTCTCACTGTGTGCAAGGTCAACGACGATGGCTCCATCGCTCGTGTGAAAGATGCTAAGGTGGAGCTTTGGGGCAAATACACTCGCTACAACTATGCCAAAGCTGACTTCAGCGACATCACTGAGCCTGGCATATATTTCCTTGAATACGGAAAGCAGCGCACCAACTCTTTCCCTATATCAGCAGACGTGTATGAAAAAGTTTGGTACCCTTCGCTCGACACATGGATGCCAGTGCAGATGGATCACATGATGGTGAAGGAGGCTTACCGCGTATGGCATGGTGCGCCACATCTCGACGACGTGGTTCAAGCTCCTGTCAACATTCCTCATTTCGACATGTTCCAAATGGGTTCAGAGTCTTTCTCTCCATACAAGGACTATGAGCACATTGACGGTTTTGATGCTGGTGGCTTCTTCGATGCTGGCGATTTCGACATCGAGGGTCCTGCTCATGCATCCACTATTCTTTCGCTGGCTCAGCTATGGAATGAGATGAAGGTGACTCGTGACGAGACAATGGTGGATCAGAAGAACAAGTTCGTGAACATCCACTTCCCTGATGGCACTCCTGACGTGCTGCAGCTTTTGGAGCATGGCGTGCTTCCAATCGTCACTATGGTAGAGAAGATTGGTCACCCTTGCCGAGGCATCAACCACCCTACTCTCTATCAGTACAATCGTCTTGACGAACCTTCTTCCATCACAGACAACAAGCTTGGCACAGGCGATGAACGCTGGCTGTTCACATACCACGACGATGGGCTTGACGTGCGCACTCTCACCGGACTTGCAGCCACAGCTCTTGCTCTGAAGGAGTACAACCCAGAACTCTCCAATCGCTGTCTGAAAGCGGCCGAAAAGATATGGAACGACAGTCAGTCATTCCGTCGCAGCATGCTTCTCGAACCTGCATACCACATGTACAACGCCACTGGCGACAAGGCGTATCTGAAGAACTTCGAGAAGGATATTCTCGATGCTCTTGCGTCTCCAGCTCGTGGTCGTCAGAACACAGGCAAGCACGACCTCAGCATGCTCACACTCGCCATTCAGGCAGCACCGCTCATGAGCAAGAAGTTCGTCAAATCGCTCCGTCCTTACGTACTCGAATATCGTGAGCAACTCGACAACATGCTGAAAGACAATCCTTATGGTGTTCAAGCTTACGGAGGCGGCTGGGGCAGCAACGGACAGATTGTGCAACAAGGCATCAACTGCTGGTATGCAAACAAACTCTTCCCTGACATCATCACTCAGGACGATGTGCTCCGCAGCGCAAACTTCCTCTTCGGCTGCCATCCCGACCACAACAAGTCATTCGTGCTTGGCGTAGGCATGCATACAAAGAACATGGCATACGGCAACAATCGCTCCGACTTCTCGTTCATTCCAGGTTGCGTGGTTCCTGGCCTGATGATGCTTCAGCCTGATTATCTTGAGAACAAGGACGACTGGCCTTTCTACTGGGGACAGAACGAAGGCACTGTGGCTCAAAATGCTTCCTATATCTTGTTCGGAAACATGATCAGCAAGATGAAGTAAGAGTTAGCTTGTTCCTTACAAGATAAATCGGAAATCAAGCTTTCACCTCATACTATCATATCCATAGTTTCTGCTCTGATCCACCCAGATCAGGGCAGAAATGTTATAGCCTCTCTTCTGAGCCTCTTTCAGCATGACATCTTTCACATCCTCCGGCATCTCTGGCTGCCTACCCAATATCCATAGATAGTCGCTATTGCTGCCACCCACCAAAGCATACTGATACTCATCATCAACCATCATCACGCGATAATCGGAGTAGATAGGCCAGAAAAACGAAACCCTCAACAGACCTGGCGTTTCTGTCACCTTTGCCTTGCCGCTTGACACTTTTACTTCTCCCCGCTTCAAGCCACGGTTAGTCACCGCAATCGTTCCATCGTCGTTCATCGAATAGACAGCGATGCAATTGTTCATGCCACGCTCAAATCCGTGGTCGAAGCGAGCAAGCTCATACCACGTGCCAAGATACTTCTCAAGGTCTAAAGAATTCACCGTAGAGTTGTTCACCATGTTTCCTGATGAACACGAGCAAAGCTGCAGCATCATGCACAGCAATGACATTGTTCCAATTTTCATTCTCATAGTCAATACTGTTTTTATAAAGTTATACCATCTGTTTTTCTCTTTCGACTTCTATATAACAAGAGTTATTACCCGCCTTTGTTGAGGGAATCTCAAGTTGACTGCAAAGAAACACCAACTTTCCAAGAAAAACTATTGACTATCCACTCTTATTCTCATGCAACTATTACTATCGCTTACTCACAAATGCATCACACATACAAGCTCATTTGCTGATATCGAGCACAACGAAAAGGCATCACATAGAAAAAAGCTCATTATTATTTGATTATTTACAAACTATTACATACTTTTGTACAGGATTTGTTTCAAATCCAATCAAGCAGTATTTAGCTTGTCTCAAAAGCCAGAACACATTACCTATTTATTATTTACTAACAACTCAATTACTGACCTATCATGAAAAAAGTAATTCTCAGCCTGCTCGTCCTTGCTGCAGCACTGATCAGTTGCCAGCAAAAAGCAGAAAACCCAATCCTCACAATTGAGGGCGGTCAAGTTCAGGGCGTTTACGCCGACATCGAAGGAGTGTACGTCTATCGAGGCATTCCATACGCAGCGCCACCTATCAAGGATTTGCGCTGGAAAGCACCTCAACCAGTCATTCCATGGGAGGGCGTGAAGATTGCCGACAAGTTCGAGCACCCTGGCTATCAGTCTGTTCATCTGCCTGGAGGATATGCCACAGAATGGGGATATGGCGCAGAGTCGCCATACAGCGAAGACTGCCTCTACCTCAACGTGTGGACAAAAGCACCTGGACAAGCCGACAAGAAGCTTCCAGTTGCCCTCTGGATTCATGGCGGCGGCTATCGCGAAGGCTGGGGATCGGAGCCTGAGTTCGATGGACAGGAATGGGCAAACAAAGACGTTGTCCTCGTGTCCATCAACTATCGTCTTGGCGTGTTTGGCTTCATGACACACCCAGAGCTCACAGCCGAGAGTCCTAACGGCGTGTCTGGCAACTATGGCATCCTCGACCAGATAGAATCCCTCAAGTGGATCAAGAAGAACATCGCACAGTTCGGCGGCGACCCTGACAATGTAACCATCTTCGGCCAGAGCGCAGGCGGCGGCAGCGTGCGCACACTCTGCGAGTCGCCATTGGCACGCGGTCTCTTCCACAAGGCAGTCATCATGAGCGCAGGCGGTCTTCCTACTGCATCTCAGCCATCCAGCCCTGCCCGTTTCGCTCCTAAGTCTATCGAGGACGCTGGCAACCTAAACAAGAAAGTGCTCGACTGGGCAGGAATCAACTCTCTTGAGAAGATGCGTGCAGCTTCAACCGAGACAATCCACACCGTGGGTGGCATCTATTCTGCAGTCACAGGCGAGAATGCTTGGATGCCAATGTTCCCGCTCGTCGATGGCTACGTTTCCAACAAGAGCTTCGACCAGGCAGCACTCGACGGCACCCTTGCCGATGTTCCATACATGATTGGCTACACGCTCAACGACCTTGGCAATATGGGCTCTGGCATAGCAGAATTCTGCTACAACCGCGACAGCATCGGCAACAAGGCATGGGCATACGAGTTTGCACGTCCTCTCCCCGACGACGGCTCTCACCCAGAAGTGACAGAGCGTCTCAAAGGCGCATTCCACTCTTCCGACCTCTGGTTCGTGTTCAAGTCCCTCAAGCACTGCTGGCGACCATGGACGCAGGGCGACTGGGATCTCTCCGAGAAGATGCTCACCTACTGGACCAACTTCGCCAAGTACAGCGATCCTAACGGTCCCGATGGTGGTGAATGGACACCATGCACTCGCAAGACTCCAAACTTCATGGTCTTCAAGCTCGACGATGCCGACCAGGAGAACTCAGAAATGACCGCTCCTATCCAAGGCGAAACATCAGAATGGGCTAACGCAAATAGAAAATAAGGATAATGATATAAAGGTTAATGGTTATAGGTTAATGGTTAAAGAAATATTGCCATTGAACATCTGCGGCGATTAATATCTTCAGATAACAAAACATACATTTCTTTAACCTTTAACCATTAACCTTTAACCATTAACCTATAACCATTAACCTTTAACCTATAAATTGAGCTTGCGAAACGTGAGTAAATCACAAGTCCAAATACGGCAAAAGCTTCTCCAGTTCCTCCTCACTGAATATATTAGCCTTCCTCAGGCTCTCCACATCCTTAATCTCGCCATACAATCTAATATACTGAAAAATCGCTTTCGTCTGATCATACGTAATATACGGGTGCGCATTTATCTCCTTGAAATTCTTCGAATTCACATCCAGTTTCCTCACCTCCACCTCTTTCGCCACGCAAAACCACTCCATCAGTTCCTCTGGTATCATACCTATCTCCATCAGCTGCTGCTCCGAATAGAAGCCACCCAGTCTTTTCCTATATTTCACTATCGCCTGTGCCCTCTTCTCGCCAATCCCCGGCACCCTGCACAGCAAAGCACTGTCAGCCGTGTTTACATCCACCTTAGTCAGCGTCCTGAACTTGTTATACTCCTTCCTTTCCTCCACATCCATGCTCGACGACGCAATGATTTTCGCCACTTCCGGCCTCTTCTTCCCATAGCTTCTTCCATCTCTCGTCCCTTTCCCTTCATATCCACTCGTCATCCATTCCCTCACAGCCTCATCACTCCCACTCACCGTATCCACCTTCTCACCAGCATCGCCACCATTCCTCGCCTCATATTGCTTTGCACCCTCCAGGGCATCCACCACCAGCATCACTCCCACAGCAAAAATGGCAATACACAGTATCGCCACAATTGCTCTCCTGTCCGAAGCACGGACATACACCAGCTCACGCCACCATTCCTTCATTCTCATACTATCATTATATCATGTTGCCATTACGCCACCACCTCAATCACCTGATGCACTTCCTTCACGAAATCCTTCAGGCTCACGAACTGGTTGCCAAACACATCACGCCATCTGTATAGTTTCAGTGGGTACTCCATGAAGTCGCTCACCTGTATGTCGCCATTCACGCTGATGTAGTCGAGTATGTTCTTCAGATACTGCTCCTGCTCAGCGCTGAGGTCGGCACCCTTGATGAACTCTGCATACTTCTCCAATGCTTTCTTGCGGTCAATGCCATTGATCACACGAATGAAAGAAGCCACATTGTTCCTATAGCGCTTGCCTACTGTCAGCTCGTCAAACTCCTCGCGAGTGCCAAGCTCCTCCCAGAAGATGCGCTGGAGCTCGCTTACATCGTCAGCCGTCAGCTGTTCCAGATTCTGTATTTTCACCAGTGTTGGATTGCCTGTATTGCTTGCCAGATAATCTATCACACGCTGCTTGTAAGTTGCGCGCAGTTGCACTCGGGCTGCTTCTGCATCCGACGAAGTCGTGTCCTCTATATTGATGATGAACTTATGGTCGTTTCGCTTTCCTTCCAGCAGATGAATCAAGTCACGCAGTTCCCTTCTCACGCTTTCGAGGCGGTCTATTGCCACCGACTCCCAGAACTCCACCGTCTGCACCTCGCGGATAGTGTCCACACTCCTCTTCACCAAAGGTATTGAAGCCTTCTCTTCCAGCATCTGTGCAAGAGTCATCACGCTTGCACGTGCCTTTTCCGCATTCACGGTGCTATCCACTCTCTCCAGTTGCAACTGCAGCATCAGCACATCAAACTTCTTTGCAGCCTCATTCTCATTAGGACGAGGCAGCACCGAAGCAATGCTCTTCAGCTTTGCCACATCCACTTCTGTCAAGCACACCCAAGCCTCCTTGCCACGGTATGGCTCTATGCTTGCCATCTTTTCCCTCACATCTATTCGCGCCATGCTAAGGCTATCCACCTGAGAGTGAAGAATCTCCTTCATCTCGTCGTGAAGCCTCTTGTCCTCTTCCCGTTCCTGATGCTCTGCCGACTGAAGAGCAAGCGCTATGTCAAGCCGCATCGTGAACAGCTTCTCTGTCAGCGACTTGCTCACCACAGGTTCAGCTCCATCAGCATGAACATTGAAATACTCAAAGTTATTGCACCAGTCAAATATATAGAATCGGCACTTTGGATAGTCATCTCCTCCACGCGGGGAGGCAGGGAGAGGCCCCCACAGTCGAGTGCCACGACCTATCATCTGCATGAACTTAATCTTCGACTTCACCCTCTTGAAGAACACAAGGTTCAGAATTGATGGCACATCCACGCCTGTGTCAAGCATATCCACCGACACAGCAATCTGCGGCATCTTCTCTGGCTCTCCAAAGTCAAGTATCAAAGCATTGGCATACTTCACATAGTTGTCAATCAATTGGCAATACTTCTCCCCCTTCTCTGGATAAAGCTCACGGAAACGCTTCACAATCTGCTCTGCATGGAAATGATTCATTGCAAAAATGATGGTCTTGCCTATCTCCTCGCCGCTCTGCACCTTCAAGCCCTTCTCCATCAGCTCCTGCAGCACCTTGTCTATGGTGTCTGTATTGATCAGGTAGTTGAAAATCTCCTTGCTCTCAATGTCGCGATGATACTCTTCCTCCTCTGCCATTCCTGCCAGCACCTTCTCGTAGGTGAACACCTCGTCCAGTCGGTCTCTCTGCTCCCTTGGCAGGTCATCCCACTTGATGCCACTCTCCATTATCTTCGAGTGATACTGCAATGTCTCGTATGGAATCAGATAGCCATCAGCCACAGCCTCTTCAAGGTCATAGCTGAAGTTCGGCTCTCCATTGTCCATCTGCAGCAACTCGTATGTGCTGCGGTCTATCTCGTCGCGAGGAGTTGCCGTAAGACCGATAAGCAGAGAATCGAAGTACTT
The DNA here is from genome assembly GCA_045600665.1 of Bacteroidaceae bacterium. Classification (GTDB taxonomy): domain Bacteria; phylum Bacteroidota; class Bacteroidia; order Bacteroidales; family Bacteroidaceae; genus Minthosoma. The sequence goes on from JAZRYI010000017.1 coordinate 19,371, forward strand.
GAAGATTGAGCCATATCGTCCGAACACGCTTCGGTGCGCTTCATCGATGATGATAAGGTCGATCATAGTTCTTATGTGCCTGATTCACAAGAGCTGTGCGATCGGCAAGAAACAGCACGTTCTTCACCCAGTCGTTTCTCATCAGTATGTCGCACAGCGAGATTGACACACGCGTCTTTCCTGTGCCCGTTGCCAGCACGAGCAAGCCTCTGCGGTGCTTCTTGTTCAGCCACTCCACTATGCTCTTGATTGCCGTCTGCTGATAAGGTCGGTTGGTGATGGCATCGTTGATGCGCAGGTCGCGAATCTCTGCACGTCCACGCTTCTGAATCAGCCTCTCAAGGTCGTCCATCGAATGGAATCCATACACAGCCCTATCCATATAGCCCATGCCGTCAATGACCATCGTCTCAAAGCCGTTGGTATAGTATATCACAGGTCTCACGCCATACTTCTGCTCCAGCAGATCGGCATACATGATTGCCTGTCTGCGGCCTTCGCCCACCTCATGAGTCGTTGACTTTGCCTCAATCACAGCCAATGGCTTTCCGCCGCGACTCATCAGCACATAGTCAGCATATCCCTTGCCCGACTTGTTTGGCATTCCTTCCACTTCCACCTCTATGCAAGCCTTGCCGCCTTGCACATCGCCCTTCACCTCCAGAATGTCCCAGCCAGCCTCAACCAGCATGTAGTCAATGAGATACTTGCGTGTGATAGCTTCGCTGGCAAGCGACTCTTGCGGCAGAGCCTCAGGCACCTGTGGATGCTCCACATTCTCCTTTGGCACACTTGCCACCACATCCGTCTCCACCTCTGGAGCAGGCGAAGTTGTGACAACGGGACCTGTCAGCGACTGAGGCACAAGCGTAGCATCGAAAGGCATGAGAGGCTCTTGTATGGCTTTCCATCTGTACATGAAGCCTTGCACCACATTATACAGCGAGCGCAGGCACTTGTATGCCTTCACTCTCTTCACAGGTTCAGCACCGTCGTGGCTGGCAGAGTTGCCAATCTTCTGAACAAGTCGCATATCCTCGTCCAGTTTCCAGTCGTGGTTGATGAACTCATACGTCTCTGGCTTGTGCAGCATGTCGTTCAGCGTCTCACGTTCCCCAATCTGCACCTCCTTCATCCTCAGCATATTCTTCACCAGCCATTCCAGTGCCTTTCGTGCGCTGTTGGCACTCGCCTCTGGGAACGTCGTCTGCAACGACTCCGCCATGTCGCAGTATTCGTGCAGTCGCTTGAAGCCAGGCACGTGCTCCGAGAGCTGTAGTATGTAGTCAAAATTCTTCATATATTATATAATGTGTAGTTACTACTATTCTGAGAACGTTGACAATACTAATACAAGAAAAAAGAAATCCACCTCACATTGCTGTGAAATGGAGTCATGTTATGGTCTATAGTTCATTTTAGTTTCCATACCGAATTTCGTCTTCTGCCACCATGATTGCACCCGTGTCACTTAGGGTGTTCATGTACGAAGAAGTGGCAACATTTATGATTGGCACTCCCAAAGCGAGAGAGATTCTCGCAATAGTGTTGGTAGTGAAATTATGGCGTCCTGTCAACCATTTGCTCACTTCCGACTCGCGCTTGCCAAGACGTTTTGCCAATTCACGCTGAGTCATGCCTTTGCGTTTCAGCACTTCATCGATACGTTCGGCTATGGCAAATGACAAGTCGAATTCAGCCTTACGCTCCACTGGTATGGCGGCAAGGCATTCTTGGAATAAAGGATTCTGTATCATAACTCAAATGTTGCGGTGTCAATACCTGTTATTACATTGTTCTCTATGCTAATCGCTCCAGACTTCTGTGCTTGTCTAAGCAGTTCATCAAACTTCTGCAAATCCATCACATAGCCGCTAAGGGTCTCATCCTCCTGATACGTCCTGGTGATCTTTTCTCCACCATTGCCGATTATAAGAATCTGGTCAGAGATTCGCAAACAATACAATCTCAATCGCCATATCTACGAATCTTGTATGTTTTAACACCACAAAGGTAATACATTTGTTTGGCAAAACTACACTTTTAAGTAAAATTCTTCATTTTTAAGTGATATTTCTTTCTTTCAACCAAACAAAAGCTATCTTTTTCTTGTATCAGTATGTCAAAGAACTCTTTTATTCTATTTCTATTATTCAAACCAATATTGCATTCTTGCGGCGAGTAAGGTCTCTAACTTCTCTATCGCTGCCTTCACTTGCGCTTTCTGTTGCTCAATGGCTTCGATGCGTTGGGCAAAGAGGTGTTGGAGAGGGAGAGGGGGGAGGGGGATAGGAAGTTTGTTAAGTTTTTCTCCTGTAAGATGTTCTATTGTTGATTTTGAAATGTAATCTTTGAGCCCTTCTTGCTCTCTTAGAAATTGCATATAATATCTTACATATACGATATCCGCACTATCTTTATCCTTTAGCCTTGCTCTATGTACAGCCTTTTGAAATAGTATTGTATCACCAGTGTCTTTCCATATTGCACATCTACCAGATTCTCCACCTTCACATAAAAGCAGATCTCCTTCTATGAGTTTGAATTTCTCAATTTCGTTTTCAGAAAACGACATTGTCCTCAAATCAGAAAGGTCAAATCTTCCCCATTGTACATTAACATTTGCTAAATAGGGGTATTGCTTATCACAAATATTCTGCTTGCCCTTATCAAGCATCTTTCCTAACTTTGTATCGAAAACATCTTTCCACTTCTTCACCTCCCATCCCTTTTCATTCTCCACAGGGTCTCCGAACATCTCATAGAAGAGGGATTGTGCAAGTTTATCGTATGTTTCCAACTCCTTTCGCTTCAAACTCAGCAGATTGTTTATCTCGTCTAATTCTGAGACAATAGATTGTTGGGTGGAGAGAGGGGGATATGGTATTTTTGTATTATCAAAGTCTTTCTTAACAATATGCTTCATTGTTGCCCCATGTACTTGACCTGCCATAGAATCAAGCTTTGAAGATACAGCATACTTCAAAAACATTTTATCAATGTCTGTCTTGTCGAATGCAACTTTGAAAATATGTTGATTCAAGAACGCTTTGCCTCCTTGCCATATATAAGCACCAAGGCTTGCCGACCAAGAAATCAACAAATCTCCATCGTCAATTACTACCTTTTCAGGAACCTCACCGTCAAAATAATTATATGGTGCATCTGGATTGTTCAAATTCTGAATGCGCACAATTGGAGTTCCTTCATCTTTCCATTGTTCAGGCTTAAATGCATAGCCGTTTATATAGGATGCAACCTCTCCCAACTTCTTATATTCCCAACCTTCTCTCATACATTGTCCTCCTTCATTATTTCCGAATAAACCATAAGTCCCTTGACCGTCAACAAGTATCGCTGACGGGGATGACGAGGGGAATCTGGATAGAGCATACGGATGTAGCCCTCGGCGATGGCGGGAGAGAGGGAATAATCCATAAAATTGGGACGATTCTTTAGCCCAACAGCATCCATCATCTCCTTTACCATCATCTCGTTTGCACCTAATACTGCAATCAGCTTTTTTACGTTATCGCTTTTAGGAAGCAGAATCGTATTACTACTTGTTCGGGTACTTGTATGTGTGCCGCCATCATTACTTGCTTGGGTACTTGTATGGGTAGTGTCATCATTACTTGTATGGGCACTTGTATGGGTGAGATGGCCTGTGTCTCCTATGAGCATATAACGATTCTTGAGTTCGTGATGCTCGCCCATCAGTAGATTCTGAAGGAATTTGACAAGAAAGGACGTATCCCTTGCTGCTCCTTTCATTGGGTTATTATAGTTTGCTCGCACTAAAGCGTTGCGGAAGTACCAGGAGTTCTGCTCAAAGAGTTCGTTGTTGACATCAAACCCACATGAACATAGGTACTTAATAAGGAAAACAGCGGTGGTACGTGTATTTCCCTCACGGAACGGATGGTTCTGCCATAGCAATGCGACAAATGATGCGAGGTGGTTGATTATCTGTTCAGAAGAGAGACCTGCATAACTGAAATCGCGTTCGTTTTCTATGTCATACTTCAAGGCCATCATTATGTCTTCGGCACGTCCGTAAGTGACGGTATCACCTTTCAGCACCCATTCTTTTTTAGTAATATCGTAAGTACGTATCTCGCCAGCATGCTTGAATACCCCCTCGAAGATTCGGCGGTGTATGTTCAACACTTCGTATGGAGCCATGGAGAAGGACTTCTCGCTCAATAGCTTGGTGATATTTGCTGCCACCTTATCAGCCTCAGCAGTATCCTCATCGTCATTGTCGTGAGCAGTTTTAGAGTTGTAATAATTGCGCAGTTCGTCACGCACATCGTCTATGGTGATGTCACCCTCAATATGCCGTACGGCTGTTTGCTTCAAATGGTCGGACACTTTCAGACCATCAACATCCTGCAAACCTATGGCGGTACGCCAATAACTTGCTTTCTCGCGTTTGTCCGGTTCGCTGACCTTTTTGTACTCGTCGAAGTCGAGGTATAATTGTTTTGATTTCTCTGCCATAATCCTTATTCCTCCAGCATCTTAGCAAGTTCTGCATATCCCTTAACGTACTCTGCCTCGATGAGGTCGAGTTGGTTGAGGAGAACACTTACAGGTTCGTATTCCACCTTCACACGCTCTATCTCCTTATACTTGTTGATAGAGAGGTCATAGTCGTTCTGGCGAATATCCTCTACCGGCACAAGGAAACTCTGATCCTTTCGGCTGCGCGACTCTTCGTTCGCGAGGTCGTGATAACGCTTGATAATGTCTGGGATGTCATTATCATTGATAGCAGAACGCTTGTCATCAAGTGAGAAGCCATCAGCCTTCATGTCATAAAACCAAACCTTGTCAGTACCACCGCAGTTGGTCTTGGTGAAGATAAGTACTGCCGTTGATACACCAGCGTATGGTTTGAACACACCAGAAGGCATTGAGATGACAGCCTTCAACTGCTGATTATCTACAATCTCCTTACGGATAGCAACATGTGCTTTCGATGTTCCGAACAGCACACCGTCAGGCACGATGCTGGCACAGCGACCACCAAGCTCCAATGAGCGCACAAACTGAGCAAGGAACAGCAGCTCTGTCTTTGTGGTATTGGCATAAGCAAGAATCTTCTTGTTGATATTGCTCTTGTCAAGACTGCCCGCAAAAGGAGGATTTGCCATGATGAGAGTGTAGCACCCCTGGTCCTCATTCTGCTCAGAGAGAGAGTCGCGCCAAGCAAGTTCTGGAGCCGTTACATCGTGAAGCATGAGGTTCATAGCGCCAATGCGCAGCATGGTCTGGTCGGTGTCGTAACCATTTATCATCGAAGTCTTTATATGCTGAATTTCCTCGCTTGCATAGAAAGCCGTCTCATAGTTCTCTTTTATGTACTTCACCGCTTCAACCAAGAACCCCGCACTGCCCATAGCAGGGTCACAGATATAATCCTTTGGCGTTGGCTCCATCATCTCGACAATCATTCGGATGATGTGGCGAGGCGTGCGGAACTGACCATTAGTGCCCGATGCCGCCATCTTGCCCAGTATGTACTCATACACATCACCCATCGCATCACGGTTGTTCATGTCGAGAGCATCCACGCCATCCACCACCTTAGTCAGAGTGCGAGCATTTGGAATAAGGAAGATTGCGTTTTTCATGTATCGGCTGTACGCCGACTCCTCACCTGTGCCAATATGCTTGATAAACTCAAACACATTAGTGCGCACCATATTGAACATATTCTCAGGACCTGTGTGTCGGAACACAGACCACCGCATTGACTCGTATGGAACATCAGCATTCGTCTCCGGGTTGCGCCACATCTGCCCAACAAGGAAAGTTGGATTCTTCACCTCACTATCCCAGTCACGAGCATTATCCTCCTCCTGCAGCTGCTTGTCGTCAAGCATCTTCATGAAGAAGATATAAGTCATCTGTTCCAACACCGTGATAGGGTTGGTCACACCAGCCACGAAGAACGTGTCCCAAATCTGATCAATCTTGTTTTTTATCTCACCTGTTATCATGGGCATTAGACGTTGTTGAATAAAAATATGTCCACCAATCAGCAAAAGCCGAAAGACATTGCAAATATACACAAAATGAATCAAACCAAAGGCACAAACCGGTAACTTTTTGCCTATCGATAAAAAAATATCTTTTTCACCGCTTGTCACTCACCTCGCCATCAACTGAAAAGCCTCTGAAAAGATGTTTTTCTCAAAAACAGCCCTAACACCTAACATCAAGCTCACAACTCATCGTTTTTCAGCTATTTATCTATGTTAGGTGTTGCTTGAACACCTAACACAACACCTAACAAACACCTAACATAGACCTAACATGAACTTAACATAAGTCTAACATGAATTTTATCTTTGATGCACCTATCCTAATCCCACCAACAGAACCAGAAAGTTGATTTTTCCAATTGTTTGGCAAGTTCCCAAATGGTGAAGGAGATTTGCATTGGAGTGTCGGGACAATAGGCAGCATGCTCCATTGCAAGATTGAAAGCGTTGGACCTTCCCACAGGCTGTGATACATAGTACATTATTGTGTCTGAACTGATTACGCAAGGGACAGCTCCGTACTGTTCATGCCAATGCTTGGCAAATGCTTGGTGAATAGAAGCATTTGGACAGCCGTTCCAATTGCCAAAAGGAATGTAGGTGAAGACCTCGTATGGTTTGGAGGTTGGAACCCGTACCATAACAAAGCGACCCCACATGAAATCCACACCATCTATTCCGTCAAGGCATTCACCTTCTGTGCCATCGTCAGTGCCTACGAACTTTTCCCACTCGTCAGGCTCGCCCTCGGCAAACGCCTCTTTCAAGCCAGCTTGCGCCTGTGCAAGAATGCCCTCAAAACTTACATCAACAGACACGTTTTCGTCTATGTTCTGTTCGATGTTTTCTATCAAGTTGTTGTCCAATTGCAAAATGACAGGCGTGAATCCTTCCTTATCTCCTAATTCCTTTTCCTTTAAATATAGTTCTGTAAGGTCATTCACGCACACACCTTCCTTTATAGGCATAACTATGCACTTTCCACCTATCGCTTTACGTTTGTTCAGCACTTCACAAATCCGTGAGTACAGGTTTTCTGGATTTTCAGCTTCTACTACTGCCTGCACATGAGCTTGATATGCATTTTCTTCCTTTTTGATGGCATTAAGGTCTGAGCCGTAAGCGTAAATTTGGTGCATAAGGAGTGCTAAAACTCCCACTGGGTACCCAAAGGTGCTTTTAATCGCATCTATATAATGTATGAATATAATAAGACCAACAACAAGAAGAGATGTTATGCTCGAAAGTATAATCATAATTTTCTTTGCGCGCTTCTTTGCATCCTTATAAAATCCATTCTTAACCCATGCCTCTATGACGACATCCTTGTATTTATGTGGCTTTTCCATATTCTTTTATGCAATGATATGATTTAGTACTCAATCCTACAAATAAATCAGAGATATTTTCCTTAATGTGTTCTGGCATCTTCTATCACTCATCCAACGATTCTTGATGCTCAAATCCATTGCTTTCTATCGCATTCTGCAAAGGCTGGTGAGGATAGAAACGCAGTTTCACCTCGCGAATAGCATCGGCAGGAGCTGGCACATCTTCCTTGTTAGGATAGTCCTTGGTAGGGTATGCCTTCGATGAAATGACAGGTTTGAACGTGCCTATGCCTTTCAGTTCCACCGCTCTGCCTGTCTCAAGGTAGTGCGCAATGCGATCAATGAATGCTTGAGTCACTCCAATGGTTTTTGCGCGACTTTCTCCACACGCCTCAAGACACTCATCTACAAGGTCGTCGTACGACACGATGTCGAACGACAATGACTGATACACCCAAGCTTCTTCCTGCTTTCTCTCACGGTTCAGAATCTTTTTCTTTGCTTTTCTTACGACTAACATAAAGGTTCATTTGATATTGAAAGTTACACATATATATTGCTGTCACTCATGTGCTGCGCAACCTTGCGCCCGTAGGCGTTCTATCCGTACGCTTACACACTTTCACGCAATCCTTACACAAACCCAAAAGTGGTGTGGTCCACACCACTTGACCGCTGTGGTCCACACCGCCGAGGTGCTGTGGACCACACCACTTTCGCTTATGTGAGTGCAAGCCGATTGCGTATCAAGGTACAAAGATACGAAACTTCTTTCAGATAAAAAAGACTTATGTAAGGAAAAGTAAGAATAGATAGCAGAAATAAATGCACCATTCACTCCGTTTTGCCTTTTGGATGTACAATCGGAGGCGTTTTGCAACAAAAATGACTCAATCTAATTGGTTTTATTACATAACATAATGCGTACAATGTTCTTTTTCCTTATATTTGCAATAGCATATATCTCTATAAAGAGAAATTCTGATAAATAAGGCATAAATGGATAGAGCACTGCAAATATTAAAATCGGTATATGGGTATGATGCTTTCCGCCCACAGCAGAAAGACATCATTGATCACGTCGTCGGAGGGCATGACGCACTTGTGCTGATGCCTACAGGTGGCGGCAAGTCCATTTGTTACCAGATTCCTGCAATGATTCTTGAGGGGACATGCGTAGTGGTGTCGCCACTCATATCGCTCATGAAGGATCAGGTGGATGCTTTGCAAGCTAATGGCGTCGAGGCTGAGGCATTGAATAGCAGCAATGATGAGTATATAAACAGAGCTATACGTGAGCGCTGTTGGCGTGGAGAACTCAAGATTCTCTATATTTCGCCAGAAAGACTTGTTGCGGAAATTCCATGGCTACAACAAAACATCAAAGTTTCGATGTTTGCCATTGACGAGGCTCATTGCGTGTCACAATGGGGACATGATTTCCGACCAGAATACACTCAGTTAGGCACTTTGAAAGATTATTTCCCAAATGTTCCAATTCTTGCATTAACCGCAACGGCAGACAAAGTGACTAAAGATGATATTGTCAAGCAATTACGCATTGAGGGCGCTCGCATATTCATCAGCAGTTTTGATCGTCCAAATTTGAGCCTTGACGTGCGTAAAGCGTATCGAAAGCGTGAGCGTTTGCGCACAATAATGGATGTTATTACTCGCCACAGAAATGAAAGTGGCATTATATATTGCCTATCAAGAAAGAGCACCGAAGAACTTGCTGATGAATTAAAAAAGAATGGCGTTGAGGTAGGTGTTTATCACGCAGGTCTTTCGACAGAAGAGCGAACATGTGTGCAAGAAGACTTTATCAATGATCGCATAAATGTGATATGTGCTACTATTGCTTTCGGCATGGGTATAGACAAAAGCAACGTCCGATTTGTGATACACAACAACCTGCCAAAGAGCATTGAGAGCTTTTATCAAGAGATAGGTCGTGGAGGCAGAGACGGAATGCCTACTGAAACCATTTTGTTTTACAACTTGCAGGATCTGATTACGCTGCGTAAGTTTGCAGAAGAAAGTGGTCAGCGCGATATAAATATAGAAAAGCTTAACCGCATGCAAGAATATGCAGAGGCTCAGGTTTGTCGCAGACGAATCCTTCTGAATTACTTTGGCGAGACTAATGATTGCAGTTGTGGAAATTGTGATGTATGCAAGAATCCTCCACAACATTTTGATGGAACAACAATAGTACAAAAGGCACTTTCTGCAATCAAGCGCACAAAAGAACAGATAGGTTTTTCTGTTACTACAGACATTCTTAAGGGCAGTTGTTCGCCATTGGTTGTATCAAAAGGCTATGACAAACTGAAGACTTTTGGTGTTGGCCGTGACATTCCTGCCAACGATTGGCACACATACCTTCTTCAGATGTTGCAGATGGGATACATAGAGATAGCATACAACGAGGATAACCATTTGAAAGTCACTCAGCTGGGCGACGATGTCGTTTTCGGCAGGAAGCAGGCGCAACTTTCTGTCATTGTCAGAGAAGATCTCCGTGTCACCAAACGTAGGCACAACATTATCGAAACTGATACTCCTACAGAACTTCTATCAGAAGACAATCAGTTGTTTGAAAAACTCAGAGAGCTTCGCAAGACAATAGCAGCAGAGATAGGCAAACCTGCATTCATTGTTCTCTCTGACAAATCGTTGCAGTCGCTGGTATCCGTTAAGCCTACAAACATGTATATGTTAGGCACTTGCTATGGATTTGGAGAACACAAGAAAGCACTCTTTGGTAAACGATTTGTTGATTTGATATGCAATCATATGGGTGTATCTCGTTCTCCCGAACCTTACGACCATTTTAACTCTAATTCAGTTGTTACTGTTTCATATTCTTCTATTATTGATCAGCCCCCTTCTGTGCCAAACCAGAATTTGTCGTACATGGAGAAACAAAAGCAATTGTTCACAAATGCGTATTCACCATGGACAGAGGATGAAGACCAAGCGCTCGTCAGCTTATACCGAATTGGTAAGTCCATAACTGAGTTAAGTTCTATTTTGCAACGCAATGATGGTGCCATTCGTTCAAGACTTAGGAAATTAGGGGTAACTGATTGAGGGAAACAAAGCAGAAGTTCTTAAAATTAACGAAAAATTTATGTTGAATTAATAATAATAAATGTGTTAACAAAATTCATTATAGGGTGGGAAAGTAAGGAGGTATGCGGAAGGGAGATGTGTCCTTATAGCTGCAAAACATGTTAGGTCTGTGTTAGGTGTTTGTTAGGTGTTGTGTTAGGTGTTTGAACAACACCTAACATCATTAACGAAGTATATGACAGCAAGTTACGAGCCCGATGTTAGGTGTTTGGCCAAAATCATGAAACATCTATA
>JAZRYI010000018.1:0-25910 GCA_045600665.1 Bacteroidaceae bacterium
GAACAGAAGTCAAGGGGGTATCAGATTTACCGTTCTTTTTCTTTAGAGTATGCAAGATCTTTGGATAAGCTCTATCTTTGCCATCCCTCATCAGTTAGTGCTGCGAAGTGGGCTATCCACGGAAAAATGTACATGCGCCAAAAAATCTGTAACACTTATGAAACAAATTACTTTACTAACGCTAATCGCTCTCTGCTCTTTCGCTAATGTGTTTGCGCAGACGAAGCAAGACAAAACTACACTTAAGGGTGCTTTTGCAGATGACTTCCTCGTTGGAGTCGCAGTGTCGCACTCGTTCATCGAACAAAACAATACCCCATGTCTCAATCTGATATGCGAGCAGTTCAATGCTGTCTCGCCAGAAGATGTGATGAAGCCGGAGACGGTTCACCCAGCGCCTGCGGTGTGGAATTTCGGCAAGGGTGATGCATACTGCAAATTTGCGAAAGACAACGGATTGAAAGCATTGGGACACACGCTCATGTGGCATAATCAGACACCCGATTTTTTCTGGCTGAACGAGGATGGCAGTGTGCGCACTAAGGAGGAAATGGAGGCAACGCTCGTTGAGTATGTGGAGAAGACGGTGACTCACTTTGCTGGCAAGGTGTATGCATGGGACGTGGTAAATGAAATCATCAGCGAAGAAGGCGGATATCGTAGCGACAAAGGCTGGGAGAAGTACTATCCTGGAAATCTTGATGACCTTGTTTGCTTGGCATTCAAGACAGCTCACAGATGCGACCCCAATGCAGAGCTGTACTACAACGACTATAATATGTGGCGTCAGACAAAGGTGGATGGTGTCGTGCGCATGGTGAAGATGCTGCAGAGCAAAGGCATACGCATTGATGGCGTGGGCATTCAGGCGCACTGGGGGCTTAACTATCCATCTATCAAGGATATAGAGACGACTATCGACCGCCTTCATGCGCTTGGCGTGAAAGTCATGATCACAGAATTTGACATCGATATGCTGCCGTTCTCCAAGGAAGGTCAGATGACAGGCAAAGCAATGTTCGACCCTGCCTTGCAGCGTGAAGAGTTCATGCGCTATCTCAATCCTTATGCCAAGGAACTCCCAGCTGAGGTTGACCAAGAGATTGCCGACCGCTACGAGCAGATCATGCGTGCCATCTGGAACAAGCGCGACAAGATTTCGCGCGTGACATTCTGGGGGCTTCATGACGGAGTGTCGTGGAAGAATGACTACCCAATACCTAACCGCAAGAATTATCCATTGCTCTTCGACCGCCAGCTTCAGAAGAAGAAAGCGTTCCGCCAGATAGTGACCATACCTGCCAAGAAATAACGCTCAATCATTGAACATTTGTTTGCTTTTGTGCTTGTTTTTGTTTCTGATTCTTGAAAAAAAGCACGGATTTTTCTTATGCTTTGAGTTTTTTTTGTATTTTTGCACGAAATTTGCGGGTTTATTAACACGTAGGTAAACAATTGGTAATTAATAAAAACTTGAGATATTATGGAAATGAAAAGTTGGTTTGAGTGCAAGGTGGTCATTGAAAAGATGGTTGAAGGTGGCGCTACAAAACCAGAAACATGCACATATTTGGTTGATGCTCTTAATTTTACGGAAGCAGAGGCGCGAATCATCAGAGAGGTGACTCCATATACGAGTGGCAAGCTTGATGTGAAAGACATCAAGAGAGCCAAGTATTCGGAGATGTTCATGAGCGATGCGGAGATGGCAGACAAGTGGTATAAGGTGAAGTGCAATTTCATCACACTGGATGAGAAGACGCAGACGGAGAAGAAGACTGCAACAAACATGCTCGTTCAGGCAGAGAATTTCCATGATGCGCTGAAGAATTTTGACAACGGAATGAAGGGGTCGATGATGGATTATCAGATTGCATTGATTCAGGAAACTTCAATCTTGGATGTGTTCCCTTACGAACCAATGACAGTGACTCCTGCCGCAAAACCAGAATACGAGGCATGATAACGGAGAACTTGAATAAGATAAAGTCGTCGCTGCTGCCAGGCGTAGAGCTGGTTGCCGTGTCGAAGTATCATCCTGCTGAGAGCATCAAGGAGGCGTATGACGCTGGACAGAGAATCTTTGGCGAGAGCCATGTGCAGGAGTTGCAGGCAAAGCATGAGATTCTGCCTGATGATATAGAGTGGCATTTCATAGGTCATTTGCAGACGAACAAAGTGAAGTATATGGCTCCTTTCGTTAGCCTTATCCATTCGGTTGACTCTGTGAAGCTTATGAAGGAGATAAACAAGCAGGCGGCGAAGTGCGGTCGCGTGATTGACTGCTTGCTGCAGCTGCATATAGCAGAAGAGGAGACGAAGTTCGGATTCACGCCCGATGAGGTACGAGCATTCCTGGACGGTGCCGAATGGCGAGAAATGCAGAATGTGAGGATTGTGGGATTGATGGCAATGGCAACGAACACGGATGATGATGAGCAGATACGTGTAGAGTTCAGGCGCGTGAAGATGCTGTTTGATGATTTGAAGAAAGGCGTATTTGCCGACTCTGACTCGTTCAAGGAGATCTCCATGGGAATGAGTGGTGACTATGAAATTGCGATGAACGAAGGCAGCACTCTTGTGAGAGTTGGAAGCATGATTTTTGGCAACAGAATCTATTAGACTCGTGAAAGCGGTCTTTACCTATAATAATTAAATGATACCATAATTAGCCTACTTGACAAGAACATGAACACATTTGACAAACGAAAAGATGTAGCGAGAGAGATTTGTCGCAACTATGGCGTGACTCTCAGCATGGAAGCGCTGCATGCTTTTGCAAGCATTTTGGTGCCATTCAAGGTATTGAGAGGGCACAATCTGGTGGCTGAAGGTGATATATGTAAATATCTATACTACGTTGAGCGTGGCCTTGTATTACAGTATTACAAAAAGAACAACGTGACAGTCACTGAGCATATTTCGCATGAGGGAGACATGGTGATTTGCATTGAGAGCTATTTCCAGAAGGAGCCTTCGAAGATTGTAGCTATGATGCTGGAGCCAGGACTTGTGTATGGCATTCCTCGCGATGCGATAGAGATGATTGCAAGCCAGTCGTTTGAGATCTGCAAGCTGATTTTTGCAATCAATGAAAGATCGCTGATTATCTCGCAGCGAAAGGCTGATGTGATTCGTTTTGAGACGGCTAAGGAAAGGTATATCAGAACACTGAAAGAGAATCCCGAAATCATCCGCAGAGCACCGCTGCATCATGTCGCATCGTTCTTGCAAATGACTCCTGAGACGCTCAGCCGCGTGAGGGCGCAGGTGAGCGAGGAAGGGATGGATGCTTGATGTTGCATGCGCAGAAAAGCGCGTGCAGTGTCAGTTGACCTGATTGATTGGCTCCCCATCCATGAATGCTTTCACGTTGTTGATGCAGATGTGGATGAGTCGCTGTCTTGCTTCGCGTGTTGCCCAGGCAATGTGAGGAGTGAGGTAGCAGTTCTTAGCCGATAGTAGGACATTGTCGGCTGTGGCTGGTTCGGTAGATAGCACATCAGCTCCATAGGCAGCTATGAGGTTGTTGTTGAGCGCATTGGCAAGGGCCTCCTCGTCAACGAGCGGACCTCTGCCAGTGTTGATAATGATTGCAGATTTTTTCATCGTCGAGAGCCTTTCCTCATTGACGAGGTATTTTGTGCTCTCTGTGAGAGGGCAGTGGAGGCTTACGATGTCGCAGTCGCTGAATATGCTGTCGATGTCGGCTTTTACAATACCGCTTGGAAGATTTTCTTCATCCTTGGATGTGAATGCAAAGACCTTGAGCCCGAAGCCAAGGGCTATGCGAGCTGTTGCCATGCCTGTGTTGCCCAAGCCTATGATGCCCATCTTCTTGCCGTGCAGTTCGAAGAGGTTGTGGTCGAGGTAGCAGAAATCTTTGCTTGCCGACCATTTGCCCGCACGATTGCTCTGTGCATAGTGATCCACTCTGCCCACAATGTTGAGCAAGTGGCAGAATGCCATCTGGGCAACGCTTTCTGTGCTGTAGGCAGGTATGTTTGTTACTACGATGTTTTGCTTGCTTGCAACTTCAAGATCCACCACGTTGTATCCTGTGGCAAGCACTCCAATGTACTGCAAGCGTGGAAGCATATTGAGGATTGATGCGTCAAGCACAACTTTATTGGTGAGCACAATCTCAGCTCCCTTGCATCTTGCTATGATTTCTTCGGGTGCTGTGCGCTCGTATCTTTCCACCTCAGCAAGTTCCTTGAGGTCATCCCACGAGAGTTCATTTTGGTCAACTGTATAAGCGTCGAGTATTACTATCTTCATTTCTTTTGTATAATTTACTGCAAAAGTAATAAAAAATGAATAATGAGTAATAAAGAATGAAGATTTTTAACTAATTTTGCACGATAATTGCAATTATAGAACGGAATAATGGATAATAAGCCACAAAATACAGACCTCGATTCGGACGCAACGTACGACCATGTGCTGAAGTACACAGGGTTGTTTGGTGGCGTGCAGGGTTTGACAATGCTTGTGTCCCTGGTTCGCAACAAGATTTCCTCCGAACTTTTGGGACCTTCGGGATTGGCTTTGGTGAATCTGTTCAACAATGCAATAAAGCTCACGAATCAAGCAAGCAACTTTGGCATTTCGTTCAGTGCGGTGAAGAGTGTGGCTGAACTGAGCGAGGAAGAGGATGCGGAAAAACAGAAGAACATCGTGTGTGTTGTGCGCACCCTAAGCCTGATTACAGGTTTGGTAGGAATGCTGCTGATGCTTGTGCTGTGCAATGTGATGAGCCAGTTCACGTTCGAAACCAGTGAACTCTCATGGTCATTCGTTGCACTCAGCCCTATCGTGGCAATGATGTCGGTGCAGACAGGCGAGATTGCCATTCTCAAAGGAATGAAAAGGCTGAAGAATGTGGCATTAGTGTCGGTGTTTGGAGCAATAGCCGTGCTTGCCGCTTGCGCGCCAATTTATCTGTTCTGGCGACTGCAGGGCATTGTTGCCGCTCTGCTGGTGAGCAATGCTTTGCTGCTCCTCATCACTCTGTATTATAGCAGCAAGGTGATGCCCTGGAAGGTGAGCGTACTGTCCAAGCTGTCGTACCAAGATGGCGTGCCGATGCTGAAGCTTGGCATTGGCTATCTTATAGCAGGCATCTTTGGTCAGGGCGCGGAGTATGTGATTCGTACTCTCATTCTAAGGTATGGCGAACTTGCCGATGTTGGTTTGTATGGCTCTGGCTATACTCTTGCCGTCACTTATGCAGGCATGATATTCGTGGCAATAGAGGCGGATTTCTTTCCGAGACTTTCTTCAGCAAACAATGAAGTAAAGCGCCGCAATGCTATTATAAATCAGCAGATTGAAGCGTGCGTTTTGCTGATTGCCCCTACGTTGATTCTGTTTGTGCTGGCAATGCCGATACTTGTACCGATGCTGTATTCTACCAAGTTTGTTGAAGCTGTGCCAATGGCAATTTGTGCCACAGGATACATGTTCTTCAAGGCATTAACCTTGCCAGTGGCATATCTCCCATTGGCAAAAGGCGACTCAAGAATGTATATGATGACGGAGCTCATTTACGACGTGTTCATAGCCATTGTCATCCCCCAGGCATTCCGATTGTGGGGATTGGAAGGCGCAGGATGGGCATTGACATGCGCTGGATTCTTCGATCTACTTGTCATTCATGGCGTCTATCATTACGCTTATTCCTTCCGCTTGAACTTCAGAAAGGTGAAGTTCTATTTGGCTCAAGCCGCTTTGTTTGCCGTTGCAGTGTATTCTTGCATGTCCGAGAACGTGATTCTGCATTGGGGAATGGGCGCGTTGATGCTTGCCATTTCTGCTTTCCTCACATTGCGTGTGCTTCGCAAGGAGACAAGTATTCTTCATTCTGTTTATGTCAAGCTAACTAAGAAATGGAGAAAGTAACGGTACTTACTGCTGTGTATAATGCTGAGAACTATCTGCGTCCTTGTCTTGATTCGCTGATGAATCAGAGCTTGGCAGATTGCCAGTTCATCTGTATAGATGACAGCTCTACTGATGGGTCGCTGAAGATACTTCAAGAGTATGCAGACAAGGATTCCCGTTTTCTTGTGCTGCATCAGAGCAGCAACCAGGGACAAGCTCATGCACGCAATTATGGACTTCAATTCGCAACGGGCGAGTATGTTGCAATGCTTGATGCTGATGACTGGTATGCTCCCGACACGCTGGAGAGAGCGTATGACGCTTTGAAAGTCAAAGATGCCGACTGCGTTGTGCTGAGATTGATGCAGTGCTTTGAGGACGGCAGCATGGCAGAGTTTCCTATTAAGAGCAGTGCTGACGAATGGAGTGGAGAAGAGGCGTTCGTGCTTTCGCTCGACTGGTCACTGCACGGATTGTATGTAGTGAAGAGTACTATTCACAAGCAATACCCTTTTGATGCTTCATGCAAGCTGTACTCGGATGATAACTCTACCCGAATGCACTACTTGCACAGCAACAGAGTCGTGCTTTGTGACGGTCAGTATTTCTACAGGAAGCACTCGCAGTCGATGACAAACGCATGCTCAATCCGCCGTTTCGACTACATGCTTGCCAATCTCTCCATGAAGCGTCAGATTGAAGCAGAAGTGCAGAATGGAGTGATAGGTGATAGCATACTCTCGCTGTATGAGAAGCATCGCTGGCTGAATGTAGTTGGATGCTACTGGTACTATTATCAGAATCGTAATCTTTTTGCAACCGAAGAAAAGGAAGAAATATCCCAAGTGTTCTCTCGTGTGCTTCCAACAATTGAAGCTGGCAGGATTCCTTATTCTCTTAAACTGAAATTTGGCTACTATCCTTTCACGGATTACAAGCTGTTCTCTGTTGTCGAAAACCTGTATTTCTTCCTTCGCTCACTCTTGGGAAGATGATAATAAAAAAATGCAACCACTCATCGTGATTGCATTTTGTCTTTTCATTCCTATATTGAATTACTTCTTCTTCATTGCAGCGTAGCGGCTCATGAACTTATCAACGCGACCTGCTGTATCGACAAGCTTAGCCTTACCTGTGTAGAATGGGTGAGAAGTTGAAGAAATTTCAATCTTGATTACTGGATACTCCTGACCTTCGAATACGTCAGTTTCGTTGCTCTTAGCTGTTGAGCGAGAGAGGAACATATCGCCATTTGACATATCCTTGAAGATGACAGGGCGGTAGTTCTCTGGATGAATACCTTGTTTCATTTTACTTTTATTGTTATTTACAGTTCAATAATTATTGCTGGGAACAATAAGTTAATAATCTCTATGCTTTAGAAAAGCGATGCAAATTTACGACTTTTTATCAAATAGACAAAACAAAATACACGAATTTTCCTCATATACGTAAAAAATCGGGTGCCTTTTCCATTTTTTTATCATAGATTGACCTTAATTTCCGAAAAAATACTTTAACTTTGTACTGAAAATAAGGGGATAACACTCTTATAGTGACTCGACATTATTCACATTTTTATTAATAAAAAGTAAAACAAATTATGGTATCTTACAAAGATCTTGGTCTCGTAAATACACGCGAGATGTTCAAGGCTGCCGTAGCAGGTGGTTACGCTATCCCAGCGTTCAACTTCAACACTATGGAGCAGATGCAGGCAATCGTTATGGCTGCAGTAGAGACAAAGTCTCCAGTTATCATGCAGGTTTCTAAGGGTGCTCGCAACTATGCAAACGGCACAATCCTCCGCAACCTCGCTAAGGGCGCTGTAGAGTATGCAAAGGAACTCGGCTGCGAGGCTCCAGAAATCGTTCTTCACCTCGACCACGGTGACAGCTTCGAGCTCTGCAAGGAGTGCATTGACAACGGTTTCTCTTCAGTCATGATCGACGGCTCACACCTCCCATACGAGGAGAACGTAGCTCTCGCAAAGAAGGTTGTTGACTACGCTCACCAGTACGACGTAACTGTAGAGGCTGAGCTCGGTGTTCTCGCAGGCGTTGAGGACGAGGTTTCAGCTGCAGAGTCTCACTACACAAAGCCAGAAGAGGTTATCGACTTCGCTACACGCACAGGCTGCGACTCACTCGCTATCTCTATCGGCACTTCACACGGTGCTCACAAGTTCACTCCAGAGCAGTGCACACTCGTAAACGGCGTTCTCGTTCCACCACCACTCGCATTCGACATCCTCGCAGAGATTGAGCAGAAGCTCCCAGGCTTCCCAATCGTGCTCCACGGTTCTTCATCAGTTCCAATGGACGAGGTTAACACAATCAACAAGTTCGGTGGCGACCTCAAGGCTGCTATCGGCATTCCAGAGGACCAGCTCCGTCAGGCTTCAAAGTCAGCAGTTTGCAAGATCAACATCGACTCTGACTCACGTCTCGCTATGACTGCTGCTATCCGTCAGCACCTCGCTGAGAACCCATCACACTTCGACCCACGTCAGTACCTCAAGCCAGCACGTGACAACATGAAGAAGATGTACATCCACAAGATCGTCAACGTTCTTGGTTCTGATGGCAAGCTCGCTTGCGCTAAGTAATTATACTTAACATCATAAAAAATAAAGCGTAATTCCAACATTGGAATTGCGCTTTATTTGTGTGTTAATGTGTTTATTTGTGTATAAATGCGTTTATTTGTTAAAATGCATTTGTTTGTGTAAGATGCATTTATTTGTGTGTAAATGCATTTATTCTTTATTTCTTGAAGTATGCGCGGAAGTGGCTGAAGATTTTGTCCTTGATGGATGAGGACGGTTTGATGTTGCCGCTGTCGCTGCTGTCGAGTGATTCGATTGCCTTGCGCTCATCCTTCGTGAGTGTTTCTGGCATATAAACCGAGATGTTGATGATCTCGTCGCCTCGCTGGTGAGAGTAGGAATTGATGTCTGGAATGCCTTTGCCTTTGAGACGAAGCACAGTGCCTGGCTGTGTGCCGGCAGGGATGGTAATTTTGGCTTTGCCGTCGTGGGTTGGCACTTCGAGCGAGCAACCGAGCACAGCCTGCGGTATGGTGAGGAGGAGGTTGTAAACAAGGTCTATGCCATCGCGAACGAGTTCTGCGTGTGGCTTTTCGTGCACGAGAATCTGAAGGTCTCCATTCACGCCGCCTTTGCGCCCTGCGCCACCTTTGCCCTGGAAGTTGTAGGCATATCCTTCTACAAGACCAGCAGGGAGCTCTATTTCAACGAGCTTGTCGCCCTTCACAATGCCTTCGCCATGACAATGCTTGCAAGGATTCTTTATCACAGTGCCTTCGCCGCCACAAGTAGGGCAGGCGCTTTGCTGCTGCATCACTCCAAACATGCTCTGGCGAGTGCGTACTACGTAGCCGGAGCCGTGGCAAGTGGAGCAAGTGTCAACTTGTCCGTCTTCTGAACCTGTGCCGTGGCAGTGCTCACAAGTGACATCGGTACGAAGCTTGAACTTCTTTGTCACGCCGTTCACAATCTCGTTGAGGTCAAGTTCGAGACGCATGCGTTGATCCTGTCCCTTGTACACAGGCTTGCGTGCTTGCCCGCCGCCGAATCCGCCTCCGAAGCCACTGAATCCGCCTCCGCCAAAGATGTCGCCGAACATGCTGAAAATGTCGTCCATCGACATTCCCGCACCACCGAATCCGCCTGCTCCTCCAGCACCAGGGCCGAATGCGTCTGGACCGAACTGGTCGTATCGCTGGCGTTTCTGAGGGTCACGAAGGACATCGTATGCCTCAGCTGCCTCCTTGAACTTCTCCTCGGCTTCTTTGTCGCCAGGGTTGCGGTCAGGGTGGTATTTTATGGCCATCTTCTTGTAGGCCTTCT
This sequence comes from Bacteroidaceae bacterium, assembly GCA_045600665.1. Classification (GTDB taxonomy): domain Bacteria; phylum Bacteroidota; class Bacteroidia; order Bacteroidales; family Bacteroidaceae; genus Minthosoma. The sequence goes on from JAZRYI010000018.1 coordinate 9,761, forward strand.
TTATTTCATCATCCGTGGCTGTCTTGCTGACGCCAAGGACTTCGTAGAAATCACGCTTTGCCATATTACTGTGCTACTGCTACCTGAGAGTAGCGAATTACTTTGTCGTTGAGTGTATAACCTGCTTTCATGCAATCCATTACCTTGCCCTTCATCTCTTCTGGCTGACCTGGCACCATTGCTACTGCCTCATGGAAGTCGGTGTCGAATGGCTGACCAACTGCGTCGATTTTCTTGAGACCTTCCTGTGCGAGAAGCTTGAAGAACTTGTCGATGATGAGCTCAACGCCTTCCTTCACAGCGGCAACGTCTTCCATCTTCTCCATGTTCTGCTGTGCGCGCTCAAGGTCGTCGATGATAGGTAGGATAGTCTTGATCACGCTCTCGCCGCCGTTCTTGATGAGCTCAGCCTTTGCCTTCATCTGCTGCTTGCGGTAGTTGTCAAACTCAGCATAGAGACGGAGGTACTTATCGTTGCTGTCAGCAAGCTTTGCTTCTGCCTCGGCGAGCTTTTCTTCCACTGTCATTTCTTTCTTCTCTTCTGCAGCAGTTTCCTGAGCAGTTTCTTCTACGTTCTCATTAACGTTGCTTTCGTTCTCGTTAATGCTTTCGTTCTTTATATCTTTCTCCATAATTCTGTTTTTATTGCTATGTAATTGTAATTATGGCTATAGCACAAAAAAGATGCCAGCAGTATTGGTGCTGGCAATCTTTGTGACAAAGTGTCGTTTATGGGTTACAATTCGTCAGTTGTGTAGCCAATAGGGAGCTTGCGGCAATTGTATGAAGATGCCATGATTTCTCCGTATGCGCCTGCAGAAAGAAGGGCGAGATAGTCGCCTCTCTTTGTCTTTGGCAACTGGATTGCTTTGTCGAATACGTCGGATGATTCGCAGATAGGACCTACAACATCGTATGTCTCCTCTGCCTCGTTGCTTGTGAGGTTGATGATCTTGTGATGAGCATCATAGAGGGCTGGGCGGATGAGGTCGGTCATGCCTGCGTCAACGATGACAAACTTCTTCACTGAGCCTTCCTTCACATAGTTGACCTTAGTGATGAGCGAGCCGCACTGAGCTACTACAGCGCGACCAAGCTCGAAGTGAACTGTCTGACCTGGGCGAAGCTTCAGGTACTTGTTGTATGTGGCGAAGTAGTCGGCAAAGTTTGGAATTGGGTTTGCTTGTGGATCCTGGTAGTCGATGCCAAGTCCTCCACCCACGTTGATAATCTCGATTGCCAAGCCCGATGCTTCGAGTTTGTCTTGAAGCTCGTTGATGCGGTTGGAGAGTGCTACGAAGTCGTCCATCTCAAGTATCTGACTGCCGATGTGGAAGTGAAGTCCCTTGAACTGTATGTTCTTCAAAGACTTTGCGAGGTAGATGAATTTCTCCATGTCCTCCATAGCGATGCCAAACTTGTTCTCTGCAAGACCTGTTGTGATGTTTGCATGAGTATGAGCACCCACATTAGGATTGATGCGGAAGCATACTGTAGCAACCTTGCCCTTAGCGCCTGCTATCTCGTTGATGACTTCAAGCTCTGGGATTGACTCCACGTTGAAGCAGAAGATGCCTTTGTCAAGGCCAAGTTCAATTTCCCAGTCGCTCTTGCCAACGCCAGCGAACACGATCTTGTCGGCAGGGAACCCTGCTGCGAGAACCTGCTCAATCTCACCGCCGCTGACGCAGTCAATGCCAAGCCCTGCCTCGTTGATGATCTTGAGCACTTTGAGGTTCGCGTTTGCCTTCACTGCATAGTGAACGAAGTAATTGCCATACTTTGCTGTCTCTGCATTGATGGCAGAGAGGGTAGCGCGAAGAAGTTCTGTGTCGTACAGGTAGAACGGCGTGCGCAAGCTTGTGAATTTATCTATTTGAAACATATTCTATTTTGTGTGGTGTTTGTTTTATTTTCCGTTGAACAAATGATCAGACAATGACTGAAGAGCCTTCTTCTTGTCGTCGGCTGAGATGAGGAATGAGATGTTGTGCTTGCTGCCTCCGTATGAGATCATGCGAACTGGGATGTCCTTGAGAGCCTCGGTAGCCTTGCTCTCGAAGCCTACGTTGTCAGGATCGAGGTCGCCAACCACGCAGATGATGCACATATCCTTGTCAACATGCACGTGACCGAACTTCTTGAGCTCATTCACGATCTGAGTGAGGTTGGCAGTGTTGTCGATAGATACGCTCACGCCAACTTCAGAAGTTGCAATCATATCGATGCTTGTCTTGTATGACTCAAAAATCTCAAACACCTTGCGGAGGAACCCGTAAGCGAGAAGCATGCGAGAAGAAGTGATCTTGATGGCTGTGATGTTGTCCTTTGCAGCTACGGCCTTGATCTTGCCATGCTCAGTTTCGTTGCTGATGATTGTGCCTGGAGCTGCTGGATCCATTGTGTTAAGAAGCTTCACAGGGATGCCTGCGTACTTGGCTGGCTGAACGCAAGTTGGGTGAAGGATCTTTGCACCGAAGTATGCGAGTTCTGCAGCTTCCTCGAAGTGGAGGTGGCTGACAGGAGCTGTCTTGTCCACGAAGCGTGGATCGTTGTTGTGCATGCCGTCGATATCTGTCCAGATCTGGATCTCGCTTGCGTTCACAGCAGCGCCGATGAGGCTTGCAGTGTAGTCAGAGCCGCCGCGCTGGAGGTTGTCGATTTCTCCGTATGCATTGCGGCAGATGAAGCCCTGAGTGATGTATATTTCCTTGCCTGGGTTCTGCTCAAGCTGAATAGCGATCTTCTCGCGGATGTACTCAAGGTCTGGCTCTGAGTTCTTGTCTGTGCGCATGAACTCAAGAGCTGGGATGAGAGTGGCGTTGTAGCCTTGCTCAACGAGATAGTTTGTCACCATGTTTGTCGAGATAATCTCGCCCTGGCCGACGATGATCTTCTCCTCAAACATAGTGAAGATACCCTTAGTGAAAGAACGGAGGTAGTCGAACTCTTCCTTGAGGAAAGCGAGTGTCTGCTGCTTCATTGCGTCTGTTGTGTAGAGCTCGCATACGTGCTTCTTATATTTTGCCTCAAGATTGTTGATTGTCTCGTTTGCACCTTCTGGGTTCTTCTTGTAAAGATAGTCAGAAATTTCTACGAGTGAGTTTGTTGTGCCAGACATTGCTGAGAGGACAACGATCTTCTGGTCGCCATCAGTGATGAGCTTTACGACATCCTTCATTCGCTGAGGAGTGCCTACGGATGTACCGCCGAACTTAAGTACTTTCATTTTGTATTCTATGTTTTTATTATTCGTTCTAAATATAAATATGTGTAAGCGTGAACTGGATCGGAACAGCTTGTCGCAGCATGCTTCGCTGTGCGTGTGGGATTAATCCAGCTCTTCTGTCGAAGCCGGCTCTGTCTTGTCAGTCACCTCGACAATGTGGTGGTTCTCGCACTTGAACTGCCTGCCTGGGAATTGCTCAAGAAGGGCAAGGTTATGGGTAATCATCACCACTGTGCTGCCTGCCTTGCAGATGCGGTGCAGCAATTCCGCAATTGCCTTTCCCGTCTCGGAGTCGAGGTTGCCAGTTGGCTCATCAGCAAGTATGAGCTTTGGATTGTTGAGGATGGCGCGTGCGATGACGATGCGCTGCTGTTCGCCTCCCGACAGCTCTGTTGGCATCTTGTAGCCTTTTGTTGACATTCCAACAAGCTCAAGCACATCTGCTATTCGCTGGTCAATCTCTTCCTTCTTCTTCCAGCCGGTAGCCTTGAGCACGAAGCGCAGGTTCTCTTCCACCGAGCGGTCGGTGAGAAGCTGGAAATCCTGGAATATGATGCCGAGCTTCTTGCGCAATTCGGGAAGATAGTGGCGGCGAAGGGTAGGGAGGTCGTAGCCAAGCACATTGGCGTTGCCTTCCTTCACTTTCAGCTCTCCGTAGAATGTTTTCAGCAAAGAGCTCTTGCCAGTGCCCACCTTACCTGTGATGTAGATGAACTCGCCCTCGTTGGCTTGGAAATCCACATCCTGCAGCACAAGCTGCTCCTCTTGATAGATGTTTGCTTTGTTGTAGTTGATCAGCATATTGTTGTAATGCGGAACGCCGCATTGGATGGTTGTGATTAATGCTTGTGCCAGTTTGGATCGTGGCGCTCAGCGAGCTCTGCAGCGAGGTCTTCGATTGTGAGGCCCTTCGATGTGAGAAGAACGATGAGGTGGTAGAGCATGTCGGATGCTTCGTACACGAGACGCTCGTTGTTGTTTGCAACAGCTTCGATCACTGCCTCAAGAGCCTCTTCGCCCACCTTCTGTGCCATGCGGTGGCAACCGTCCTTGAAGAGCGATGTGGTGTAGCTGCCTTCTGGCATCTCAGCGTGACGCTTCTCGATGAAGCGCTGGAGTTCGACGAGGAACATGATTGGGTTCTCGTTCTCTTCGTTCCAGCATGTGTCAGCGCCTGTGTGGCAAACAGGACCTACTGGGTTTACCTTGATGAGGAGCGTGTCGTTGTCGCAGTCGTTAGCGATGCTGACAACATTAAGAAAGTTGCCGCTTGTCTCGCCTTTTGTCCAAAGCGTGTTGCGTGTGCGGCTATAGAATGTTACTTTGTTTGTCTCTACAGTTTTGTTGTAGGCTTCTTCGTTCATGAAGCCGAGCATAAGTACCTTAAGTGTCTTTGCGTCTTGGATGATGGCAGGTACGAGGCCGTCCATTTTGTTGAAATCGATAGTCATTTCTTTATGATGTGTTATTTATAATCTTACGTTTACGCCTTCAGAAAGCAAGTACTGCTTCAGTTCTGGTATTGGAATCTCTCCGAAGTGGAACACGCTTGCTGCAAGCGCGGCATCGCTGTGTCCGTTGATGAAAGTGTTGCGGAAGTCTTCCTTCTTGCCTGCGCCTCCCGATGCAATGACTGGGATGGTGAGCGTGTCGGCAAGCTTGCGGAGAGCAGCGTCTGCATAGCCATTCTTCACGCCATCGTGATTCATGGATGTGAAGAGTATCTCGCCTGCGCCGCGTTCATTGGCTTCCTTAGCCCACTGGAAGAGGTCGCGCTCTGTTGGCACGCGGCCGCCATTGAGGTAGCATGTCCAGTTGCCGTCGATGTCTGGGTGGCCAGCAGGGTGAATCATGTCGTCGCACTTGGCGTCGATAGCAACGACGCACACCTGGCTGCCAAAATTGCGAGCAATCTCGTCGATCAGCTCTGGACGGCGGAGTGCAGCAGAATTGATGCTCACCTTGTCTGCGCCCGCTGATAGGAGACGGTCAACATCCTTCAGCTCGTTGATGCCTCCTCCCACAGTGAAAGGAATGTTTATTTCGAGCGCGATGCGCTTCACGAGCTCAGTGAATGTCTTGCGTCCTTCGTGACTCGCTGTGATGTCGAGGTACACGAGTTCGTCAGCGCCTGCCTCACTGTATGCTTTGCCAAGTTCAATTGGATCGCCAGCTTGTCTGAGGTTTACGAAATTCGTGCCTTTGACCGTCTGGCCATCTTTGATGTCCAAGCAAGGTATTATTCTTTTAGCTAACATATTTCTCTAATTCTTCCATTTTGATTCTGCCCTCATAGATGGCTTTGCCAAACACCACGGCAGGGATTCCTGCAGCGTTGAGTGCATCGATGTCCTCTATGCAGCTCACACCTCCGCTTGCTATGAGGTGAAGGTTTGGAAACTCTTTCATCACTTCCTTGTAGAGCTCGATGGCAGGGCCTTGCAGCATGCCGTCCTTGCTGATGTCTGTGCAGAGCACGTTGTCCACTCCCTTTTCAATGTATCTCTTCAGGAAAGGCATAAGGTGGTCGTCACCTTCCTCCTTCCATCCGTTGATGCTGATGAGGCCGTTCTTCACGTCTGCGCCGAGAATGATCTTGTTGTCGTTGTACTTCTGCAGCCACGACTCAAACAGCTCTGGCTTCTTCACAGCCACGCTGCCGATGGTCACCATCGACGCACCGCTTGCGAAGGCGATGTCGATATCCTCGTCTGTCTTGATTCCGCCGCCAAAGTCGATGACAAGACTTGTGTGGTCGGCAATCTTCTCGATGGTTTTATAATTAATAATGTGTTGCGAGCGAGCGCCATCGAGGTCAACGGTGTGGAGTCGTCGCACGCCGTGCGCTTCAAACATCTTCGCTACCTCTACAGGGTCTTCATTGTACACCTTTTTCTGGTCGTAGTCTCCTTGGGTGAGTCGCACGCATTTGCCATCGATGATGTCGATGGCGGGGATAATCTCAATCATTTATTTAATATCTATGAAGTTCTTTATGATTCTCTCGCCCACATTGCCGCTCTTTTCTGGATGAAACTGGGTGGCATAGAAGTTGTCCTTGTGAAGGGCAGAAGAGTATGGCTGTATGTAGTTTGTCGTCGCAATCGTGTGCTCGCACAGCGGTGCATAGAAGCTGTGGATGAAATACACGAACTCAGGCTTGGTGAAATCCTTGAACAGTGGTGACTTCGTGTCCTCTATCGTGTTCCAGCCCATTTGTGGCACTTTGTCCTCATGCACTTGAGGAATGAAACGCTTCACATCCACGTCAAACACGCCAAGGCAATCAGTGTCATACTCCTCAGAGTGGCGGCAAAGCAGCTGCATGCCAATGCAAATGCCCAGCACAGGTTGCTTGAGCCCCTTGATGAGCTCGTCGAGCTTGTGAGCCTTCAGATACTCCATTGTCGAATGCGCCTCGCCCTGTCCAGGGAAGATGATGCGGTCGGCTTTCATGATCAGTTCTGGAGAATCTGTCACAATAGGCTCAATGCCGAGTCGCTTCACTGCATTCTCGACAGAACCGATGTTGCCTGCGTTGTATTTTATTATCGCTACGTTCATACTGTGTGAAAACTACAAATTTGATGCAAAGTTAACACTTTTTGGCGAATTAATAATAAAAATGAAAGAGAAAAGGGTGTATTAGCTTGAAAATTGTGCTAATACACCCTAATATCCTATCGCAAATTGTCATTTCATATCACTGCCGAAGTACTTGCCTGGTTCTGGTGGCTGATTGTAGCCAACATTCTCTGTGGCAACGCTGATGCGGTAAGGGATATCCTCCATGAAAGAAAGGAATCTGTGCTGTGTGGGGATGGCTGTGGAATAGATGCGCAGCTCGGTGCTCTTCTCGTCCCTCACTATCACCTCCTCTCGCCAGTCACCGATGATGTCGGCAGAGAGGCATGGGTTCTGCTTCGTGCCATTGTTGAACGAGCAGCCTTCTTCCTTGAAATCCTTGATTTTTTCTGCTTGACCTGTCTTCCAATTCCACTTTGATATTGAATTGCGGTCAAGCAATTCGCGAAGCAGGTCTCCATCCCACCATACGGCTGAATTCATTGGTATCCAAGCGTTCTCGAAATGGCGGTTGCCTTTCACGTCATAGTAGCCGCGCTGCGATGCTGACCACATCTCAAGCCCATAGTTCGTTGGGTCGATGTCGGCAGCCATTCCTCGTCCAACGTCGTCGCCAGAAGGAATCTGGAATATCACCTTTCCCGTGCGAGCATCCCTGAAGTCAGAGCCGTCTCGCTTGTTCTCATGCACATCCCATATCTGCAAAGTGCTGCTGTCGGGATAGAACGCATACTGATGCATAGCGTCGCCATGTCCCATTCGTGTGGTGTACAGTCCCTTGCCATCGTGATCCACGCACATCGATCCGTATGTTATCTCGTCACATCCATCGCCATCCACATCGCCCACGCGGAGATTGTGGTTGCCCTGTCCTGAATACCCGCTCTCTTTCTGAGAGTCAAACAGCCAGCGAAGTTTCATATCCTTTCCGTCCCAATCAAAGGCGGCGAGGTAGGACTTCGTGTAGTAGCCTCTGCACATTATCACGCTTGGATGCTTGCCGTCAAGGTAGCCGACTGCGGCAAGAAAGCGGTCGCAGCGGTTGCCGTACGAGTCGCCCCAGTCAGACACATTACCTCGCTGCGGAACGTAGTCAATCGTTTTCAGCGCTTTGCCTGTCGCTCCTTCAAACACGGTGAGGTACTCTTGCCCTTGCAGTATCCTGCCCGTTATCTGCACCTGCTTGCTTGGCATCTTGCCCGAAATGGATTTGTCTATCATGCCCGACTGCACATGATTGGCAGTGGCATCACCAATCACGTTGCCAGCGCCGTCACGGGTTCCGTCAGCCGTCTTGGTCACGACTTCTGCCTTTCCGTCGCCGTCCAGGTCAAACACAATGAACTGCGTGTAATGCGCTCCTGCTCTTATGTTCTTGCCGAGGTCAATTCGCCATAGGAATTCGCCATTCATGCGATAGCAGTCGAGCAGCACATTGCCTGTGTAGCCCTCGTGACTGTTGTCATGGCTGTTGGAAGGATCCCACTTCAGTATCACCTCGTATTCGCCATCACCGTCCACGTCGCCAACACTGGCATCGTTGGCTGAGTAGCGGTACTTTCTTCCGTCGGGTGTCGTGCCTTCTTCGGGCACTTGCAGGGGGATGCGAATGTAATCCTTTGCGCTGGCAGAGAGAAAGAATCTACCGTTCTGACGACCGTTTTCTTTCCCTTTGTCCACAGTGCGAACTTCATATTCGGAGTCTTTCTCCGTACTTGCAGTCTTAAAGAAAGTAGAGTTAGTTATAGGCTTTTTATTCAATTGCTTACCATCTTGATAAACATTGAAAGCCGTTTCCTCGCTATCGCTGCTCAGGTATCGCCAACTGATGGCGATGCTATCGCCTGAGCGCACGCACACAACGCCGCGCCCAAGCTGCTCTTTCTGTATGTCAGCAGAGTAGTTTGGCTGCGCAATGGCTGTGGCGCATAGCAAAGATAGTGTTACCGGTAGTAATTTTTTCAGATGCATTGTATTATTCTATTTCTTTAGGGTATGCGTATATTATACCCATAGTTGCGCTGATCAGCTTTGTCTTGAGAGTCATTGGCTTCATTTCCTCGCTGAGCTGGACGCTGTTCTGAATGCCCATGTATCTGGCGAGAGTGTCGCTGTGAGCCTTGAAAATCTGATTTGCGATAATCTCTTTTGTGTAAGAATTTGCTATGTTCTTCCATGTCTTGATAGCAAGGTCATTGCATTTTGCTTCAGCATAGATCGACATGCTCTCGTCGGATGTGGCTGTCTCTTCAAACACCTTTGTTACTGCCTCCTTGATGAATTTGTCGAATTTCGCATTTGTCGTATCGGTGTAGATGATAGTGTCGCAAGTGCCTACGTATGTGATTGTTGCTTCTGCACCCTTGCCATCCAGGCACGAACTCATTCCCACGATTGTCATTGCCACGATGGCAATAAATCCAAATAATTTCTTCATTTCTGTTGTTGTTTATAAATGTTTGTTTCTGTTTTGATTATCTACTTTAATTGTATATATGTCAAGCCGCGAGCAACGACATCAGAGAAATCCTTGTCTTGCTTGATGTTCGGCTCGTTGCCGTATCTGAAATCCAGAGGTCCCACGCCAGTGAGGTGCTTGAACCACTTGCCGAAATAGCTCTGGTTGGGGAAGCAGAGAATCTCCGACACCTCCTTGATGCTTGCATTGGTGTCTTTCAGCAATCTCTTTGCATCCACGAGCAATGCGGTTGATATCCAAACACTTGGCGACTTGCCCGACTTCTCCTTGATGATTGCGCTGAAATAGCGGCTCGTCAGACACTGCTCGTTGGCATAATATCCCACCTCATGCTCGCTGCGGTATTTCCTGTACAGCGTGGTGACAAACTTCTGCAGCACCTCGTCCCTGCGTGAATGGTGCGACGCCTCGATGTTGAGGTGCGTGTAGCACTCTATCACCTCAAGAATGATGCAGCTCGTCAGCAGCTCCGTCTGCTTCTCTGCCAGCTGGCTCAGTGCCATGTTAGGCTTCGTGTCCATCATGCGGTCTTGTATTGCCTTGTGCGTTGCCTCCGCATACAGCTCTATGTATTTTTGGAAGCATTCATACTGCTTGTCCGACAGAACCTGCATTGGGCATTGCTTGATGATGAAGATGGCATTGAAGTTGGTGACCTTGTACAGCAGAGGCTGCAGCATCTCCAGGTCTGCGCCTATCAGCACTCCCTTCAGGTCGCTGCTGTGGCTGCAAATGCGCAGTGAGCTGTAGGAGAAGTACACTATGAGCGAGCGGCGCGTCATCTTGTGCTCAGTGTTGTCGATGGTGAGTGTCACTTCGCCTTCTTCACAGATGAAAAACCCTGTCTTGTTTAGTTTCACGGAACCGTTCTCTGCATTGAGGATGTTCACCTCGCTGCCGTGAATGTACCGTATCGCTACTTTGTTATCTATCATTGTCCTTGTATTTTTGTACAAAATAACGAAAAAAGTACAAAACAACCAACTTTTAGTGAATGATTTTAACGCTTTTTACCAATGTTTCTTAATAATAAAGTACTTTTTGAACAAAATTGATTAATAAAAAACAACATTTATCCAAAATTAATGCTGTAATTTTGCACCCAGAAAACAACAAAAAACACTTAATAATGAATATGAAAAATTTGCTTTATGTTTCAACGCTCTTCTTCGCAGCGCTTTGTGCCTCGTCATGTGGCAAGAAAGAAGAGAAAGTTGACGACACTCCTCTCGTGGATGTGTGCGAAGTGAAGGATGTGAATGGCGCAAGCAAGCAGACATTCACAGGTAAGACGAAATCAGCATCAGATGTCAATCTCGCTTTCCGCGTGAGCGGTCAGATAGTGAGAGTGCTTGTGAACGAGGGCGACCATGTCAGCAAGGGGCAGGTGGTTGCAGAGATGGATGCACGCGACTATCAGGTGCAGCTCAATGCAACGCAGGCAGAGTATGAGCAGATCAAAGCTGACGCAGAGCGAGTGATGGCTCTGTATGCCGATGGCAGCACCACTGCAAGCAACAATGACAAGGCTCGCTATGGCTTGCAGCAGATCACTCAGAAGCTTGCTCACCACAAGAACCAGCTTGCCGACACTAAGCTCCGCAGCACCATTGACGGATACGTGCAGACAAAGCTTCACGAGGCGGGAGAGACAGTGAGCGCAGGCATGCCAGTGCTCAGCGTCTTTGGCAGCGGCAACACTGAAGTGGAAATCAAGATTAGCACAGCCGATTTTGCTAATATTGACAAATATACATCTTTTTATTGCAAGTTTGATGTAACTGGCGATGAGGAGTTCCCAATGGTGATCTCTCGCAAGAGCCAGGAGGCAAACTCCAGCCAGCTCTACTCCGTTCGTCTCCGCTTTGCCAATGGCTACGACATGAAGAAGATCACGCCAGGCATGACCACCATTGTGTATGCCGACAAGGCAGAAGGCGAGAGCGGCAACGTGGTCACGGTGCCTTCCACAGCAGTGTTCAACAGCGGCGACAAAGCTCAGGTGTATGTGTATGACGACAAGTCAGGCACAGTGCATCTCCGTGCCGTGAGCGTGGTAGGCTTGCATCGCGATGGCACTTGCGACATCGATGACGGCTTGAAGATAGGCGAAACCATCGTATGCTCAGGCGTGCATCACGTCAGCGACGGACAGAAAGTTAAGCGCTTGCAGAAGACCTCTGCAAGCAATGTGGGTGGATTGCTTTAATACATATTAGATTTATGGAAGTGAATTTCAGTAAATGGGCTTTGAACAACAGGAACCTGATCAGCTTTCTCGTTCTCTGCTTGGTGGTAGGCGGCGTGCTTGCCTACAACTCGATGAGCAAGCTTGAGGATCCAGCCATCAAGGTGAAGCAGGCAATGGTGGTCACTACATACCCTGGCGCTTCAGCCCATCAGGTAGAGCTTGAAGTGACCGATCCGCTTGAGAAGAGCATACGCGAGATGTCATCGCTCAACAATATCCAGTCGGCGAGCTATGCCGACCTTAGCCTCATCACCGTCGAACTGCTCACCACAGTGCCAAATGAAGCTGTGGAGCAGCAATGGGACATGCTTCGCCGCAAGGTGGCAAACGCTCAGGGCAAGCTGCCTGCAGGCGCGTCGGCATCTGCGGTGCGTGATGACTTTGGCGATGTGTACGGCATGTTCTATGCCCTCACTGGCGACGGATTGACCGACACGCAGATGAGCGACTATGCCGAGCTCATCAAGCGTGAAGTGAATGACATAGAGGGTGTCAGCCGCGTGGAGGTGTATGGCAAGAGAAGCGAATGCATCAACATTGAGCTTCGCGAGGACAAGATGGCGAATCTTGGAGTCATGCCAACCGAGGTGATACAGACACTCAACAACCAGAACAAGACAAGCTATGCAGGCTATTTCGACAATGGCAACCGCCGCGTTCGCGTCGCTGTGGATGACAAGTTCAACAATGTGGACGACATAGCCAATATGCTCATTCAGGGGCACGATGAGGATCAGCTGCGCATCAAGGACATAGCCATAGTGATGAAATCTTACGAGTCAACCACTCGCAACAAGATGGATCGCGATGGCAAGCGCGCCCTTGGCATCAGCATCGCTTGCTCCAGCGACTACGACATCCTCAAGGTGGGCGACAAGGTGGAGGAATGCATCGCCAGCATCCAGCGCCGCCTCCCTGCTGGCGTGGAGTGCGAGAAGGTGTTCTTCCAGCCAGAGCGCGTGAGCAATGCCCTCAACACGTTCCTCGTCAATCTGCTTGAGTCGGTGCTCATCGTTGTCGTGGTGCTCATCTTCTTCATGGGATGGAAGAGCGGCGTCATCATAGGCGAGAGCCTTGTCATAATAGTGTTTGGCTCGTTCCTCATCCTGCAGGGCTTCGATGGCACGCTGCAGAGAGTGTCGCTGGCAAGCTTCATTCTTGCAATGGGCATGCTCGTGGACAATGCCATCGTGATAGTGGATGGCATACTCGTCGATCTGAAGCTTGGCAAATCCCGCATGGAAGCGCTGACTTCCATAGGACAGAAGACTGCTATGCCTCTGCTTGGCGCAACTCTCATTGCCATACTCGCCTTCCTGCCTATCTTCATGAGCCCTGACACGGCTGGCGTGTATGTGCGCGACCTCTTCATCGTCATTGCGGTGAGCCTCTTGCTCAGCTGGCTGCTTGCGCTCACTCATGTGCCAATCATGTCCGACCGCATGTTCAAGTCACAGCCGAAGGAAGAGAAGAGTGTGGAAGAGGACGGCAATCTGTATAAGGGCAAGTCTTACGATATCCTTGAGAAGATTCTCTGCTTTGGCTTGAAGCACCGTGTCACGATGGTGGTGTCTGCCGTGGTGCTGCTTGCCATCAGCGGCTTCTGCTACAAGTTCCTCAATCAGGCATTCTTCCCTGATATGGAGTATGACCAGCTCTACATGGAATACAAGCTACCTGAGGGCAACAACTCCACTCAGGTGGAGAAGGACCTTGAGGAGATACGTCAGAGCCTTATGAAGCGCGACTACATCAGTCATGTCACCACAAGCGTGGGCGGCACGCCTTCTCGCTACAACCTCGTGCGCAGCATTGCCACTCCTTCGCTTGCCTATGGCGAGCTCATCATCGACTTCAAGTCGCCAAAGGCACTCGTGCAGCACATCGATTCCTTGCAGAAAGAGGTGTCGAGCGCATATCCAGATGCCTACGTGAAGTTCAAGCGATACAATCTCATGTTCAAGAAGTATCCTATCGAGGCATGCTTCCATGGCCCAGACCCAGGCGTGCTTCACCAGCTCACCGATTCTGCCCGCAGGATTGTTGAGGCTTCCGACAAGGTGTATCTTGCCACTTCCGATTGGGAACCAAAAGTACCTGTTCTCAATATCAAATACGACCAGGCGTCTGCGCGCACCAGCGGATTGACTCGCGGCAATGTAGCCATATCGATGATGACATACACGGGCGGCGTGCCAATCGGCACATTCTACGATGGCATTCATCCAGAGAACATCTACGTGAAGTGTACAGACGAGAACGGCGACAACATAGACAAGCTTGGCGACGTGCGCGTGTTCGGGTTGCTGCCTAATGTGGGACAGTTCCTCAATCGCTCCACTATCCAGAAGATAATGTCGGGAGCCGTAACTCGCGAAGATGTGATTGAGAACCTCATCCAGACGACGCCTCTCAAGCAGGTGGCAAACGGCATCAGCATCGAGTGGGAAGAGCCAGTGGTGGTTCGCTACAATGGGCAGCGCACTCAGCGTCTGCAGTGCTCGCCTCGCCCAGGAGTTGGCACGGAAGCCGCTCGCCAGTCGATAGCCAAGGAGATAGAGAAGATACAGCTGCCAGAGGGTTACACCCTCACATGGGAGGGCGAGAAGAAAGCCTCTGACCAGTCGATGAAGTATCTCTTCAATGGCTTCCCTATCAGCATCGTCATCATGATTCTCATCCTTGTGATGCTCTTCAAGGATTACAAGAAGCCTGCCATCATCTTCTGCTGCATACCGCTCATCCTCATTGGCGTCATACCTGTGGTGATGGCTACTGGCAAGCCATTCGGCTTCGTTGCCATAGTGGGTGTGCTTGGCTTGATAGGCATGATGATCAAGAACGGCATAGTGCTGATGGATGAGATAAATCTCGAAATCAGCTCGGGCATAGAGCCAATGACGGCGCTCATACAGAGCTCAAAGTCGCGCCTGCGTCCTGTGATGATGGCAAGCCTCACCACCATCCTTGGCATGATACCTCTCGTGCCTGATGCTATGTTCGGCTCATTGGCAGTCACTATCATGGGTGGCTTGTTCATGGGCACTCTCATCACACTCATTTTCATACCTATTCTCTACGCTATGTTCTTCAAAGTAAAATAACGGCTATATGAAACGACTACTCATATTATTATTTCTGCAAACAGCCTTTGGCTTCATCAACGCTCAGACACTCTCGCTCGAGACGTGCCGCCAGAAGGCGCTGGAGCACAACAAGTCGCTGTCCTCTGCCAAGATGAAGCTGGAGCAGACAAAGTACGACTCCAAGTCGTACAAGGCTAACTTCCTTCCTCAGGTGAACCTGATAGCTGCCGACATCTATAGCACAGCTAAGGGTGACATCGGCATCGATCCTTTCCAGTTGCCAATCACCAAGCTTGATCCTGCCACTGGCTCATACCACTACGACGTCACAGTCTTGCCCGATGGCAGCTACATTCCTAATTCCTACCTCGATTTCCCTGGCATAAAAGAGGAATGGAAAGTGAAGAACGTGTTTTCAGGCAGCATTTCGCTGCTTGAGCCTCTCTACGCTGGCGGCAAGATCAGCACGGCATACAACATGTCGAAGATTGGCGTGAACATGGCTTCAGAGAATGTGCGCCTCACAGAGCAGGGGGTTGTTGTGAACACCGACGAGGCATACATACTCGCAGTGAAGGCTAAGCAGCTGGGCGAAGTGGCTCGCAGCTACAAGGAGATGCTTCTCGAACTGAAGAAGAACGTTGAGGCTGCCTTGAAGCAAGGCATGGTGACTCGCAATGATCTGATGAAGGTGCAAGTGAAGCTCAACGAAGCAGAACTCTCCATACAGAAAGCGGAGAACGGCCATCGCCTCGCATGCATGAACCTCTGCCACGTCATCGGCATTCCGCTTGACAGCAGCATTGATGTGGATGACAACAGCGCAGAGATAGAGAGCATTTCCGAAACAGCCATAGCTGCTGGCATTGCCAATGGCATTGAGTTGCGACCAGAATATGCCATTCTGAGCAACAAGACAGAGCTTGCTCGCCACAATGTGAAGATCACCAAGAGCGAGATTATGCCCAACGTGCTTGCTGGCGCTGCATACTCCTATGCCAATGGCTTGGAACTTGCTGGCAAGAAACTCATCGATGGCGGCTCAGCCTCAGTGGGTGTGATGGTGAAAGTGCCTATCGACCTCTTCGGCGGTGGCACCAACAAGGTGCGCTCAGCCAAGGCTGCCTACCAGATAGCGCAGCTCGAACAGCAGGATCTCAGCGAGAAGATGCTTCTTGAGCTTGCACAGTGCGCCAACAACGTCAACGAGTCATACACCGAACTCTCCCTCTGCAAGACATCCCTCGAGCAAGCAGCCGAGAACATGCGTCTTTCCAAGCAGCAGTACGAAGTCGGATTCGAGCCACTCGCCAACTATCTTGAAGCACAGGCGCTCTGGCAGCAAGCAGGCGCAAATCTCGTCCAGTCGCGCTGCCAGTACTTCCTCTCCTTGATGAAGTATAGAAAAGCCTCAGGAGCATCGCTCTGATGCCAACCCCCATGCATCATCAAGGGGTTAGACCCCTTGATGATGCATTTTTCGATGACACGATGACAAATTGACAAAATGACAAAATGAC
>JAZRYI010000019.1:0-13332 GCA_045600665.1 Bacteroidaceae bacterium
CCATACCGCAACCGCGCGATACGACCTGTGTGAACTGGATGTCTGCCATAGTCTAATGTATATTAGTGTATATAATATAGACGGGCGTCAACCCTTTTCATGAACTTTGGCGACTACAAATTATGTCATGAGGGTTTCATTGTTGTTTATGTTTTATAGGTTTGGAAAATGTATTTTGCCCACAAAGTTATAAAAAAGCTCACATCCATCATCATTTTTCATCAACAAAATTCACTTTTCCTCTCGCTTTCTTGTGTATGTCATGCCGATTGTCCCCCAGAGTGCAAATCAAAAGTGGATAAATGTCGGTTTGCAAAGCTTGCTCAGTTGTGTACAATATTTGCAAAAATCAAACATGCAAATAGTCATAAAGTAAGTTTTATTGCAAAATAAATTACAGATTGTTAGGGTGATTCAGAAAAAAGTATTAATTTTGCATAATTTTTGACGAAAAAATAAAACAAAAATAAATTATGATTGAAAGCAATAAGAGGAAATTGCCTCAGGAATGCACAAATATCACAGAGGTGAGAAATGAAATTGACAGTATCGACTCTGAAATCATCAAGCTCCTTTCCATGCGTTTTGGCTATGTGCGCGAGGTGGTGAAATACAAGGAGAAAACCGCTTCGGGCATTGAGGCGTCAGGCAGGCGCGCTGCAGTGATAGCCAGCAGACGCAAATGGGCAGAGGAGGCAGGCATTGGTCCAGATGTGATTGAAAGCATATATAATACTCTTATTGATTATTTCATCATAGAGGAAAAAAAGATTATGCAGAATTAAACAACCAAATGAATATGTATAGAAAAGAAATCAAGGTATTGGATTGTACTATCCGCGATGGCGGACTTATGAACAAATGGCAATTCAGCAAGGAGTTCGTTAAGGACGTTTACACATCTTGTGTGAATGCAGGTGTGGATTATATGGAAATCGGCTACATCAGTAGCGAAGATCAGTTCCCTCGCTCTGAGTATGGAGCATGGAAGTTCTGCGCTGAGGATGAGATTCGCGAGATCGTAGGTGAGAACAACACCAACACTAAACTGTCAGTAATGGCAGACATAGGTCGCATTAAGTTCGACGAGATTCGTCCAAAGGATGAGAGCGTCATTGACCTCTTCCGTGTGGCTTGCTACGACTATCAGATTGATAAGGCTATCGAATTGGCTCATCATGTAATGGACAAGGGATATGAGGCAACTATCAATCTCATGGCAGTGTCGAAGGTAGGTGAACGTGTGCTTGATCAGGTTCTTGCCGATGTAGCAGAATCTCGCGTAGGTACTTTCTATCTCGTTGACAGCTTTGGAAGCCTCTATTCTGAGGATATCCATGGTCTTGTAGATAAGTACATCAAGGCTTTGCCTGGCAAGACAATCGGTTTCCATGGTCACAACAACACCCAGTTGGCATTTGCCAACACCATTGAGTGCATCCGTGCTGGCGCAAACATGCTCGACGCAACAATGCTCGGCATTGGCCGTGGCGCAGGCAATTGCCCAATGGAGCTTCTCCTCAGTTTCTTGAAAAATCCAAAGTACAAGCTTGAGCCTGTAATCAAGTGCATTCAAGATCGTATTCACCCACTTCAGAAGGAAATCGACTGGGGCTACTTCATCCCTTATATGATCACAGGTTCGCAGAATGACCACCCACGCTCTGCAATGGCTTGGATGGCAAGTGAACAGAAAGACAACTATCTTGCTTACTACGAGTCTGTAGTTAAGAACAAGGAGGTTTAACAGAATGATGGCTTCATATAGAAAATAATGTGGAGCTCATCGATGAAATGCTTGGTATACTCATATTATTATATTGAGCAGAACAAATAGGAGTAACGACATCGCTACTCCTATTTTATTTATTATGCATACTGTGAACATGAGGTAGTGGAGTAAATACATAATTTGAAAGAGGGTAAATTGCGTTTATGTGAGAAATAATTCGTAACTTTGCAGCCGATTACACAAGAATAATACATTTTTAGACGCTTTAACAATGAACTTCGTATTTATTTCTCCTGCCTTTCCCAAGAAGTTTTGGCAGTGGTGCGACGCACTGAAAAACAATGGAGTTACAGTGCTTGGCATTGGTGATACAAGCTATGACGAACTCAGTCCTGAGTTGAAGAATGCTCTCACAGAGTATTACAAGGTGAACAATATGGAAGACTATGACCAGATGTATCGTGCCGTGGCGTATTTTGCGCACAAGCACGGCAAGATTGACTGGATTGAGTCGAACAATGAGTATTGGCTTGAGGTGGATGCGCGTTTGCGAACAGACTTTAACGTGACTACAGGATTGAAGTCGGACAAGATCATGGCAATCAAGGAAAAGTCGGAGATGAAGAAGTACTACGCTCAGGGCGGTATTCGCACTGCTCGTCAGATTCGAGGCGCAGAAGGTGTGGATGCTGCAAAGAGATTTGCGAGCGAGGCAGGTTATCCGCTGTTCGTGAAGCCTGATGTAGGCGTGGGCGCAACAGATTCATATAAACTTAATAATGAAGAAGAACTGCATCAGTTCTTTGCTAAAGGCAACTATGGCGACTATGTGATTGAGGAGTTTGTGACTGGCGACATTTGCACTTACGATGCTGTGATTAACAGCAAAGGTGAACCAATAGTTGAGTCTATGTGCGTTTGTCCTCCAAGCATTGCTGACATCGTGAATAATAACCTCGACTCTACTTACTATGTGGAGAAGGAGATAAATGAGAACCTCCGTTTCTGGGGACGTCAGACCGTGAAAGCTTTCGACGTGCGCAGTCGCATGGTGCACTTGGAGTTCTTCCGCTTGGATCGTGCACATACTGGCCTTGGCAACAAGGGTGACTTTGTTGCACTGGAGGTGAATATGCGTCCAGGAGGTGGTTTCACGCCAGACATGATCAACTATGCTCACGAGGTGGATGTGTACAAAATCTGGGCAGAGATGGTGGCATACGATGAGCGACGCTTGCCAGATCCACACGACGACTACTACTGCGTGTTTGCTGGTCGTCGCGACAATGTGAGATACGCTCACTCGCATGAGGATATTATGCAGAAGTACGCGTACGCCTTGAAGATGTGGGATCGTTTGCCAGCTATCCTAGCTGGAGCGATGGGCGATCAGACATATATCGCACGCTTCAGAACGAGAGAGGAGATGGATGAGTTCTTGGGTTATGTGTGTCATAGAGTATAGAAGAAATTTCAAGTATGAATATACAGTATCATAAAGAATGGAGCAACAGTCTCGGAAGGGACATGGAGTGGAAAGAGTATGGCGAAGGGGAGCATTCTGTACTTGCCATACCCTCGCAGGATGGAAGGTTCTATGACTGGGAGGCATACCAGATGGTGGCAACTCTTTCTCCTTGGATTGAGAGCGGCAAGATAAGGCTGATCTGCTGCGATGGCATTGACTGGGAGACATGGTCAAACTTTGGCGGCGACAACCGCTGGCGCATTGAGCAGCATGAGCGATGGTTTCATTACATCGTGGATGAGCTTTTGCCTCGCTGCCGCCGCTGGGATGGCGAGACATTCCTCGTGACAGGCTGCTCGATGGGAGCATTCCACGCAGCAAACTTCTTCTTCCGTCGTCCAGACGTATTCGACACGCTCATTGCAATGAGTGGTCTTTACAACGCTGGCTATGGATTCCCATTCTACAGCGACGATCTCACCTACGCCAATTCCCCACAAGATTTCCTTCGCAACATGCCTTCCGACCACCCTTGGATGGATATGTATCGCCACCGCCGCATCATTGTGTGCATCGGGCAGGGACGATGGGAGGACGAAACGTTGGCAAGCACTCGTGAGCTCGACACTATTCTGGTCCAGAAGGGAGTGCCTGCATGGTTCGACTATTGGGGATTCGACGTGGATCACGACTGGCCAAGCTGGAGAAACCAGCTGGCATATTTTATGAACAACATCAAGCCTTTATAGTGAATCAAGGGGTCTGACCCCTTGATTCACATTGAATAAGTATTTTTATATATGGTAATAAAGTTTCCATTGTTTTTTAAGCCGGGTGGAGAGGATAGAACGATACACATGTATTTGCCCAATGACTACTACGAGAGCGATGAGCGTTATCCGGTGGTGTATATGTTTGACGGGCATAATCTGTTCTATGACTGGGATGCCACCTATGGCAAGTCGTGGGGCATAGCAGACTTCCTTGACCATTGGGGAAAGAAAGTGATTGTCGTGGGATTGGAATGTTCACATCACGGCAATGAGCGACTTGCAGAATTCTGTCCTTATGGTTTCTCGGAGAGGAACATCGGCAAGGTAGTCGGCAGGGGAGTAAAGACCATGAACTGGATGGTGAAAGAGCTTAAGCCATACATCGACGCTAACTATCGCACATGGTCTCACCGTGAGGCAACAGCCATTGCTGGTTCCAGCATGGGTGGCATGATGGCACTGTTTGCTGTATTGCGCTACAACAAGGTATATTCAAAATCAGCAGCTGTATCGCCAGAGTTCTTTGCATGTCTTCCGCTTTTCCTCAAAGAACTGACTCGCAACAAGATAAATCCCGACACTCGTCTCTTTATGAGTTGGGGTACGGAAGAAGACAAGCGCGGCTGGATGACCAAGCGAATAATGAAGATGGAGGCAGCAGTGCAGAAGCATGGTGTCAGCACATGGCTCTATCATCAGCAAGGCGGTCAGCACTGCGAAGCTGATTGGGAGAAGCAAGTGCCTACGTGGATGGAGTTCTTGTGGAACTGATCACTACAGCATTTTGTAATATAGAGGAACAAAGAAGAAATCACGTCAATAGACTTCTTCTTTGTTCCTCTTATTGGATATAGAAGCACTAATGCTTCAAAAAACAATATGTCATGTGACATCAATGAATGTGTCAACGAGTGCTATTATCAAAGAGTTGAGCGTGATAATACTCAATTCAAGAAGACTCGAAGTTATAGTTTAGTGATAGCTGTCCCAGTTATTTCTACAGCAATTTCTCGATAGCAGGAGCAAGAGTTTCCTTAGTGGCAGTTGGTTCGAATCGCTCCACCACGTTGCCGTTCTTGTCGATGAGGAACTTGGTGAAGTTCCACTTGATGTCAGGTTTCTGAGCGTAGTTGACATCAGCCTTTGTGAACATGTCGTCGAGAATCTTTGTGAGAGGGTGTGCTGGGTCGAAACCAGCGAAAGTCTTCTGCGATTTGAGGAAGGTGTAGAGCGGAATCTCGTTCTCGCCATTCACGTCAATTTTCTTGAAACGTGGGAACTGAGTGTTGTAGCGAAGAGTGCAGAACTCCTGAATCTCCTCGTCTGTGCCTGGTGCCTGTGCGCCAAACTGGTTGCAAGGGAAATCGAGAATCTCCAATCCCTTAGATGCATACGCATCGTAGAGAGAGTCGAGGTCGTTGTACTGGGGTGTGAAGCCGCAAGCAGTAGCGGTGTTGACGATGAGGAGTACTTTGCCCTTGTACTGCGAGAGCGAAACGTCATTGCCCTTGTTGTCCTTCACTGTGAAGTCGTAGATGCTGTTTTGTGCCATAGTTGTGAGAATTGATGCTGCGGTGAGCAGCAGTGTGAATAATATTTTCATTGTTTGCAAATGTAATGATTTGTTTTATTGAATGATGATCTTTGCTATTCTTTTTGCCAATGCCATGATTGTGAGTATTGGCGGCAAACCGAGCGACTGAGGCAAAATACTTGCATCGGCAACATAAAGGTTGTCGGGCAGGAATGGGTTGTGTAGTGTTTCCGACTCCGCTGCTGTGAGCGGAAGCATGCCTCCTGGATGACCAGAATTGAGAGTGCCAAGCATGATGTCGTCTGCATTTGCACCCATGCTCAACAGTATCTCCTTGCAATCGGCAACTCCGTGCTTCAGTACCTCTTGATCTTTGTCTGTCAATGTCTTGCGCACCTTGCCTCGCTTCACGCTGCCAATCTCTTCGTCAGCCATCTTTATCATGAGACTTACCATACCGTCCATTGGCTTTCGCCATTGGCGATTGAAGAAGAAGCTGAGCCAATCCATGTATGGTGAAATGATGTATCCATCGTGGCTGCTGACGAATGGCATAAGCAACTGATGGTCTTGACGTGCATTAGCCATAGGTGCTGCAACGCAAAGAACGGGATCTACAAACAGATGGGAAGGGCATTCGATGCCCGACTGTGTGAGTATTTGCGGTGTACCTAATCCTCCTGCTGCAAGCACTACTATGTCTGCCTCGAAGGTGACGGTGCGCATACCTTGTTTGGCAACGATACGTTTCACGCTATTGTCACCTATGTCGAATCGTTCCACACGACAGTTCATCACAACATTTATGTCATCGAGCAACTCGCGAGTATCCCATTTAGCGCCATGCGGACAACCTATGGAACAATGTCCGCACAATCGGCATTGCGATGGACGAAGGAGTTTTGGCATTGGCTGCGGATCGAATCCCAGGTCTTGCATAGCTTTGAATGTCTGCTTGGTTATGTTCGACCAGTAGCGCTGATGATTGGTGGTGATCGGCAGTTCGCGGTACAGTTCTTCAAACTCTTCATCAAGGTTTATTCCGATATCTTTCAAACCCTTGTCGGCACGAATGGCATTGCCTGTAGCAAGCGTAGTAGTGCCTCCCAATCCTTTGCCATACACCACCACTTGGTCGGGTGTTTTAGCTATGCGCATATTCGGCAAGAGGAGTGAGATTAGTCGCTCGTCGAAGTAAAGACCTGAGGCACGAAACGATGCCAGCATGTCCAGCGGCAAAGAAAGCGGACGGAACTTGCCGCCTGCTTCAAGCACTGTTACGTCGAAATATGGTGACAGCATCTTTGCTGCAGTCGCGCCACCAGCTCCACTGCCAATTATTATTGCTTTCTTTCTCATATTAATATCTATAATCTATACTCTCTAATCTTTACCCTCTACTCTCTACTCCATCTCACACCAGCACATCTCTTTACCTTCTGTCATTTTCTCAAAAAATCGAAACTCGCCTCCTCCAAACACACCGCACACCACGCCTGCATCCATCATAGAGGCAACGCCGCAAATGCATGGCGAATAGTGCTTGCTGAAAAAGCATCTACACACACACACCTTGCCAGGCAACAGCCCATTCATCTCTATGCCGATGTTGCGATAGAGCAGAAACACAAATTTCGTCAGTGCATCGTCACTACGATCAGTGAGACATCGTCGCAGTATTGTGCCAAGTCGAAAGGCATTGCTGTAGAGCCTTTGCTGTTGCTCACCACTGCATTGCAGCAGATGCTTTGCTGTGAATGCTGCAAATGCCTCAAGTGCCTTGCTTGATGGCATACAGAGCAAACTCTCCTTTGGCAAGCGAAGCGAGGATGTGACTAAGTTCATCAGAATCTGTATTTCCGCTCTTCGTCCCAATTCGGTGCCAAGCAAATATGCCAGAATACTATTCATACAATTCGTCAGCCTCCTTTCTGTAATGTTCCAGCACCACATTGCGGCGTACTTTCAGGTTGGGTGTCAGTTCGCCGTTTGCGATGGAAAGTGGCATCTCAACGATGCGCCATCTTTTCACTTGCTCAGGGTGGGAAAGGGTAGTGTTCATCTTCGCTATCTCTGCTTGCACATGCGATGTGTCGCCTTCTGCCCATAGCAATGCGCAGCAATAAGGGCGCTGTTCGCCAACAAGGACGGCATGATTGATGCCGCCAATGTTGGTGAGGCGCTGCTCAATCTTGCTGCAATTAATGTTTTTTCCGTAGGAAGTGATGAGCATGTCTTTCTTCCTGCCTCGTATATAGATGTGTTTGTTGTTGTCAATTGTGCCAAGGTCGCCAGTGTGCAGCACCCCATTGCTGAATGTGTCAGATGGTAGATTGTAGTACCCCATTGCCACTTGCGGCCCTTCCACGATGAGTTCGCCATCGTCGTTCATTGCTACAGTGGTGTCAGGCAATGGCGTGCCAATGCTTGGTATGATATTGTCGCCCAGACGGTTGATGGTGATGAGCGGCGCTTCTGTCTGTCCGTAGGCATTGTGAATCTCAATGCCAAGATTGCGAAACTTGAGCAAAAGTTCCTCGCTCATTGGAGCTGAGCCAACTATGAGCTGCGAACAGCGGTCAAGACCAGCTTTCTTCAGTACTGCTTTTCTTAAAACGCTGCCAAGCACTCGTCTCATCTTTCCCTCGTTCATGCTGAGATATCGCTTGCCAAGCGGGTTTTGCTCAATCTGTTCCCATAGCTTCTCGTAGAAACGGGGTACTGAGAAGAACACAGTTGGTCGCACCTGTGGCAATGCTTGAGTGAGCATGGAGAAATCGTTGAGATAGAAGAACTTCACCCTGCATAGCATACAATAAGGCGCGTATGCCGCAAGTATTCCTTCCACCACATGACTCATTGGCAAGAAGGAGAGATAGCGCATCTCTGTGTTGCGATCTTGCCAAGGCAAAAGGTTGGTGAGCACTTCGCCCATCCATTTCAGCTGGTTGAAGGAGAACATCACGCCTTTTGGCTCGCCTGTGGTGCCAGATGTGTAGCGAATGGTACTAAGAGACCTTCCCCAGTCCTCCCTAAAAGGGAGAGTGACTGATGTCAAAGTGATGAGAGATTGAAGGGATTGGGTGTTAGGGGCTTGAGACGCGTTGGCGAAAGTGATGATAGGTATGCGAGTGGCAAGATGCGCCACTTGCTCCATCATGCGTTTGTCGCCAACAAAGAAGAGGGATGCGCCGCTGCGCTGCAGGAGCAGCTCAGCTTCAGCAGACGGAGTGGTGTAGTATATAGGCACGCTGACGGCCCCAACGAGACCTATAGCGCAGTCGATGGCTGCTTGCTCGGTGCAGTTTATGCCAGTCACAGCAATGCGGTCGCCAGCTTTGGCATTGAGTTTGCCGAGCACTTGCACTATGCTGTTGACAAGCGTGTTCATCTCCTTGCCACTCACTTTTTCGACACCTTCTGCGCTTATATTATAATATGTGATAGGGTAGTGCTTGCTTGCACGGCGTACCATGGCTTGCTCAAAGATTGTGCGTGAGGTGAGTTGCATGAAATTGTGGCGGCAAGCGAAAGAAAGCATTGAAGGCAGCCAATCTCGCCAGGTGCCATCAGGTGGCGATGTCAGCAATTCGGTGTTGAGACGGTCAAACTGATGGTTATCATAGAAATATGGCATCAGTGCCAAGAGGTTTGTCAGAAAACTGCGCTTCTTCTTACTGCCAGCATTGAATGCTCCGCCAATTTGGCTCAGTAATGGTATAGGGATGCATTGAGGGCGATCGATGCCCACGTTCAGGTTCGCCTCAGCCCATTTGCAAGTAGCATCAATCAGATCTCCTGCCTTTGGCAATTGGAAGTGAGGCAGTGTGAGGTGGAATACTTTGCCAATAGCTCTCTCGTTGAAGAGGAGCTGCACTGATGCTTTTGCAACATAATCTGCCGGTACAATGTTGACCGTCTGCTGTGACGATACAGGCATGAAGCGCAGCTTGCCTTGCAGCATCTGCTTCATGACATAATACACAGTGTTGAAGTTGCGAGTGCGACCAGTAATACTGTTGCCCACTATCATGCCTGGACGCAGAATCATCCAATCCAGTCCCGACAGTCGCACAATCTTCTCACCCTCTGCTTTGCTTTCTTCGTAATGGCTGTAGAATGCCGTTGGCAGAGGATCGTCTTCTTTTATCTCGCCGCTCCTGCGCCCTGCTACGTATGCAGTGGAAACGTATGCAATGCAGCAAGTACCGCCACAGACGCGTCGAGCAAAACTTACCACATTCTCAGTTCCCTTCACGTTTATCTGCCAAAGCTCCTCGCGCGACTTCATGATGCTGGTTTCGGCAGCGCTGTGCACAATGTGGCTAATGCCGTGCGTCAGCAACACAGCCTCGTCCTCTTCATCAATGCCCAAATCCTCTTTAGTGATGTCGCCAAGCACAGGAACTACTCTCTCGCCCACAGCGTCGCACAGCACTTTTTCGTCCCACCACAACGTGCGAAGTCTCTCTTGCGCATCGGCATGAGAAGCACCACGCATCAACACGAAGATTGTGCCGCTGCATGCACTCAGTAACTGCTGCACGATTTCTGTGCCAAGATGTCCAGTTGCTCCTGTTATGAATATGTTCGTTGTTCTCAAAGTCTTCTTCTTAAAAATGCACTCATCTCCTTCAAATTCAACTTGTATTTTTCCACATTCTCTTTTATCGTATCTGCAATACTTTCTCTTTCCTTTTCTGCCTCTTTCAAAGACAGCTTCACACGTTCCCCCAAATCTGCATCGCCAACATGATGCAAGTATTTGTCGTCCAAATGCATGTCTTGAAATAATCCGTCCAGTCTATTATCCATCGAAACCGCCACAATAGGCATTCCTTTCAGCATGCTCAGCACCGCAGCGTGATAGCGTGAAGTGACGAGCATGTCCAAGCAATGCAGTATGCTTGTCATCTGGAATACAGGAGTTTCCAGCGAAGTGACCATAGCACATTTCTCATCCAGTGTCTCTCTGAAATCACTGCATGCCTTTGCATCCAGCTTCTCCATGCCTATGATCACTACGAATGCATCACGCTCATTCTTGCATGCAATCACCGCCTCCGCCATCTGTGAGAGATAGCGACGATAGTTGGTGCGGCGCTTCTTCGAATCGCGAAAGAAGTACATCTTGTCGTATTGCAGGGTTCTGTTGCCAGTCCACATCGCTTTCAGCCATCGCATCAGTGATGGTCGCACTGGCCAGCAATAAGGATTGATCACAGCCACTCCAAGCAGTGTTTTCTTGCCATCCCATCCTTGCTGCATCAGCATCTCCTTGCCAGTGTCGTGCAGTTCAGGCACCTTGAATGTCCAAGCCGTATCAGTGCCAAGATGACATTGGAATCCCATGCTTTTCAATGAGTTGAGCGATGGTTGGCTTCGTGCTATGAAATAAGTGTCAGAGCACATCTGCTGAGCAAGATTTCGCAATCGGCGATGCAATGGAGTGACATCCGATCCGTATGCAATGCATGGTTTGCTCTGGCGCTTCATTATGCCTGCTGCTTGGCAGAAGAACATTGACAGTGCATCGGCAAAAGTGTGGGTGAGCGTAGAACCCTCACAAAGTATTGCGGCATGATGCACAGAAGCTGCACGGAATAGTGACCAGCAAAAGAAAGTAGGGAATGAGAAGATGTTTACGCTTGCAGGGAAGTACCCCTTGATGTTGTCTGGGTTGAGCGTCATCACAGTCAACTCTATGTTGTCGCTGCCGAACTCCTCCGTCAACTGCTCCACCAGTGCCACTACGCGAGCATCCGCCCCAGTGTTCCTTGCACCGTTGTATCCTACAAGCAGGATCTTAATCTTCTGCCCAGGTTGCCATTTATCATAATGAACAATGCCACAATGAGATAGCAGCCAAGCCCATTTGCTCAGCCACACCATCAACCGTACTATCCATTCAATCACTATATCCATTAGATATCATAAGGTGTATATCCAAGGCAAAATAGCACAGCCACAGCGGCAAACATCAATACGATGACAGTGCTGTAAATTGTGCTGATCTTCTTCAAGCGTGGAAACCATTTCTTGTTGTTCAATCCCATGGTTTGCATAGCACTCCAGATGCCATGATTGAGGTGGAACCATAATGCAGTGAGCCATACAAGGTAGAGCAATGTATAGACAATGCCAATTACAGTTATGCCTCCTATGCCATGAAATGTATTGATAATGTGATAGATGCCATCTTTTGCATGTTCCACATCGCCATTGCCTGACAGTTATACATACATCATATTTCCCCAAAAGTTGTAGAGATGGAGAACAATGCCTAGAATGATGATTGTGCCAAGCGAGAACATATTCTGGCTCGACCATTCCACATCGTTCGAGCGCACCTTTATGGCGTACGGTTCTGGACCTCGTGCCTGCATGTTCCAGATGACGAGATGCGATGCAAGTCCAAAGTGGAGCAATACGAGCACAGCAAGTATTGTTGTTGCCACAACAGCATACCAATTTGCACCCAGGAACTCACATATCATATTATATCCTTTTGCGCTGATGAGTGCCACAACATTCATTGATGCGTGGAAAGTGAGGAACAGTACAAGGGCAATGCCTGTCACCGCCATCACTACTTTACGGCCTATTGATGATTTTGTTAACCACATTTTCTTTCAGAGTTATTATTATCTAATGAGTTAGTTATGGTTATCGTTATCGTTTTCGTTACCAATTTACCCTATCAATTCTTCATACAAAACACGAAGCCTCTTCCGTACATAGAGCACTGCATAATGCTTTCGCGACAAGAACGTATTGACTGCAACTCCCATCTGCTCTGCTGCATCTCTCACCGTCATACCCTTTATCTCCGTCATCACAATAGCATCGCATTGTTCTTTAGGCAATTCAGACAGAGCTTTCTCCAGCTCTTCCATCACCATTTTTCTCAGCATCTGCATATCAGGGGTTGTGTTGTCATCTGCCGCAATTATTTCAGAGAGGTCGGTCAGGAATGAATCGTCATCCTCCGCATGCCATTCGGGCATAGACTCCTCACGCCGCTTCTTGCCGTGATTTATGATGAGGTTGTGAGCCACAGTGTATAGCCATGCCGATACGTGTCCTACAGGATTCTCCAGTATGCGAATCGTTCGCAGAAACTGATAGAGTGTATCCTGCACGATGTCTTCGGCATCATTCCGATTGCTCACTTTCCCTCTGACGAACGAATGCAGTTTCGGAACATTCTCCTTGATTATGTCATCAAGTTCCTTATCTTCCATCCGTCTGGGGCGTGTCCTTGTCTGTACAAAAACCTTTGTGCAATTCCAATATTTTGCTGCGCTCCTCAGGTGTCATGCTTTCCCATCGCTCGCGCAACTTGTTCTTGTCTCCGTGGCACATTCCATGATGCCCATGTCCACAATGATGCCCACTGCCGCCAATGCCTCCAAACAGGATCTTGCATAGTACGAACAAACCTGCTGCTTGCCAGAAACTGATTTCTCCCAAGCCAAAGATGTCGGGCATCAGCCAGTTCCACAGTAGCATTACTAACCATCCAAACAATGCGACGAACGCCACAAAGCATATTGGTAAGAATACGAGATGTTTCTGAAGTATCGTCATAATTCTATTATTTGTTTCTACCTTCTAAATATCCAGACAATCATCTTGTCCGTATATTTTGCAAAGTTCGATACTTTTTTCTGTTTGTCATTCAAAATGAAACCCTCATGACATAATTTGTAGTCGCCAAAGTTCATGAAAAGGGTTGGCGTTCAACCACGCCCTTGATTGACGCATGGCATAACGTTCTTTGACACAATTGAGACAAGATTTAGCATATTTGGATATCCATTAT
>JAZRYI010000020.1:0-30188 GCA_045600665.1 Bacteroidaceae bacterium
AAAAAAAGAGTTTTTTCTTTATTTTGCCAAACACCTAACATCGTGCTTGCAATATGCGGTATTTCAGTACGTTGATTGTGTTAGGTGTTGCTCAAACACCTAACACAACACCTAACATAGACCTAACATAGACCTAACATGGTTATAACAAAGCAGCCCCACAATCGTGCTTCGATTGTGGGGCTTGGAATTTGTATGTCAAGAATGAAAAAGCTTCATTGCTGGGATTGACATGAGGGATTGCATCTTTAGATTTTCACGACTACTTCGTAGGTTTCTGAATAGAGATCTTGTATCTTTGCGATGTCCTGATAATTCACATCGTACAAGTGCCATTTGTTGCCCAAAGCAATGTTGTTCTTCACGCCTACTATGCCATACATGCTTGCCTCGTCTCCTACCCATGCATTTACTCGGCTGTAGATGGTGAAGTTGTAAAGCTTGCCTTCCACTTCTTCAATATTCTCCTTTGGAGTGAGCACTGCCTTCACGCTTGCCATGCCATGGAGGTCGTCTGTCTTCAGCGTCATCTTCTTGGCGCCTGGCTCTGTCACCACGAATGTCTCCACATTTCCTGAGAAGTCCTTGATCTCATATTTCACTTCGAATGCGTCGAGCGCATCTGCTGAGTATTCATATTCCAATGTTGCCATGAGCTGGCCTGGCACCTGCTCGTCCTGCTGCTCCATCTGCGTTCTTGGGGTTGCTGACTGGCTGAGCTCGTCGTCGTTCTTGTCACATGATGTGAAACCGAATACTGATGTGAGTGCTACTGCTGCGATTGCGAGGATTGAATTGAACTTTTTCATAATTGACAAATTTTTTAAGTTTTTAATTTTGTTTGTTTTTAGTTTTAGTTTTTTTGTTTTCGTTTTCGTTAAAACTTTCGTCATTGTTTTTGTTTGACGCTGCAAAGGTACGGACATTTTCACGCCTGCGGCGGACAGCAAATGAAATGCTTACGTACATTTCGTGAACTTCACGAAGTGTACGCACTATTCACGAATTGTACGCTTGCGAGCATGTGAAATCATGCATTTCGCCGTAAAGTTTTTACAGCCGAAGCCGTAAAAATCTTTCGGGCGAACCGCTATTTTATTACTGCTGTAGGTGTAATGAAATTACGGCGAAGCCGTATTGCTAAAATGCACTCTCTTCATTCGTTTAAAAATTTGAGTTCCTTTTTCGGACATCCAAAAAGGAAGAAGAGGGAAGAAGAAAATATATGAATCTCTTCTTAAGCGAAGCGTTCTTCTTTATTTTTGGATGTCCGAAACAGGAAACTCAAAGTTTTATCATTCAAGGTCGGTAGTGGTCGGTAATTTTTAGTTAGAGAAAAACGCCAATCTTACCTGTTTGCTCGATGTTAGTGTGTGTTAGGTCTGTGTTAGGTGTTTGTTAGGTGTTGTGTTAGGTGTTTGAACAACACCTAACACAATCAACATACTGAAATACCGCATATTGCAAGCACGATGTTAGGTGTTTGGCAAAATAAAGAAAAAACTCTTTTTTTGAGAGAAAATGAAACAAAAAAGTGAATCAAGGGGTCAGCCCCCTTGATTCACTTTTCGCTTCGTTTGAACGTTAGAACAAGCTTCTTAGCAGAAGCATGTCATCCATGAGGATCATCTCCTCCTGCATACGCTTGTTTGCCTCGCCCTCATCGCCCTCGAAGCCGTCTATGCCTCCGAGGCTGGCATCAAGAAGCAAGGTTTCTATCTCTACCTTCTCAATCGTTGTTTCTGGAACAATATATAATTTCTTCATGTCTTTGCTGTTTGTTTGGTTATTACTTTGAGTAGTACTTCTTTCCATTTTTGATGTAGATGCCGCCCTGCGGTGTGCTCTGCATCTTCACGCCATTGATTGAGTAGATCTCAGATGGCTCTGCTTCGAGACTGCCAATGGCATTCAGCATCCCTGTCTCCTCGTCAGCCACTGCAATGCTGAATGCCTTGACTCCATTTGTGCCTAAGCTTTGGATGTATGCTCTGTATGCCGGAATGCTGAAGTAGCCCACGCCCTTGCAGAATGAGTTGTCCTTGATGTAGTAGCTTGGATTTGCCTCATCCACATCAATGCGGATCTTCTCGTATGTGCCGACAAGCTTCATGCTCGCTGCTTCGCTGCCATCAGCTACGCTTGTCACTACATCAACGTTCTGCGCATTGAGGCTGAGCGCGCCTGTGCCCTTGCGCTGGTACAATCCTGGCTCGCCAGCACTGAGGCTTGCCACCTCAGACACTAAGAGCGATGTGCCTATCATGCCGCTTATTGTGTAGAGCTGCACATCGCTGCTGCTGCTTATTGCGTATGGCAGGCAGACTGTACCCCAGTCATTGGCGATGCTGCGCTCGTACGACGCTGTCGCTGCCGTGAATGAGCTTGTGATAGAGATTTCCTCGCCATCGGTGATGACGAGCTTGTCGCATGTGCCATTCTTTATCACATTGCATTCTGGGAGAGCAGACTCGACGAATGAAGGAATCAGATTGTCGCCAAGATCAAGGATTGAGTTCTTTGGAGCCTCGCCGCCAGTGCTTAGAACTGTCACGCAAGAAACAGAATTGTCCACATACTCGCCATTGCTGCCGTCTATGCCGAGCACTGCGTTCTCTACGTAGATTGGGTACACTCCTGGCTTCATGTCTGCCGCAGTCTTGTATCTCAGGTTGAACAATACGCCTGAGTTGCCTGAGATCTTGCTGAAGTTGGATTCGTAGCAAGTCACGTAATAGTGCTGTCCGAGCGTCTCGTCCAACCCTTTGTCTGTGATTTCCATCTGATGCGTGATTACATCCTCGCCTTCATCCTCATCATAGTGAGCGAATCTGTCTGACAGATATTTTTCATTCACGTTTGATGAGCAGTAGAGCGTCATGCCCTTTGGAACGTAAATGTCAAATTCGAAAGCTGTGTACTCCTTGCTGTTCACAAGCTCCACATCGATGGATGTGAAGGTAGTCGTACCTGCCTTTGCGGTGAATGGCTTCACCTGGATGACGTCCTCTGCCATCGCGCTATTCAGCACGAATGACAATAATAGCAGAATAAGTATTTTCTTCATAATTGTTGTTTTTTGTGTTTTTTCGTTTTTATTTTTATTTTGTTTTCATTATTTCAAGTATTCTTAACACATCAAGAATGTCTATGCCCCCTGACTGATTGGCATCTGCTGCCGTTCTATTGTAATCGTTAGGCTGACCTTTCATGATAGTGAGCGTGGCAAGAACATCAAGGATGTTTATCAATCCGTCGCCATTCACATCGCCAAGAAGCACATCGCCAGGTATCTTCAGCTCAAACCTGCTCTCGAATGTGCCAGCAGCGCTCATGAATGCGTAGCCACCCGTAGCAAGCGGATGCTCCACTTTCAGCACCTTGTCATAAAGTATGGCATCCTCGCAGTCAAGACGAGATGTTGAGATCGTCACGCTTCCTGCCGTATTTACGATTATGCCGAGAGGCACGATGCCATTGTCGTATGGGCGCTCATTGATTTGGTACTTGATGCTGCTTGCATCAAGCGAATAGATTTGGTATGCAGCATCGTCGCTGATGAACTTTGCAGCATCGCAATCGGATTCGTAGCTCAGCTTCTTCTCGTCGTTGAACACCACTCGTGTCTTATCGAGCTGGGCATTCTCTGCATTGCCTATTATCAGCGTTACCAGCTTGCGTGACGAGTCGGTGTTGTCCACATCGCCTGGATTCAGGCTTGGAGGATCGATTGGGCTCTCTGGATCGTAAGGTATCTCCGTGAACAGCGCCTCTATTGTGGTGTTGGCGCTTGGCATAGTGTAGTAGAAGCTTGTGCTCGTGCTGATTACCTTGCCATTCACCTTCCATCCATCAAACCTATAGTAAGGATTCACGTCCACCCTCATATAGATGCTTGTGCCTTCTTGGTGCTTCTCTCCGCTCGCAATGTTGAACGAGCAAGCCTCATCAATGTTGGTGTTGAGGTAAAGCATGTATTTCCTCTTTATCACAGAGCCAGAAGGCTCAGCAGGACTGGCAGGATCCCATTCCACTTCATTCTTCACATAGTGAGCCACGAAATTCTTCTCTCCTTTCTGAGGATAGTAGTAGAAGTATCTGCTATAAGAGTACACCTCACCGTTCAGCGTCCAATACTGGAATGTGTAAGTATAGTCTTCTGTATTCCTTGCCGAAGTTGAGATATACACGCTGCCGCTTCCATTCACCTTGTATTTGCCTCCACCGTTCACGTATGCACCCTCTGGGTAGTTAGCACTAACCGCAATCTTGCAGAAGTCAATGACTGTTGGCTCTGCTGGGTTGGCAGGGTTATAGTCACTTTGGGCAAACACATCCAATGTGCCGCCCCCCAAGAAGAGGCAGCACATGGATAGAATCAACATTTTACGAATTAAATTCATAAAGCGTAGGGTTTGTTACAATATAGTTTGCATCATTTCACAACGATCTTTGTTGATTGCTCGCCTACAGTCACGATGTATGTGCCTGCAGCAACAGCAGCGTGGCCATTGTCAGTGAGCTGACCAACCTGTGCACCTGCAGCGTTGAAGATTGCAGCAGTCTTGCCATCCAATCCCTTGATGCTGATGCCTGAGTTGTCGGCATATACCACTACGCCTTCTGGGAGACCATTGATGCCTGTTGCGCCAGCAGCAGGAATGAGCATGAAGCGGTCATCGAATGTGCCAGCAGCAGAATAGAACTCATATTCACCCTCGCCGAGGTTGTGGATTGTGCCTGTCTGCATGTCCTTCAGCGCCATAGGAGTGTCCATGCGCTGAACGCTGATAGTGTATTCGCCCTCTTCTGTTGCCACGAAGCCGAGGCGAACATTCATCTTGTCGTTTGGACGCTCGTTGATAGCATACTTCACATTCTTCACGTCGAGAGTGTAGATCTGTGGCACGCTTTCTGTGCTGAGGAACTTGCTTGCATCGCACTCCTGCTCGTAGTCGAGGCTCTTCTTGTCGTTGAACACCACGCGAGTCTTGTCCGACTGTTCGCCATTGCTGATAGAGAGATTGATGAAGCGACGGCTGCGGTCGAGCGGCATTGCTGCACGAGCTCTGCGGCGAGCCTCCATTGTCTGCTGCGACTGCACGTATGTCTCGCGGTTGTCATTGTCGAACTTGATAGCGTCAATGTCAGTTGGCTTCTGCACGAAGAATGCCTCGAATGGGTGGAACTCATAGTCGTCGTCGCCTGGCATCACGGCGTCATAGGTGTTGGTATTAGGATTCCACACTGTGATTGGACGTTCGAAATTCTCCAAGAAGCTGTTCAAGTTATAGTAGCTGATGTTAGGGTTGCCCACTAGGTTCCAGCTTGCATCGTGCTCGTTCTTCGATGGATGAGATGTGATGCACACATTCTTGTCCTTCGCGGTGAATATAGGGTTAGAGATTGTCAGTTCAATCTCACCAGACTTGTTTGTGCGGAAGATATAGCCCTGATAAGCATTGAGAGTGTTGCCTTCAATGTCTTGCCATCCTCCCGAACCATTTGCTGCACGTATGTCGCCATCGTAATAGCGCCATCTGAACTTGCCGTTGAACTTAGCATTGTCCAATTCAATGTCGAATGGGAAACAGAAGAAATACCATTTCTCAGCTTCCACATCAAGAAGGAATGTAAGCTCATCGATATTCACGTCAGGGTTGTCAATCAAAGAAGGAGCCTTGCCCAGCTTCCACTTCAAGTTGAGCTTGTCAAGCCACTGGTATGATCCTGGTTTGTATGTAAGGCCTGAGCCAGGATTCATATCACCCTCAGCCATCTCGCCATCCTTGTTAGGAATTGTTTCGCCATTTTCGAGAGTAATATCCTCATTGTCGCCCATATACCATCTGTCATACTCTGCATCGAATGGGAGAACATTGAGGAATCTTCTCCAGCCATTGTCAGAATAGTAAGCAAGGAACACGCTGTAAGGATTGTTAGGAGCATGAAGCACACCATTATAGTCAAATGTGTTCGTATTGATTGGAATAGGAACCAATGTGTAAGCATACACATCCTTTGCGCCACAACCAGTAAACGCATAGTCACCAATGCTCTTCATCATGCTTGGGATATGAATTTCTGAGAGGCTCGTACAGCCGTTGAATGCATAGCTTGAGATTGTTTCCAATGAGCTTGGCAACTTGAGGTCAACAAGACTACTGCAGTATTGGAAAGCGGAATAGCCAATAGACTGCAATGAATTTGGCAACTTGAGGTCAACAAGACTGCGACATTTATAGAATGCATACGAGCCAATAGATGCGAGATTCTCAGGAAGGACAAGCTTCTCTATCTTTGAACAATTCTGGAAAGCATAATTGCTAATAGATGTAAGAGTATTTGGCAACTTGAGTTCCTTGATACTGCTACAACCATAAAATGCATAATCGCCTAAGTAAGTCAATCCTTCAGAGAAGTTCACGGTAGTCAATCCGCTACAGCTCTGGAATGCATAAGAATTAATACTCTTTACAGAGGCAGGAATGTTAATTTCGTTAAGAGCGTAGCAAGCTTGGAATGCGGAACCACCAATTGTTTCAACCCCTGTTCCAATTGGAATTTCCTTCAAACTACCATCATAATTAAATGCATAAGAAGAAATCGTCTTGCATGTTTCTGGCATACCTGTCACAGAAGTGAGCTTAGGACAACTTGCCAAAGCATAGCTGCCAATAGAAGTGATATTCTTTGGAAGCGCTATAGTGCGAAGATTGGACAAATTGTAGAAGCTATAATCTCCAAGGACATCATTCTGAGTTGTATAACTATAATTGTTATAGTAATTATAGCCTTCATCTTTCACGATTGCAGCGTCGCTAAGATCCAAATAGCGAAGATTCTTCATCTTGTCTCTAATAACCATGATGTCCCAGCCATTAATTGTGCCGTGAACCTTCAAGTTGACTACATTCTGCTCGTTGCCAAGTCCCACAGCTTCTGCTAATATGATCTTTCCATTTTCCGCAGTGACTGATACCTCTGTCTGAGCATTGGACTGAGCAAAGATTCTATTCTCCATATCATTCCAAACCTTTGCAGC
The DNA here is from genome assembly GCA_045600665.1 of Bacteroidaceae bacterium. GTDB lineage: Bacteria > Bacteroidota > Bacteroidia > Bacteroidales > Bacteroidaceae > Minthosoma. Next base: position 7,046 of record JAZRYI010000020.1, read on the forward strand.
TTTGTAAGTGTCAAGCTGCTCGTCAGGAACAAAGAAGAATGCGTCAGAGTAGAAGCTGCTAGTAGAAGCAAGTGTAGCAGGAGTTTCACCAATCATGTTGACCTTAGAAAGGAGACTTGCATTGAATGCATATTCTGCAATATCTGTCACAGAGCTTGGAATAGTAACTTCTGTCAAAGCATAGCAATCTTGGAATGCACTTGAGCCAATGCTTGTAATTGACGAAGGAATTATCACACTCTCCAGCTTTGAAGCGCCAGAGAAGAGTGCATCGCGAATAGCAGTCATAGTAGATGGAATAGAGTAGCTGCCAGCCTTGCCTTTTGGGAAAAAGGCTATGTCGGTCATGTCCTTTTTGTAGAGAACGCCATCACCATTAGTGGCGAATGTTGTGTTTTCTGAAGGAATAGTGATTGAGCTGAGATTTGAACAGGCATCGAATGCTAAATTTGAAAGAGTTGCAAGGTCTTTGCTAAGAGTGATATTTGTGAGACCCGAACAGCTCCAGAAAGCATTATCGTCAATGCTCTTAACTGTGGAAGGAAGAACAACATTGTCCAAAACAGAGCAACCGTAGAAAGTGTAGGAAGGAATATTTACAACGCCTTCTGGTATAGTTATCTTTCTGAGTTGACTAGCAGATGATAATGCATATGGGGCAAACCAGCGGAATGTAGAAGGAAGAGTAAGTACTGTAATTTTTTCACTATTTCCCAAATACTTTCCAATACCATATACAGGATATTGCGCACCTTCAAACTTTACAGTCTCTGGCATTACTACATCCGTAGCACTGCCCTTATATGAAGTCATCGTTGCAGAAAGAGTCTCAGGGTAGAATGGAGAGTTAACCATAGCGTATTCCCAGTCATCGTTGCTGCTAGATTTCGGTTCATAATACTTCAACGTAGTATTAGTAACACTTGCTTCTTGAACAAGATTATTGTCAAAAGACAAATAGTACTTGCCATCGTTCAATTTCGCAAACTGACAGTTGGTTGCATTGCTATACCAACATGAGACTTGGAAATAGCCTGAATCATAAATATATGCATATCCACTTCCTCTACTATTATTTGTATAATTTTTACTACGGAGCCTATAATCCACACCTTCTTCTATTTCTGTCACAGGAGTATTGTCACTTGCACGGATTATCCGCCATTCCGAACGAGGTGTGCCTTCACCATAATTATTGAGAACAACATTATAATAATCAGAATTGCTTTTATAATTACTTGAAACATACGCATACATCTCTGTCTCCGCATCCTTCATAGTGAAGTATCCATCTCCATTATTGTCCTCGATTATCCACTTAGCAGGCTTATAATCACGCACATCAATCTCTGCCGTAGCAACAGCCTCAGCATTTGATGTGGAAGTAGCTATGATAGTACACTTGCCCATAGCAAGGGCAGTCACCACGCCGTTCTCATCCACAGTTGCAATCTCTGGATCTGATGTTGCAAATGTCACACTGCGGTCAGAGGCATTGCTTGGAGTTGTGGTGATGCCAACAGTGCCAGTATTGCCATTCTTCAGCCAATATGAATCCTTTGAGAACTGGATTGTCTGCATATTCACAAACTTCACCTTCACGATACATTCTTCTGTCACGTTGCTTCCATCAAGCGACTTAGCAGTGATGGTGACAGTGCCATTAGCCACACCATGCATCTTGCCTTCGCTGTCGATAGTAGCAACATCTTCGTTAGAGCTAATCCACTGGATAGCACCAATTGCACCTTCTGGATAGACGGTAGCTTCGAACTGGTAGTCATTATTCACAGATGCAGAAAGAACATCATAGTTGAGTTCGATTCGTTCCACATCAGTAGAAATGAAGTTGATGCCAGGATAGTGGGCTTGATAGTCAGCCAAGCCAGCAGCAGGAACCTTGATTCGTGCTTTCTCTGTGTTCAGGTTGTTGAACATATTTGCATCATAGCCATTCGATGACTTCGCTGCAAACACAAGCACTGTGCTTGCATTGCCGAAGTTGAATGCAGAGCTTGCAATGCTTGTCACTGTGGCAGGAACAGCAAGCACAGTCATAGATCCGCATCCATCGAATGCGTTCATGCCAATAGACTTCAAGTCGCCATCAGCAGCAAGAACCACATTCTTCAGTGCCGAGCAGCCAGAGAATGTGTATGAGTTTATGCTTCCCACACCAGCAGGCAAAGCGATGCTCTGCAAGTTGCTGCAATTCTGGAACGCATAGTTGCCCACAGAGCGCAGAGCTGAGCCACTGCCAAAGTTGATGCTCTTCAAGCGTGTGTCGCCAGAGAATGCGTATGTGCCGAATGCTGTAACAGCATCTGGAATGGTGATTGTCGTAAGTTTTGGACAGCTTGCAAATGCGTATGAACCAATGCTCTGAAGAGAAGTACAATCTGTGAAGTCAATTGCACTAAGTTCAGCCTGATAGAAGGCATATTGGTCAAGAGAAGACAGCGATGTACAGCCAGAGAAGTTTACAGTCACTGCACTGCTCACAGAATATCCTAATCTAAAGAATGCAGTCTGGCTGATAGAAGTCAAAGACGTACAATCTGACAAATCAACCTCTGTAGTATAGTAATTGCCAGAGAATGCACCTTGACTGATTGTTTCCAGTGCAGAGCAACCAGAAAGATTTATCTTTGTCGTACGTGTACCCAAAAAAGCCCATTCACCAATAGATGTCAAAGATTGGCACTTGGTTAAATCTATTTCTTTTAAGGACATGTAAGAAGATGGATAGCTGCAATATGGAGTGCTTTGGAAAACGTAATAGTTATCAGTAGCAAAAGCCCAATTACCTATCGATTTCAAGCTTGCAGGGAAATTAAACTTTTCCAAAGCATAGCAACCTTCGAAAGCTGAACTGCCAATTGTCTCAAGGCTTGCATCATCCGACACCTCTACTGTTTTCAGGCTTCCACAACCATAGAAAGTCAAGCTATTGATTGTTGTCAATCCATCAGGAATCTTAATGCTTGCAAGCTTTGAGCAGTTATAGAATGCTTGGCTACCTATGCTTGTCACTCCACTTGGCATAGCAAAACTTGGCAGCAAAGAACAGCCATAGAATGCACTCGCACCAATTGTTTGCAATTGCGAACTTTCAGAGATATTCACAGTAGCCAAAGAAGTGCAACCATAAAAAGCACTGCTATTTATCGCCGTAACAGCATCAGGAATATTCACACTGATAAGGTTTGTACAACCACTAAAAGCTTCACTGCCAATGCTTTTCAAAGATGCAGACAAAGTGACAGATGTCAAGTTTTTGTTGTTCATGAACACCATATTGCCTATTGCCTCAACAGGATAGCTAAATCCATTCACATCAATCTCTGGGAGGATGAGAAGCGCAAAGTCATTACCGCTATATGATGTCACAGTTGCAGCTGTAGCATTATGATTAATGGTGTAGCCCCACTGTGAGCCGTTAGCATCGGTATATGTACCTGTGGCATTTTGATTAGCATAATGTGTTGCAGTGCCAGCAAAAGCATCTGTGCCAAGAGCAACGTCACTGCCCATTGTCACATTGCTCAGATTTGTACATCCAGAGAATGCATAGTCACCGATGCTTTTTACAGATTCAGGAATGACTACAGATGTTAGTGATGTATTGTCTTTAAAGGCACTGCTATTTATCGTCGTAACAGCATCAGGTATATTCACACTGATAAGGTTTGTGCAGCCACTAAACGCATATTTCCCAATGCTCTTCAAAGACGTTGGCAATGTTACAGAGGTCAAGATTTTGTCGTTGGCAAAATCGCTGTTGTTCATAAACTGCTCTACCTTGATGTTGCCAATGGTTGACTCTCCATCCATGAACCACTTCAACATGTACTGTCCTCTATGCGATGGAGTCCAAGCGAATTCAATCTTTTCTGGCTCGACATAGCTATCACGGTTACCATTGAGGTTTGCAGTGATAACATCCTCACGCTCATATACAACAGAGCCTTCTTCAAGATCGATGATTTGGAACTTGTACAAGTTGTTGTCACCCTTCCAGTTCACACAATACCAAGAGAAGTTGTAGCGAATCTCGTCGAGGATAAGTTCTGGCTCATTTGCAGGGTTTGCGGTTTCACCGTATGTCATGTAGAAGCTTGTTTCAGCATTGCCACCCATGTTACGGTTATAGTAAGCAACAGGGAGGTTTGGACAATTGCTATATGTGTAGAAGCGAGCACGCTGGCCAATAGCAGTTGTACTGCCCTTCTCGCATGGAACAGTTTCACCGTTTCTGATTTCGTAGATTGTCCAACCATCCCCCTGATCTGGAGTACAGTCGTGATATACATTTAAAAACCTGCCGTCAACAATGACATTGCCAGCTTTAGAGGTGATGCCATAAAATGCACCATCACCTATTGACTCTACTGGATACCCTATTCCATTGAGCATCATATCGGGAATAATAACGTCAATATCATTTCCGGAATATGAGGTTACAGTTGCTGCTGTTCCTTCACCATTGATAGTGAATCCCCAAGTAGAACCATTGCTATCGGTGTAAGAGTACAACGCCCTAAATTGCAAATTCTTCACGTAGCCACAATCTGGATAGTTTGTTACACTACCATCTTTACGGTATGTGAATGATAATTGTTGGTTGGGCTCTAAAACTCTGCATGCAGTTCTATAATTGTTTTGATTATTCGAATTGCCATCTAATTGATTGCCATCCAAGCTATAATAAATATAATCGCAACCTCCTTCTCCAATACTCTTCCAAAGAAATGAACATTCTACAGAAACTAACGAGGTGTTTGTAAATGTAATTGTAGATGTTCCCCCATCTACATGCATATTGGAAATGAGTTCTCCCTCTTCATTCACTTCCCAAGGATAGAAGCTGTCGTTTGTAACTTGGATGGTTACACCTGGAGATGCAGTGATGTATTCCTCAATAGTTGTCGCCCATGCCACATGGTATGTGCACAGCATCACAAGCACCAGCCAGAAAGACTTTAAGTTTAGCTTTGTCATAATAGTATAATTTAATTAGTTAATGATAATCTGTTAAGTTATACTGATAGCAAAACCCATAATCAGTGAAAAAAGAAGGATTTAAAATGAAAGGACGTGGGTTGCTGTACTTTCTGCTTATCCCACGTTCAGGCCCTGGAAACTGCCCATCTACAAGGATAAGCAACCAGTTAGCCCACGTCACGGGAAATATACAGAAATCACACAACTATACAACAAACGCATATACACATTTCGTACATATACAATAAGTGCATAGGGGTGATAAGGTATAATTCACCCACGTGGACGTTCCGATTGCGTCATCTTCTTGTAGAATTCAAATTTTCCAGGTTTGAACGTAGAAGACAAACGTTACGTAAACGTCCTTTGCAACTCATCTTCAACTCATTAAAGAGTCTCCGACTCATTGCACCATCGATGTCTTGAGGCACGAAGCCTCACGTCAGCAAGGCGACTCTTTCGCCTCGCCTCTCCCATGTGGTCACGACCAACGGGAATCCCAGCCGCCCTGATGGACTAACTGGTTCGAGTGCAAATGTACACATTTATATATAATTAACAAAACAATTCCCCACCTTTTTTCACTTCACAACAAAAAAGCAGTTTGCAATACGCACACAGCGCATTGCAAACTGCTGATGAAGGATGAATTTCTTCTATGGATTTTACAATCTCTTGATTTGTTCTTCCGTAAGACCAAGAGCATTAATGACAACAGAACGGTCGATGCCTGCAGCAATCATTGCCTGTCTCAGTATCGTCTTTCTATTACCCCGTCAGAATAATCGTCTAATAAGAAAATGACTTATGCAGCTTCGCGCCCATTCCTGTAAAGAAAATCTGGAGCACTTCAGAAGCTACCAGTTCTTCAATAATTCTTCATGATACTCATCCATACACTGAAACACATTTTTGCAATACGCACATAGCTTATCACCAGAACTTGTTGTGTTCTGCAGAGAATTCGAAGCCGGCATCGGCAAGTTGGCGGAGCAGGGCTTCCTTGTCTATGTCTTCTTTGTTGCACATTTCGTCGAGACTTGAATAGATGTCTCGGAGCTTCATATTGATGACGCTAAAGAGCATCATAGGGTCTTGTGGGAGTTCCATTGGTGAAGAATTAATTATAATTTTTGCAAAGTTACGGAATTATTTTGCTATAATCGATATTTAGTGTAACTTTGTCACATAAAATTAACACCATTATGTTTGGAAAGCAGAAAGAAAAGGAAATAAAGCGGCTTTTAGTGATGAGATTCAGCGCAATGGGCGATGTGGCAATGACAGTGCCTGTACTGAACTGTGTGGCAACGCAGAACCCTCAGTTGCGTATCACGGTGCTGACTCGAAGCAGGATGGCTTCGCTGTATGAATGGTTGCCAGCTAATGTGCAGGTGATGGGTGTGAACCTGGATGAGTACAAAGGAGTGATGGGGCTCAGCAAGCTGTACAACAGTGTGAAGAAAGGAAACTTCGATGCTGTGTGCGACCTTCACGATGTGCTGCGCTCGAAGTATCTGCGCACTTGCTTCAAAGTGAATGGTATTCCTGTTGCTACGATAGATAAGGGACGCAAGGATAAGCATGCGCTGATTGGCAACTCGATGCATCAGGAGGCTCTGAAACCAATGGTGGAGAGATATGCTGACGTGTTCCGCCAGTTGGGGCTGAACGTGGATTTGTCGCAAGCAAAGAAAGTGGACGCAAGGGGTGAGAGCATGAGTGAGGTGAGAAACTTCGCAGGCATGAAAGGTGATGGGGAAAAGTGGATTGGCGTTGCGCCTTTCGCTGCACATGTGCAGAAAATCTACCCTTTGGAGAAGATGGAGAAGGTGGTGGAGATACTGCACGAGAAGGGGTGCAAGGTATTCCTGTTTGGCGCAGGAAAGACTGAGAGCGAGATACTTGCCAAGTGGGAGCGAGATGGCGTGAAGAGCGTTTGTGGCAAACTGGGCGGCTTGCACAACGAGATGCTGCTGATGACAAAGCTGGACGTGATGGTGTCGATGGACTCAGCAAACATGCATCTGGCGTCGCTCATGGGTACGCCTGTGGTATCGGTGTGGGGAGCAACTCACCCTAAGGCGGGATTCGTGGGATTCGGTCAGAATCAAGACTGCATTGTGCAGATAGATCTGCCTTGCCGCCCTTGCTCAATATACGGCAACAAGCCTTGCCAGTTTGGAGATATGCGCTGCATGGATATCTCACCAGAAACAATCGTAAGCAAGATAATGAAGAATGTATAAACTCGTTCATACCATATTGTGGCTCTTTAGCCTTCTGCCTTTCACTGTGCTGTATGCAGTGTCGGATTTCTGTTGCTTCTTCGTGAGCAGGTTCTACAGGAAGAAGATTGTGCGCCAGAACATTGAGAGCGCATTTCCCAATAAGCCTGTGATGGAGCTGAGGGAGATAGAGCGCAGGTTCTATCATCAGTTCTGCGATAACTTCGTCGAGACAATCAAGGTGCTCAGCATGTCGAGAGAGGAGATGATGCGCCGCATGACATTCTCGGGACTGGAGGATGCAAAAGCGAGATTTGACAATGGGCAGAGCTTCATCTTCGTGTATCTCAGCCATTTCGGAAACTGGGAATGGGTGGCGTCTCTGCGCTACCACACTGGCGACTGGGCTGAGACGGCACAAATATACCATCACATCTACAACAAGGCAATGAACCGCCTCTTCCTTGAGATGCGCAGCACATACGGTGGCGACAACATAGAGATGAAGGAGACCTTGCGCCGAATACTGCAGATGCGCAATGACGGCAAGAACTACATCATCGGTTTCATCAGCGACCAGCAGCCAAAGTGGAACAGCATACATCACTTCACGCCGTTTCTCAATCACGACACGGCTGTGTTCACTGGCACTGAACAGATTGCCCGCAAGGTGGATGCTGCCATCATGTATGGCAAGGTGAGCCGTCCGCGACGAGGATACTACCACTTCCACATCACACCGATGGAAGACCATCCTGCCACGGTGCCAGCCAACACGCTCACCGATCGCTACATGCAACTGCTGGAGCAAGACATCAATGAGCATCCAGAGATGTGGCTGTGGAGCCATAAGCGATGGAGCCGTACGAAGGAGGAGTGGCTGAGAAGACAGAACAAGGACGAAAACGGAAAATAATACGAAACAGTAAATATGAAAGAATTTGTGATTTCAGAGGCAAAGGTGGAGACAGCTGTGATTGTCGGTTTGATTACGCCTCAGCAGAACGAAAGAAAAACTAATGAATACCTCGACGAGCTGGAGTTTCTGGCAGAGACAGCCGGAGCAAAGGTCATTCGTCGCTACACGCAGAAGGTGAATGGACCAAGCAGCGTCACATATTTAGGCACAGGCAAGCTGCAGGAGATAGCTGAGTTCATTAAGGAGAAGCAAGACGAGGTGGATGCATACTGGGAAGAGCAGATGGCGCTCGGCAGACCATACGAAGCAAGCATTATGACTGGCACTAAGGCTCGTCATGGCGATGACTATATGGATGATGACAACTATGCAGCACAGGATGGTTCGCAAGACTGGCGCGGCAGCAAGGGCAAGAAGCAGAGGAAGCTGGAGAAGCTGCTTGCAAAGCAGAAGACTGTGATGGAAGATGTGCCTCAGCCTGTGGGAATGGTGATATTCGACGATGAACTGAGCGCAAAGCAGATACGCAACATAGAGAAAGAGCTGGACGTGAAGATTCTTGACCGTACATCGCTCATCCTCGACATCTTCGCCATGCGCGCACAAACTGCTGCAGCGAAGACTCAGGTGGAGCTGGCGCAGTATCGCTACATGCTGCCACGACTCACCCGATTGTGGACTCACCTGGAGCGTCAGAGGGGCGGTAGCGTAGGACTGAGAGGTCCGGGTGAGACGCAGCTCGAGATGGACCAGCGAATTATCCGTCACCGCATCTCTTTGCTGAAGGAGCGTCTTGTGGAAATTGATCAGCAGAAGACTACGCAGCGCAAGAACAGAGGAAGACTGATTCGTGTGGCTTTGGTAGGATACACCAACGTGGGTAAATCGACGCTGATGAACCTGCTTGCCAAGAGCGACATATTTGCTGAGAATAAGCTGTTTGCAACGCTCGATACGACTGTGCGCAAAGTGATAATTGAGAATCTGCCATTCCTGCTGAGCGACACTGTTGGCTTCATTCGCAAGTTGCCAACCGACCTTGTGGAATCGTTCAAGAGCACTCTTGACGAGGTGCGCGAAGCTGACTTGCTGCTTCATGTGGTGGACATCAGTCATCCCGACTTTGAAGAACAGATAAAGGTGGTGGAGAAGACGCTTGGCGACCTTGGCTGCGCCGATAAGCCTCAGATGATCGTGTTCAACAAGATTGATGCTTACAGCTGGATTGAGAAAGAAGAAGATGACCTGACGCCTCGCACGAAGGAGAACATACCGCTGGACGAGCTGATGCGCACATGGATGGCAAAGCTCAATGGCGACTGCTTCTTCATCTCGGCTGTGGAGAGGCAGAACATTGACGAATTCAAGACATTATTATATAATAAGGTACGCGAAATGCACGTGCAGAAGTATCCATATAATGATTTCTTGTATGAAACGTATGACGAACAATAAACTCAAAATAATATGCGCGAACTATCAGTAAATGAAATCGCTCAATTGGAGGAGCGTGGATGCTGGGCAGAGGACTGGTCCAACATCCTTGTTGATGACGATTTTGGTGTGTCATCAGTGATGAATGTACAGTTTTATGGACACGTTGAGATTGGCAATCTCAATGACAGCATCGATGTGGAGGACGGTTTTCGCCGCCGCTGCTGCATCAAGAACGCTACTCTGAAAGACGTCACAATTGGCGATGGATGCTTGATTGAGAATGTTCGCGGATTCATTTCCGACTATGCCATCGGTGATGGATGCTACCTTTCGGACATCGGCATCATCAATAGTCAGGAAGGAGCAAAGTATGCAGAAGGACACGCCATCGCAGTGCTGAACGAGGGAGGCGATGAGAATGTGGTGATGTTCAGTGGATTGACTGCGCAGCTTGCATGGCTGATGATTAATTATCCTTGCGTGCGCACAATGGTTAAGAATGAGTTGTCGGGACATGAAAGCGAGAAAGCCAAGATAGGCAATGGCGCGCGCCTCGTGGGCGTGAAGGAAGTGACAAGCGCAATGATTGGCGACGGATGCGAGGTGAAGGGCGCAAGCCGAATTGCCAACTCCACCATCATCAGCACAGACGAAGCATCGACATTCATCAGCTCGGATGCAATAATAGAGAACACCATCGTTGCCGCAGGCGCAAGCATCACTGACGGTGCAAAGGTGGACAACTGCTTTGTGGGCGAGAGCGTGCACATTGGCAAGGGCTTCTCAGCTGAGAGCAGCTTGTTCTTTGCAAATTCATACATGGACAATGGCGAGGCATGCGCTGCATTCTGCGGTCCATTCTCTACAAGCCACCACAAGAGCACTCTGCTCATTGGCGGTGCATTCTCATTCTACAATGCAGGCAGTGGCACGAACCAGAGCAATCATGCCTACAAAATGGGGCCAATCCACTGGGGAATATTGGGCAGAGGCTCGAAGACAGCGAGTGGCAGCCATATCCTCTGGCCTGCCACTGTGGGCACATTCTCGATGGTGATGGGCAAGATTCAGAACCATCCAAAGCTGCATAAGCTGCCTTTCTCATACGTGATTGCAAATGGCAATGGCACGAAAGTGGTGCCTGGCATCAATATCTCCACCGTCGGTACGTGGCGCGACGTGCTGAAATGGCCAAAGCGCGACTTGCGTCCGCTTTCTGCACGCAGGGACATCATCAATTTCGACTTCCCTAACCCATACATCATCCAGTATGTGCTTGAAGGCAAGGAGATACTGGAGAAGCTGCTGAAGAAGGAAGGCGATGTGCTGGAATACAACAAGTGCCAGATATCTCGCCGTGCGGCAGCTAAGGGCTTGAAATACTACGAGCTTGCTATTGGCTTGTTCCTCTACAACTATTTCTCAACCAATTCGTCAGAAGAGCAAGGCGAGCCACAGAACGGCACTTGGCTCGACCTCTGCGGAATGCTCGCACCAAAGGCAGAGATTGACCGCGTGGTGAACGACATCGAGTCGGGTGCAATCAGCACTACCGACGATCTGCTCAGCATTCTCTGCGGCATCAATGCCGAGTACAAGAACAACGTGAGCCAATATGCCCAGTTCGTCATGCAGCACGAAGGCAACAGCATGTTCGTCGATCGCGATAAGTGGATGAAGCAAGCAGAAGAGGCTCACAACCAGTGGCTTCAGATGGTGAAAGCAGATGCAGAGAAAGAGTACCAAATGGGCGATGTGGAAGAGGAGCAATTGAGAAACTTCTTGAAATCTATCGGTTAGGACATTCGCATGCCTTTCGGCAAGAAGGAATACAAAGCGGCAAATGCCATATATGAGCGAATCGTTCACGCCACCGAAAAAAGCACTCTATAGGTGCTTGCATTGCCTTTGCTGAGTGCATAAAATGGGCAAACTTGATGCTTTTGAGTGAGTTTATCTTCCAAAACATCATTTTTGTCACATAAAAGTGCTAACTTTGCAGCAATTTAACGTATTAGCCCCTTGAAAAAGCGGGCTTATTTCAGTAACCGAATAAGTATTTATAAGATATGGCATTGAAAGCTGGTATCGTTGGACTCCCAAACGTGGGCAAGTCCACCCTCTTCAACTGTCTGTCGAGCGCAAAGGCTCAGGCAGCAAATTTCCCATTTTGTACAATCGATGCCCAGATGGGACAGGTCAGTGTGCCTGACGACCGTCTGACAAAGCTGGCAGAGCTCGTTCATCCAGGACGCATTGTGCCTGCTGTGTGCGACATCGTGGACATAGCAGGCTTGGTGAAAGGCGCAAGCAAGGGTGAAGGACTGGGCAACCAGTTCCTTGGCAACATTCGCGAGTGCGACGCCATCATCCATGTGCTCCGCTGCTTCGACAACGGCAACATCGTGCATGTGGACGGCTCTGTTGACCCTGTTCGCGACAAGGAAATCATCGACACCGAACTTCAGCTCAAGGATCTTGAGACAGTGGAAGCTCGCATAAAGAAGACCGAGAAATTGGCAAACGTAGGTCACGATAAGGCTGCAAAGGTTGAGTACGACCTCTTGCTTAAGTACAAGGCTGCACTGGAGCAAGGACAGAGCGCACGCGTAGTTGAACCAGAGAACGAGGAAGAAGCCACTGCAGCAAAGAATATGTTCCTTCTCACTACCAAGCCTGTGCTTTATGTGTGCAATGTGGATGACAAGAGCGCAGCCACAGGCAACGAATACACACAGCGCGTGGCAGAGGCAATCAAGGACGAGAATGCTCAGATGATGATCATCTCAGCACAGACAGAAGCTGACATCGCAGAGCTGGAGAGCTACGAGGAGAAGCAGATGTTCCTCGAGGACATGGGTTTGGAAGAGAGCGGATGCAACCGCCTCATAAAGGCAATCTACGCACTGCTCAACCTTCAGACATTTATCACTGCAGGCGAGATGGAGGTGAAGGCATGGACTGTGCGCAAGGGCTGGAAGGCTCCTCAGTGCGCTGGTGTCATCCACACAGACTTCGAGAAGGGCTTCATCCGTGCACAGGTAATCAAGTACGACGACTACATCAAGTATGGCTCTGAGGCTGCTGTGCGCGAGGCAGGCAAGCTTGGCGTGGAAGGCAAGGAGTATGTGGTGCAGGACGGCGACATCATGCACTTCCTCTTCAACGTGTAAGGGCTCCCCGCTGCCTTTTCAGGAAGGCGAAGGGAAACATTCTTAATACCTAACCATAAATTTCACATTTAACTCAATGCTTCCATTTTTCATAGATTGGCAACCAGATGTAGATGCCCTTTCGATAGGCAGCTTGCACATGCGCTGGTACTCACTGCTTTGGTGCGTCGGCTTGCTGTTGGCATACATCATCGTTCAGAGACTGTACAAGCAGCAGAAGATTGAGGATGCCAAGTTTGAGCCTCTGTTCTTCTATTGCTTTTTTGGCGTGCTCATTGGCGCACGACTCGGCCATTGCCTCTTCTACGAGCCTCAGTACTACCTCACAAGCGGCAAGGGATTTCTCGAGATGTTTCTGCCAATGCACCAGATGCCTGACGGAAGCTGGAAGTTCACTGGCTACGAAGGCTTGGCATCGCATGGCGGCACGATAGGTCTGTTTCTCGGACTATTGATGTACTGGAAGAAGCATCAAGTGAAGCCATGGGTAGTGCTCGACAACATAGCCATAGCAGTTCCCTTCACAGCATGCTGTATCCGCTTAGGCAACTTGATGAACTCCGAAATTATTGGCAATCCAACAGATAAGGCATGGGGATTCATTTTCCATACTCGTGAAGCGCTTGTGGACGGAATGACTGTGCCCCGCCATCCAGCTCAGCTCTACGAGGCACTCGCCTACCTCGCCATAGGCATTGTGGGCGTGATCTTGTACATGAACTGGCGCAAAACCATCGCACCTGCCACACCAACTGTAGCATTTTCAGCAAAAGTTGCCAGCAGCGCAAAAACGCAAGAAGACACATCGCCCACACGCGTAGGCTCTGGCTTCTATTTTGGCTACTGCCTTGCCACCATCTTCATCTTCCGCTTCTTCGTGGAGTTCCTGAAGAAAGAGCAAGTAAGCTTCGAGCAGGGAATGGCACTCGACATGGGACAGATACTCAGCATCCCATTGATAATCGTTGGTTGCTGGTGCATGACAAACGCTTTCAGGACTAAAACAAAACTAAAATAAAACAACAGACACACGCACCCCGAATGGTGTCCCTCCCCTATGGGTGGAGGTTAGGAGGGGGCTTCAATATGGAAAAAATCATTCTCACAGGCGACCGTCCAACAGGCAAGCTTCACATAGGGCACTACGTTGGTTCGCTCCGTCGTCGTGTGGAACTCCAGAACTCTGGAGAATACGATAAGATATTCATCATGATTGCCGATGCACAGGCACTCACCGATAATGCTGACAATCCTGAGAAGATTCGTCAGAACGTGATTGAGGTCGCACTCGACTACCTATCAGCAGGTCTTGACCCAGAGAAGACCAACATCTTCATCCAGAGTGCAGTGCCAGAGCTTACTGAGCTTTCGTTCTACTATATGAACCTCGTCAGCGTGCAGCGCCTCCAGCGAAATCCAACCGTGAAGACTGAGCTCGAGATGCGCAAGTTTGAAGGCGGCACTCCTACAGGTTTCTTCTGCTATCCTATCTCACAAGCAGCCGACATCACGCTCTTTAAGGCTACCACAGTGCCTGTAGGCGAGGATCAGAAGCCTATGCTCGAGCAGACTAATGAGATTGTGCGCCGATTCAACCACATATACGGCGAGACACTCGTAGAGCCAAGCATCCTTCTTCCTGACAATGCTGCTTGCCTCCGTCTGCCAGGCACTGACGGCAAGGCAAAGATGAGCAAGTCGCTTGGCAACTGCATCTATCTCTCTGATACACCAAAGGAACTCAAGAAGAAAGTGAACAGCATGTTCACCGACCCTCTCCACCTCAACATCGAAGACCCTGGTCACCTTCAGGGTACATACATCGATGCAAACGGCGTGGAGCAGCACTATCAGAACACTGTGTTCACATACCTCGACGCTTTCTGCCTCGACAGTGACTTCGAGAAGTTCCTCCCTGAATACAAGAGCCTCGATGAGATGAAGGCTCACTACATCAAAGGCGGTCTTGGCGACGGCACATGCAAGAAGTTCCTCCTCAATGTCCTCAACGACCGTCTTGAGCCAATGCGCCAGCGCCGCAAGGAGTACGAGAAGGACATTCCTGGCGTGTACGAGATTCTCAAGAAAGGCACGGCAGCCGCACGCGAGGTAGGCATGAAGACCCTCGCAGAGGTTCGCCACGCTATGCGCATAGACTACTTTGACGACAAGGAACTCATTGCTGAGCAAGCTAAGCGATTTGCAGAAGCAAACAAGTAATTGTAACGAAGAAAGTATTTTTAATTTTGCACTGAATTTTAACTTAACATACGCACTATATGACTTTCACGCAACGCGCATACCCAATATTTGAGCAGTCGATCAATGACTACCACAAGCATGACGATGTGGATTTCCCAATCGAGAATCCATACGAGGAAAAGAGCATCGAATGGTATCTGTACCTGAAGAACTGGATTGACACTGTGCAGTGGCATCTTGAAGACATCATCCGCGACCCGATGATTGATCCTGTGGCAGCGCTTGCCATCAAACGACGCATTGACAAAAGCAATCAAGACCGTACCGACCTCGTGGAGATGATTGACTCATATTTCCTCTCGCTCTATCAGGACGTGGAGAAGAAGGCAGACGCAACCATCAACACTGAGAGTCCTGCATGGGCAGTGGATCGTCTCAGCATCCTCGCTCTGAAGATATACCACATGGAGGAGCAGGTGAAGCGCAGCGATGCAGAGGCAGAGCATGTGGCTAAGTGTCAACAGAAGCTGGATGTGCTGCTTGAACAGCAGAAAGACCTCTCAATCGCTATCGACCAGCTGATTAGCGACATTGAAGAGGGCAAGAAGTACATGAAGGTGTATAAGCAGATGAAGATGTACAACGATCCAAGCACTAACCCTGTATTGTACGGAAAGAAGCAATGAGAATAGGATTTGATGCAAAAAGACTGTTTAACAATTTTACAGGTCTGGGAAATCATAGCCGCACCACGATAGACATACTCACGGCAGAGTTTCCAGAGCACGAATACTATCTTTATACCCCAAAGGTGAGGCTGAATGATGTGACAAAACCCTACTTGCACAAAGAGGGTTGCCGCATCATTCAGCCTCGCGGCATTCTGAGAGGCAGCGCATGGCGTACATACGGCTTGGCGCGCAACCTTAAGCACGATGGAGTGCAGATTTATCACGGGCTGAGCAATGAGATTCCTATGGGCACGTTTCATAGCGGCATCAGCACAGTGGTGACGATACACGACGTGGCATTCCACACATTCCCAGACATGTATCACTGGCACGACAGGATTATATACGACAAGAAGTGGCAGTATGCCTGCAACAATGCAGACCGCATCATCGCCATCAGCGAGTGCACGAAGCGCGATGTGCTGGAGTTCTACAATGTGCCTGAGCACAAAGTGGACGTGGTATATCAGCCTGTGGCGCCAAGGTACTACCTGCCTTTTGAGCCATTCCGCAACGGAAAGAGCGTTGGAGGCTTTGACCTCTCTCAGCCATACATGCTGTATGTCGGCTCGGTCAATTCGCGCAAGAATCTGCTTGGCATCGTCAAGGCTATGGAACTGATGCCTAAGGACCTGAAACTTCCACTCGTCGTGGTGGGCAGCGGCAGCGCATACAAGCAGGAGGTGCAGCAGTACATTGCAGAGCATGGCATGGAAAAGCAGTTCGTATGGCTGCAGAACATATTCAACGAGCAATTGCAAACGTTGTATGCCAACGCTCAGTTGTTCGTCTATGCTTCGTTCTATGAAGGCTTTGGCTTGCCTGTGGTGGAAGCGCAGCTGTGCGGATGTCCTGTGGTGACAAGCAATGTGAGCAGTTTGCCAGAGGCAGGAGGACCATTTGCCCAGAAGGCGGATCCACGCAATGTGGAAGACATTGCCAGCAAGATGATGAACGTGCTCACCGACTCTGCCTTGCGTAATGAAATGATAGCTGGCGGTCGCGAATATGCTATGAATACTTTCCACCCGAGCGTGCTTGCTCAACAACTGATGTCTATATACAACAAAATGGTTTAGCGATGCGTCAACGTATATTTTTGCTTGTCAAGCTTTTCGTGGCAACACTGTGCTTTTTCTTGGCGCAGAAGCCATTGTTCATGCTGTACAATTCTGCAGCCCATCCAGAAGTGGGATCGAAAGACTATATAGATGTGATGCTGCATGCCTTGCCGCTCGACTTAACCACCTCTGGCTACCTCACCATCATGCCTTGGCTCGTAATCGTTGTGAGCTGGTTTACGACGGCAAAGAGAGTGAAGCAGTTTCCGCTTAAGCCAATACTCGCTGCCTACTATGCCATCATCGCCATCTTCATGTCTTTGATATTCGTTTCAGACGCAGTGCTATATGAATTCTGGAACTTCAAGATAGACTCGACCGTTTTCATCTACACCGACAAGCCTGGCGACGCACTTGCCAGCGTGTCAGCAGTGTTTGTGGCAATCTGCGTGCTTGCCATCGTTTTGTTGTCTGCTTCGTACACCTTTCTGTACGTCAAGCTGTTGCCAAAGTCTCCACTGCGGCAGCCAGCCAGAAAGTGGTCGTCGCTCATTATGCTGCCAATAGCAGGATTGCTGTTTCTTGCCATACGAGGAGGAGTGGGCGAAGGTACAGCAAACGTGAGCAATGTATATTACAGCGAGAATCAGTTCCTCAATCACTCAGCGGTGAATCCTGTGTTCAACATGCTGTATTCGATGATGCACCAGCAGGATTTCGCCAATGAGTTCCGATTCATTGACGAAGCAGAGAGGGAAGAGATTGCGGAGCGCATTTACCCAAGAAAAGCGGAAAGTACAGAGGGAGAGGATTTGACCGACACCCTTCTCAGCGTTCAGCGCCCTAACGTACTCTTGATTGTGTGGGAAGGATGCGGAGCAAAGATGGTGCAATCGCTGGGCGGCGTGAAAGGCGTGACTCCCAACTTAGAGCAGATAGCATCCGAAGGTGTGATGTTTACACAGTGTTATGCCAACAGTTTCCGCACTGATCGCGGACTCCTTAGCCTCATGACAGGATGGCTCGGCATGCCTTCAGCCTCGCTGATGAAGATTCCAAACAAATGCAATAATTTGCCTGGCATGGCGCGCTCGCTGCAGGAAGCAGGCTACTGCACCGACTTCTGGTATGGAGGCGACATAAGCTTCACGAACATGGGTGGATTCATGCTTGGCAATGGATTCCAGACAACGCACTCGGACGAGGATTTCTCGCGGAGTGATCGCAGCTACTCCAAGTGGGGAGTGATGGACGGAGTGTTGCTCGACACGCTTGCCAGCACCATCATTTCCCGTCAGGGAGAGAAGCCTTGGTTCACATCGGTACTCACACTCAGCAGTCATGAACCATGGGAAGTGCCATACAGCCGACTGGAGAATGAGAGACTGAACTCTTTCGCATACACCGACGATGCGCTGGGCAAGTTCATATACAAGCTGAAACGCTCAGAACAATGGCATAACCTGCTTGTGGTGATAGTGCCTGACCACGGAGTGATGATAGGTGACAGCGACACACGCTCCAGCCTCGACGTGATCCACATCCCGCTTGTGCTCAGTGGCGGCGCCCTGGCTTGCAGCAAGCGCATTGACACAATAATGAATCAGTCAGACCTTGCAGCTACATTGCTGGCGCAGCTGGGAGTCAGTCATGCCGATTTCGCATTCAGCCGCAATGTGCTGAGCAGTCGCTACGCATATCCCACAGCCATCCATACATCAGCAGCAGACGCTACGTTCATCGACTCAACAGGCATCACGACATACGATCTGAACGGAAAGTGCGTCACCTTCAGCAGTAGCAAGGATGGCGATGATGTGCGCACAAAAAAAGCAAAGGCTATTTTGCAGACAGTGTATGATAAAGCCGCTGAGCTTTGAGTTTAAGCAAAAAAAGGCATATCCCCGCCTGTTAAGTGAAAAAAACTTAGTAACTTTGCACCTCGTATGTAATTAGTTTCAACAATAATAGATACAACGATATGATTTTTCTCGATAGAAACGAGTTCAACTTTGCTCCATCTGCCGAAGTGGCAGAAGCAGTAAAGCAATTTGATCCAGCCACATTGTGTTTCTACACACGCATTTACGACGAAGGAAAGAAGAGCATCCTCAGCGTTTACCTCTCTGAGATGTACGGAGTGGAAGAAAGCCGCGTGCTGCTTGGATATGGTGGCGAGGACATTCTAAAGAACACAGTGCACTATTTCCTCACTGATGGCACTGGTAACAATAAGATTCTCATTCCTCAGTTCTCTTGGTGGTACTACAATTCCATTGCCGACGAGGTTGAGGGCGAAACGCTCATGTACCCTCTCTACGAGACAGAGGATTCATTCCGCTACGACATACCAGAACTCATTGAGCGTGCCAACGAGGTGAAGCCACGCATATTGCTTCTCGCTTCGCCTAACAATCCTACAGGCAATGGTCTCTCATCTGCCGAAATCGAGGAAGTCATGAACGGCATCCCTTCCGACACCATTGTGCTCATCGACGAGGCATACGCATCGTTCATCTCTGCCGACACTGACTATATCGCTCCTCTTGTCAACAAGTTCAGCAACCTCATCATCTCTCGCACGCTCTCCAAGTTCTACGGTCTGCCAGGACTCCGCATGGGCTTTGGATTCATTGGCAAGGGACAAGAGAAGTTTCTCAAGTACAGCAACAAGTACCTTGGCTACAACCGCTTCTCCGAAAGCGTTGCCATCGCTGCGCTCAAGAGCGAGGCACACTATCGCGACGTTGCCAACCAGATGGAGTGGGATCGTCAGCTGTTCCAGAGCGAGCTTGGCAGCATACCAGGCTTCAAGGTGTACAAGAGCGTTGCCAACTTCATCCTCATCAAGTATCCAGTAGAGATAAAGGCTGCGCTGCAAAAAGCGATGGCAGAGCAGGACTACAAGATCAAGTTCATGGGCGATCCAGGACTTGAGTCGCATCTCCGTATCACCCTCGGTCGCCCAGAGCAGATTCAAGTTGTATGCAACACCATCAAGCGAGTGTGGGAGGAAAGCAAATGATAGGAGTTATTCTTGCAGCAGGCATGGCTTCGCGCCTTCGCCCTCTCACCAACGACCGTCCAAAGTGCTTGCTCGAAGTCGGCACTCGCTGCCTCCTCCAGCGTTCAATGGATGCGCTCATCGCTGCAGGCATCAGCGAGTTTGTTGTTGTGACAGGCTATCTTCACAATATGATAGAGGATTTCCTTAGCAAGACATACCCAAGCCTCAACATCCATTTTATCAACAACGCAGACTACCAGACAACCAACAATATCTACTCTCTCTGGCTCACGCGCCCTGTGTGCGACGGCAAGGAAGTGCTGCTCATGGATAGCGACATACTCTTCGATCCTGAAATCATTAAGGTGATGCTCGCTCATGAAGGCGATGCCATTGCCCTCAACCGTCACGACTGCGGCGAGGAAGAAATGAAGATCTGCGTGGACAGTGAAGGCTGCATCACCGAACTCAGCAAGACTTGCAGCACGGCAGAGGCAATTGGCGAGAGCGTTGGCTTTGAGAAGATGACATCTACTTACACCGCAGCCCTATTCCTGGAACTTGACGTGATGATGAATCAAGAGCATCTTGAGAACGTGTTCTACGAGCGCGCCTTCGAGCGACTCATTCCGCAAGGTCACAGCTTCAAGGTTGTGGACACCACAAGCATTTTCTCCATCGAGCTTGACACACCCGAGGATTTCGCCCAGGCAAAGCAGCTCATCCCTGCCCACATCTATTGATTAATCCCAACTACCTATCAACTCCTATGGCATCCTACGACATCCGTCCGCTTCAGCTCCGCATACTCGACATACTTCTCTCCATACATAAAGTGTGCGAAGATCACAACCTGCGCTACTACATTATCGCAGGCACACTGCTCGGCGCTGTTCGCCACAAAGGTTTCATACCTTGGGACGATGACCTCGACATCGCAATGCCTCGCCGCGACTATGACCAGTTGATGGCGCACGCAAGCGAATGGATACCGAAGCCCTTCGAGGCTGTTGCCTTCGAGACAGACAAGGAGTACCCGTTGCCATTTGCCAAGATACAAGATAGCAGCACCACTCTCATCGAGCGCATGCATCTCCGCTACCTTGGCGGCATCTACATCGACGTATTCCCACTTGATGGCATGCCCGCCAACCCTCTCTTGCGCCGCATTCATTTCATCAAGTACCAGTGGTACAAAAAGATGCTCTATTATGTGCACCGCGATCCCTACCGTCACGGTCATGGGCCATCCAGCTGGGTTCCGCTTTTCACTCGCAAGCTCTACACCATGCAGAGCATCCAGCACAAGCTCCGTGCCTTGCAAAAAGAGTGGGACTTCGATGCCAGCGATTATGTCGTTGACCATGATGATGGATTGAAAGGCATCATGCCTAAATCCCTTATCGGCACCCCAATCCCCATACTCTTCGAAGGTAAGCAAGTGATGGGTGTGGAGCATCCTCACGACTACCTCTCCCAGAAATATGGCGACTATATGACCATTCCTCCAGGTCCAAAGCAGCGTCAGCACAATTTCCACCTGCTTGACCTTGAGAAGTCATACAAAGACCAATGAATTATTCCTCGCATTGTATATCTTGCAATATGGAATTAACGAAAGATTAATGTTAAATTAATGATAATTGGCGTTTAAACAAAATTCATCATAGGGCACGAAAGTTTAATTGTTTAATTAGCATGAAAAAAGTATTAATCACATTATTCAGCATCAGCGTACTATTGGCTTCTTGCTTTGATGGCAAGCCAGCAGGTGCTCAAACCGATGGTAATATAGATGCAATGGATGCAACGAGTGAAATTGATGTAGAGAACAGCACTGAAAGCAGTATTGAAGCAGATGGTGATATCGAAGTGTCGATGACTGGCTCTATCAGTCCTGATACTTGGACAGCAGGCGAAGAAGCCACCGTGACTATTGCACGCATCCCTAAGACTCTTGCTGGTTTTGAACAAATTCAGAGCAAGATTGGCGACACTCCTCAAGGTGCAGTGGCATTGCAGCTCATTGCGTTTGAGATGTATAATCAAAACACTGAAGTGGGAACTGAATGTGTGAGACTTAACAATACTGAGATTAATGTGCCTTCGGTGATGCGTCGCTTGCCAGAGATATTCGGCAAGCACTCGCTTGACGACAGCTATCCTCGCAAGCATCTTGTTGCTACATACTTTGATGGAGCTACGCCTGAGAATGGATTTAATCCTATCAAGCCTTACACCGTGAAGGTGCGCACGAACAAGGTTCACATGTACGAGCGCTCACAATCTCTGAAGGGCTATGTGCTGTATCTCGATGTGTATAGCTCTGGTTACGACACCTCATGGAGAGGCTGTGAGGTGGTGAAGCAAAAGGGCAATGACTACTACACAGTCAGCAATTGCCCATCGATGTATGTGCAGTGCAAGGAAGTGCCTTTCGACGCTACAGACGATTACAGAGGACTTTAAGTTCACCCTTGTTTCGCTCCAGAAAGGTTCCTTGGTGATTGACCAAGCAATAGCTAACCCACAAAGAATTGTAACAATATGAAAAAGTACTTGATATCCATTTCATTAACTGTAATATGTCTCTCATGTGGCAATTCTACAAATACTGGAAGCGACAGTATTGACAGCATCAACACATCTACAGCAGAAGCAGCAGTAGTGGATGAGAATGCCTCAAATAACGAGCTTTATCCATTCACATTGAAAGGCATAGAGAACGCCCTTGATGGCTATGATTTTGACCCCAAGGAGCGTGTGTACATCCTCCATGATATTGATGGTGATGGACAGAATGAAATGTTCATTAAGGAGCGTGTGGAAAATTACAATAACTACTTCATACTGAACATAGAGAATGGAAAGGTGAATTTGATTGACGCTCGCACATCAGGTGGTCTTGAAGACTTCCAAATCTATGATGACGGATACGTGGTACACACCATTGAAGGCACAGATCGAATGTCTGTCACCAATTATAAACTCGCAAAAAGCAAAGTCGTAGCAGAATCGCAATATTATTACGAATCCGATTGGTCAGACTGGGAAGAAGGCGACGAAGAGCCTGATGCTGATGCGAGCTGGTCTGTCAATGGCAACGAAGTAGATGAGTCTGAATACAGCAAATATTCACCAAGCGGCCAGTCATTCAGCTTATATGATATTGATGGATGGAAAGACCTTCAACGTTGATGGCAATGTGAACTGGTCTGCAGTAAAACAACAACAGAACTTAGTATTGAAGAAATAGAGAAACTATAAATCAATACAATTCCAACATTCATCAGCAGTTTGCAATGCGCTGTGTGCGTATTGCAAACTGCTTTTTTTGTTGTGAAGTGAAAAAAGTTGGGGAAATGTTTTGATGATAATATA
>JAZRYI010000021.1:0-6970 GCA_045600665.1 Bacteroidaceae bacterium
GGCCAATTAGAAAAACCAAAAAAAACAAAAGAAAACAAAAGGAAAACCATAATGTTTTTTCTTGTTTTTGTTCTGTTTATTTAAGGTTTTTCTTAATATGGCGGTTCTTTGCGAGCAAAGCGCTTCGCGATAAGCGCATAAACAATCAAACACAATTCATCGAACTCACGTTATATTAAGGTGGGAAAGTTTAGTAAAAATAATTGTGTTCACTTGCTTAAAAGAATAAGAGGAAGCACTTCGTCGGAGTGCTTCCTCTTGGTCTATGTATAGAATGGAGTGGGGTCACTCCGTGTGGGGAAATTAGAATGAGAACATATCGTCGATCTCTTGCCATTCGCCACGCTCGTTGGCGAGGTTGAAGTCATCTATGTTAGATTTTTCGGTCTTGAGCTCAGGATCGGAGAGAGAGAGAAGAGCGCTTGTATTTAGGTTTATAGCCTTGCTGACGGGCTTTTTATAGTTTCTTTTCATATACTTCTTACTTGTTATAGATAAGCTTTCCATTTATGATCACGAATCCCTTGGCGTTGCGGTTGACACGAACGCCATTGAGGTTGTAGGCTGGAGCATCGCTGCCTGCGGCTGATTCTGCTATGCCATCGATGGCTGTTTGCTCGGTGTCGATGTTGAAGAACTTAGCTAACGCTTCTTTGTCGAACTGAAGGTAGGCACTGTACTGGCGAATCTTCTGAGAGTCTTCGTCTTCTACTTGGTAGAATCCGAGTCCTTGTGCATTCTTCTGCAATACGTAGCTGCCTTGAGGTGCGTAAGTGAGGTTGTCGTCTTCGGATGGCATAGTGTTGCCATAGAGCAAGCCGTTCTTGTAGCCATTAGCTTTAGGGGTGTCAGGACCAGAGAATGTGTATGTGCCTGGTGTGCCGTTGACAAGGTATGCCTTGTTCATCTCAAACGACTCTGCTTTTTCCATCACGAACTTGTTTCCGTTGATTCCTGTGATGGTGTAGGCTGTCAGGTCTGTTGGAATCTCAGCGTCGAAAGGAAGACAGATTGTACCCCATTCTGCAGCGGAGAGCGTGTAGTCAATGTCAATGTCATCTACGTATGTGAAAGTGACAGATTGAACGTTGTAAGGATCCGATAGATTTTTTGTACTTTGATCTTGATATCTATAAAAATAAACAGTGATAGGCGTACCGCTATTAATAGATATGTTTGCATTAGCTAACGCATTAAAGGCGCTTGCTAAATCAATTGTCAATACACCTGTGTAATTTGCAGGAATTGATTCGTATCCTGTTGAATAAGTGAAAATATAATTGCCAATCTGGTATTTAGCATGTAAGCATGCATTATTGATAGCCGTAGAAGAGTTGTTCTTGACAGTAACTGGAATGATTAGGTTCGAAGGACTAATATAGCCATTCATTCCAGCAATAGGATAGTGAACAATCATCATGCCTTCTGCTGGATCTGGCTCAGCCTTTACAGTGATGTCATATACTGTGCTGACGCCAAGATAGAAGTCTGTCTCCGTTGGCTTGATGCGAATTGTGGCAGTGCCTTCGCCTACGGCTGTAACTATGCCGTTTTGATCTACTGTAGCGACGTTCTCGTCAGAAGAGTAGTAAGTTGCAGTGCCAGAGTAATCCTTTGTCAAGCAAGAGATGGTTGCTTTCTCGCCAGCATAGAGTGACTTGCTTGAAAGTGAGTAGTAAACTACTTCCTTCAAGAGAGCAACAACCTTGACCTTGAATGTTTCTTTTGTTGGGTTGAACTGGTTGTTGCCAGCTGCTTCTGCTGTGATAGTTGCAGTGCCTTCGCCAACCGCTGTGATGATGCCGTTTTCATCTACTGTAGCCACATTTTCGTCGGAAGATGTATATGTGATCTCGCCCTTGTACGTTGGCGAGTGAGTGATGCTGAGTGTGCGTCCCACCATCACTTCGTTGCCGCTGATTGAGAATGCGACATCTATTGGCTGGTCATCCTCACCTCCAGTGATGGTGATGGTTGGGATTGTCTGTCCTAAGACTGGATAGCGCATGATCTGCCATGTTCCTTCAGCACCTGTGGCACTGAATGCTGGGTACACTTCGTAGGTGCCGTTGTATGGAGCGATGGAAGTGCTGAAAGAGCAAGAAACGTCTGATGAGTAGAAATAACCAGATTGCAGGTTTTGAACTAATCCTTGGTTGTAGATACTCTCTCTTCCTGTTGTGGTTTCTTTAAGCATTACGCCATAATAGAAAGAAGCTGTGCCTGTCGAGATGTTCATAGGCTTGTAGGCGACAGTTAGGTTTGCTTCGGTTCCATTCGCTCTGTCAATTTCTATTGTGGAGATTTGATCGTTCCCATTGTAAAATCTGTAGCCATCATTTGCAGCAGCCCTAATAATCATAGTGCCTCCTTGGTTTGGCATGATGTTTATGAGTGCTTCTTGAGATACGGTGTATTGAGCATCGTTTCCTGCGCCTCCAGTGCCGCTACCGTGTGGCATTAAGGCATCTGCAGCTGAAAGCGAAAAATATCCATCGCAGTAGCCCTCCCATCCCCAGTTGATGGCGTACTTGCCGTTTGATGCATCATAGCCGTGGCAAACGAAAGCATGGCCGTTTTCGCTGTTTGCATCTTGTGCTCCGTATAGTACGGGACGATTATTGCGGAGTTCGTTGTAGATGAGATCCTCCCATTCACTATTTGTGTAATAGTTTCGGACTGCATGATAGCCGCTCTTGTCATAATCAAAATAATCTATAAGGGCGGCAGGAACGTCTGCTACAGATGCGCTTGATGCGCTTGTTCCATATTTCATCTGTACAGACACGCCACAATGATACATCAATTTGCTTACAGCTAAATATCGTGTATAATCGTACTGGTCACTATATTCATCTGTCATATTTTTCCAGTCGTATGTTGTACTGCCAAAGTTAGCAGAAAAAGTAACACTCGTACTAGTTTCATTGTAAGAAATGTGGTAGCTTTTTTCGCCTGTTCCTCTGGTTGGATAATTGTGGAATTTCATCACCTGTGCCATAGCAGTGGCAACGCATCCTGTTACGAATGGATTATAGGCTTCGGCTATTTTTGGTATGCTACTGTTGAATGGATCGTCTTGTCCCCACTTGGTTGTGATCAAGTCAGGTATGCTTGTTCGTTCAGCCGCCTTTCGCATGCCTCTTGCCTTTGTGTTTTCTGTTTTCTCTGCAACGACGACTTTGCCGCTGTTCACGTCGGCAATCGCTTCGTGTATCTGCTGGCTGTATTGCGATAGCCACCACTTCATGTTGTCTGGTGCGGTGTCGTAGTCGAATGTGCTGGTGTTGCTGTAGCCCAGAATTTCCTGTGCTGCCTCGTCGCCGCCTACGATGACGAAGCCGCCATCTGACGAATTGGAGTTGAAGACGTAGAAATATGTTTCATCGCCAGATGAAGCTGTGTATGCCAAGCTGACTTGCGGCGTAGCGTTCTGCGCAGGTGCTTTCGCTTTTGAACTCTTGTGGAAAAAGCTTGCTGCCTTTTGCATTGCTGTGCTTTCGTCGATGGTTTGTGACGCTGCTGAAGCACTGATCAGTAGCAAAGGGATGGATAGTAAATGTTTTGCTTTCATATTTAATTGTTGTTTAATAACGCCACAAAGTTACTTCTATTTTTCAAAATAATAAATAAATGTAGCGTTTTTTTTGCATTGAATGTTGTTGTTTGTTCCATCACGGTGCGTTTTTGTAATTTATAACTAAACTTTCCTATCCTATAATGAAACTTATTAAAACATTAATTATCATTGACTGAAGATCCTACCTTAATATATCTTCTAATGATTTGATTTTTAACATCCCACAGAGGCACAGAGCATTGCTGATGTTTGCCACAGAGGAACGCCTTCTGCGTTTGGAGCTCACAGAGACCATTCGGCGAGGGTCAGTAATGCCGCCAAGGCACTCTGTTATCTCCCTCTGTCCGCATGGCAAAAACTCTGTGGAAAACTCTGTGACTCCTGTACTCTGTGGGAAAATCAGTAGAAACATCACATCCAAAGATGAAGAAGAACGCTGTCGCTTAAGAAGAGATTCATATTCTTCTTCTCTCTTCTTCCTTTTTGGATGCCGAAAATTTGGTTGGTTTTATTAACGTTTTATTAGTGTTGAAAAAACTTGAATTTTGTTGAAAAAAGTGGGGGAAATGCTTGCGTATGTCGTAGAAAATTCGTAACTTTGCAACAGAAAAATGAGAGAGATATAATACAGATTCCCAAGCTGTTAACTTTGACTTTATTTACTATTAAAACACACAAGAAACGCATTATGGTTTATGTTAGGTTGGATCGCTACTATGGCGACGTGAATGTGACGAAGAGCAGGCTCTCCATCGTGAAGGATGGAGAAGCACTGTTCGAGTGCGAGGCCAGGGAACTGGGCTTTGCGGACTACACTGACGATGAGAAGAAGCTGGGCATGCAGTATAAGTGCTTGCCTCGCGGAGAGTTCCCGCTGAAGGTGGTGAGCATGCCGTTCAATCCTTCGTGCCTGAAGACGCACCATACGCATAAGCATCGCGGCACGGTGGTGTATGGCGATGCGGATGTGAAGAGAAAGAGCAATGCGGTGCTGATAGGCTATGCGTATGAGACTACGGATCCGAGGACAAGGAGTCTGAGGAACGTGGAGGAGTGCAGGGACAGGTTCAATGAGGTGGTGAGCGAGCTGTGGGGAGAGGAGTTCAGGCTCGTGGTGAGCAATCAAAAGTTGATAATGAATAATGAATCGCTGTGTTGTACATTTTGACTGATGATTTTTATTTCCCACAGAGGCACAGAGGCACAGAGCATTGCTGATGTGTTTGCCACAGAGTAACGCCTTCTGCGTATGGAGCTAACAGAGCCATTCGGATTTGTCAGTAATGCCGCCAAGGCACTCTGTGCTCTCCCACTGTCCGCACGGCAAAACTCTGTGTAGAATCTCTGTTTCTCTGTGCCTCTGTGGGCAAAAATCAGTCAAAAAGCATAATAGAGCCAAATTTTAATTACTTTATTTACTAACTACACCCAATGCCCTGTATGGTGGGTTCGCGCAGTGGCGTGAATTTATGAGAGGGAAAGACTATGGCGATGAAGTATCGCAAGAACAAGATCGTCCTCAACTTCCGCGAGGACAAGCCTGAGGTGTATCATCTTGAGCAGATCCGCCCAGGCAAGGTTGAACTTACTACGCTCCTCAAGGAGATTGCTCACGCTGAGAACGTGAACGAGACGCAGACGCAGGCTGTGATCCTCGCGCTCATCAACCGCGTGGCGCACTATCTGGAGCTTAACTACCTGGTGCAGGTGGGTGAGCTTGGCTCTTTCCGCCTCATGCTCAATGCTAAGTCTGCTAAGAAGGTGGAGGATGCGGATGCAAGCACTATCACTAAGGTGTCGGTGCGATTCACTCCTGGCAAGAAACTGAAGGAGGTGTCGAAGACTATCTCTATTGAGCATTACGGCAATGGCGCGCTTGACCATCCTGATGCTAAAACTGAGAAGGATTAGCACAGAACCCTCTCATCCCCCAGCCCCATTCTCTCCCTTGATGGGGGAGAAGGGGGTAATTTGAGTTAATAGTTAAAAGTTAATAGTTAAGAGTTAAAAGTTAAAATTGTTTGATTATGAAGAAGGATTGGAAACTTTGGTTGCAGATTGCGTTGACGGTGTTGACAGCAATTGCGAGTGCGCTAGGTGTTAGTTCGTGTGCAATGAGATTGGTATGAGACGCATTACGGAACTGATCATGCATTGCTCTGCCACGGCTGAGGGCAAGGACTATGGCGCTGCCGACATCGACAGGTGGCACAGGGCTCAGGGCTGGGCAGGGATAGGGTATCACTTCGTGATCCGCAGGGACGGCACTGTGGAGCAGGGCAGGGCGCTGGAGAAGGCTGGCGCTCACTGCTCGGGACATAATGCCAACTCGATAGGAGTGTGCTACATCGGCGGATGTGCAGCGGATGGGGTGACGCCTAAGGATACGCGGACGGAGGCGCAGAGGATGGCGATGAGGAATGTGGTGACGGTGCTGAGGGCATGCTTCCCGGGCGCTAAGCTGCATGGACATCGCGAGTTTGCCAGCAAGGCTTGCCCATGTTTTGACGTGAGTGAGCTGTAGGAAGTGAAAAAAGGCCCTCATGTGTTGACTTGAGAGCCTTTTTTCTTTTTTTTTCTGATTTTCTTTTGCCGAGTGACAAATTATTTGTACTTTTGTCGCCGAATTATGTTATTAACTATATTATTTCTAACTTAAACATTAACTTTATGAGAAAATTCTACTCATTTTTCGCTACAGTGGCTGCTTCGTTCGTGGCTTTGACAGCAAGCGCTCAGTTCACTGTTCCATCGGAGAATGCTGTTCTTCAGAATGAGACTTACCACATGCGTCTCTTCAAGACTGTGGACTTCGCTGGTCTCACAATCAATGGAAACCCAATGGGTGTGGAAAGCATCACTTTCGACACTTCGATGACTACTGATGAAATCAAATTCAATGGATATGCTCCATATAAGTGTAATGTGGAGGGTCTTGGCAACTTGTGGTGCGCTACAGCCACTCCTAGCTGGTCAAATACCAAGGGACTCGCAACAAATGGCTCTGGCCCTCGCGGTCTTCTTCTCAGCGAGATGAAGGCAGGTCAGGTCATCGTGATTCAGGGCAAGAACGGTGGCTACAACACAGGTGAGACTCCTGCAGAATACAATGGCTTCTGTATTCCTAACGGCTCACGCTACAGCGGCAACACTGGCTGGGTATGGGAACTCTTCGAGCCACTTCAGGTGGAGGACATCTCGGAGGAGATTCACGCAGCTCAGGACGCTTTGGCTCCAGCTCCAGTAGAGCCAGCTGAGGGCGAAGAGGCTGTAGAGGCTGAGGCTACTCACGACACATATCTCTATCTCCGCGTGCTTCAGGACGGATGGGTGTCAATCCCAACAGAGCGTTCTGCATCGGTGCAGGGCTTCCAGATCTGGCTCGACGCT
>JAZRYI010000022.1:0-35200 GCA_045600665.1 Bacteroidaceae bacterium
CTCTTTCCCTGATTCAAATCCGCTGCAAAGATAAAAACTTTTCCCGGAACCGTTCCCGATTATCCCCTAATAACTGCTATCTCGTTAGTAAACTTTAAGATTCCGTTTTTGCCGATTCTTGCCTTATTTTCAGTTGTTTACACGAACTAGTCTTCAATTTGTTTTATGGCTAAATCAAGCTGTTTGGGAACGAGATAGTTCCACGCTTTTTGTGTTATATGGTATTACCAACTAATTGAAGTCACAAAAGGAGTCTTTGTGGAATGTTCTTATATCTTTTCGAATTTATGAAAAAGATTATTTGTATTCTATTTTGTGTGATTGCATTGGTATCTTGTGATTACACTGTACATTTTAGAGAATGTGAGTTTGAAAACAGAGGCAAAAGTGTTTTTGTATTGTG
Source organism: Bacteroidaceae bacterium (assembly GCA_045600665.1). GTDB lineage: Bacteria > Bacteroidota > Bacteroidia > Bacteroidales > Bacteroidaceae > Minthosoma. Next base: position 404 of record JAZRYI010000022.1, read on the forward strand.
GGGCAATTCGCCTTACAATGGAGAGTTGTGGTCTGACGATGAGAAATCCATGTGTTTTCTCTGTGAAAAGGGATTCGTTAAATCCATGATAATGTACCATGGAAATGGAAATGTCGCATTTACCTATGAAGAGAATCGCGTTCCTAAATGCTATGACATGAATGGCAACATAATTACACAAAAAGAATTCGAAGAAAAATATGAAGAGAGGTTTGAGTCTATATTTGAATATGAAATCGAACCACACGCAAAGTAATTTGCATAGGCATCACTGGAAATAACCAGAAGTATTATAACTTCATCAAAAGTAATAAAAGTATTACAAGGTATTTATTCACTTTATTAACAAACAATAAAATTATGAAAAAAATCATTTGTATCTTACTTTGTACATTTGCATTGGTATCATGCGATTACAAGGTTCACCTAAGAGAGTGCTCATTTGAAGAAAGAGATGCCAATACTCTTTTCGTGTTTTGGAACAATAAGCCATACAATGGAGAGCTATGGTCTGACGATGAAAGTTCCATGTGTCTTATCTGCGAAAAAGGTCTTGTTAAGTCTATGATAATGTATCATGTAAATGGAAAGACTGCCGCTACAATAGAGACTACCAATCCAGAGCCTATATGTTTCGACATAAATGGTAATAGGATTAGTGCAGAGGAATTTGAAAAAAACTATGCAGACAAGTATATGTTTATAATGGAATACGAATTAGGTCCTAAGATTTTGCGACCAACTAATTCTCGTAATAACATGGAGATAGATAGTTTGGCCAATGCGCTCGATAGTGCTACTTCCACTGATTATTAAAAATGATATAATCTGACACATCAAGATTATCTACTTTCATAAATAATAATTACAGATTATGGGATTTTTCGACTTTTTCAAAAGTGATGATTCTAACAATTCATCAAACAGAACGAGTGACAATGACAAGAGAACATCAGAGCGTGATTCCAAGAAAGATGATGACATCGATATTGATGAGCTAATTCAATCATCTGTATTTGCAGCAGCTTCGATAGATGGATAAAATGTTAGAGGGGACGTTTCTCTCTTACAAAATCACAATCAAAGGGCCAACCGACACACATCGGTTGGTCCTTGTTCTTTTGTCATTCTATAATAGAAGAAATTATGCATCAACACTACTGACTCCGCACTTCAACGTGGAAAAGCAAAATAGAGATAGAGTTCGGGCGTTTGCATGCATTTCATACATTATTCCAAGGTGTTCGTACAGCGGACACTTTGGAGTTTTGTTTATTATAGCACAAGTCGTACCTTTGCTGTGAAATCAGAATTGTAGAACTCAAAAAATGTTATGTTTTATGGCAAATGTTCTTTTAACTCCTGGATTGGAGTTTCCTCGCAATCGAATTGCTTTCTGGACGAGACTTGTGGCAAACATCGTGGTGTGCATAGGCTTGTTTGTACTGACTGATGTGACTCTCTTGGAGTCCGTGCCTTTCCTTGTGTGTTTTGTGCCTGTGCTGCTGTATATGGCATTGAACGGCAAGTTCACTTTGTTGAGAACGCTCCTAAGTCTCATCGCTGCTATTGCAACTGTTTGGTTTGCTGTATATTGCCTGTCATGGTGGGAGGGATTACTCGTTATTGCATGAGAATGGATTGGATGTGTAATAGTTGGAATGATTTTGATAAAGAGAAGCAATTGTAATATTTAAGAACAACAAATTCGTTTTTTTGACAAAAAGTGAGAATAATATGAAGAAAAAAGGTTCAGTTATGATAAGCATATTGTTCGTGGTGCTTATTATGTCGTGTGGTCGTTCTGCAACAAAGCCGAACGCTGGTAAAAACAACCCATACCCAGTGAAGTATGAGAACGAGCTTTTTTCAGTAAACATGCCAAGAGGATGGGAGTATGATGATTCAGGCTGGCATGGGCTGGAGGACATGAGGAATTCTGTAGAACTGCATTCGCCCAATTCGCCAGTATGGTTTCATATTGTCAAGACCTTCATACCGTTCGAGTGGAAGAATATTGAAGAAGCTACTAACATGGCACTTTCTTCCAGATCCTTGATCGGTGACAACGCAGAACTGACAAACAGGATAGATAACATAGAAGTAGGAGGCTATCCTGCGTCGATACTATACTTTTCTAATTATGTGGATGGGGACACAATCATACAGAAGCAGTATGTCGCGTATCTTGAAGATTCGCACATCACAATGTATTTCAATGAGAATTTCTTATCTAACGATTGGGTTGTGGCAGAGGCGATAGGGGATGGCATAATAAAGACCATCAAACTGAAAAAGGTGACAAATCCGCTTGAAGAGGAAGGCAAGTTAAAGGAAGTTGTACAATCTGCTATTGACAATAATCTCATTGACGAAGAAACCATGGAGCATGGCAGGGAGAGCATGAAGATGATAGAAGAGTATGTAGAGCAATAAAGTTTGATTCACCAATGCAAGGGGACGTTTCTGTCATGCTTAATATCGTATCTGTACCCTTTCGGGGTGCTATGGAGATATTTATGCACAAATTACACCTTTTCGGGATTATTGTTTGGCAGTATTGATTAATTGTCTTACATTTGTACCCGAAAGGGATTATTAACATAAAGTCAACAGATATGAGTCCGACAAAAATATCCATAGCAATAAAAGCATTACGTAAGGAATATAACCTTACGCAGGAGGATCTTGCCATAAAATCAGGAGTGGGTCTTAGATTCCTTCGTGAACTGGAACAAGGAAAGCCAACAGTCAGATTAGACAAAGTAAATCAGGTGTTGAATTTGTTCAATAAGGAGGTAGGCGTATGCGACAAGGCAGAGTTTATATAGAAGATTGTTTTGCTGGGATTATAACAGAAACCCCAGATGGCTATGTGTTCAAGTATGATCAAGAATACATAACTACTGATGATGCTTTGCCTGTAAGCCTAACGCTTCCATTGCAAAAGGAAGAGTTCAAGAACAAGACTTTGTTTTCTTTCTTTGATGGATTGATACCAGAAGGATGGCTCTTGAATATTGCTGAGCGTAACTGGAAGCTGAATAGACGAGACAGAATGGGGCTGTTGCTTTCATGCTGTCGTGATTGTATAGGAAATGTTTCTGTTGTTCCTGTAGAAAAGGAGGCGAAATGATGAATAGGTGTCTGTGCTGTTATAAGCCTTTGAAAGCTGGCGAAATTGATTTTCACAAATCATGTTCAACGAAAATGTTTGGCAGCGAGATAGCGCCTACGCTACCTTACACCAGAGATAAAATTGCCGACCTTGCTCGTGTTGTGATTGAGAAGCGTACCACAGTAACGGGTGTGCAATCCAAATTGTCAATGGATTTGGAGAAAGACGAATATGGCAATCCGCAACGATTGACTATTGTTGGAGTATTGGGACGCTACATTTTGAAGCCGCAAACAGAAAGGTTTCAGTCGCTTCCAGAGGTGGAGGATTTGACGATGCATCTTGCAGAAATTGCTCATATTGAAACCGTTCCTCATTGCCTCATTCGTTTCTCTGATGGCGAACTAAACTATATCACACGTAGAATTGACCGAACAGATAATGGAAGGAAATTGCCAATGGAGGATTTGTGTCAAATTGCAGGCCTCATGACCGACCAGAAATATCAAGGAAGCTACGAATATATTGCTTCCTTGATAGGTAAGCATTCTTGCATTTCTGGTCTTGACTTAACCAACTACTGGGAACAAGTGATATTTGCTTGGATTGTGGGGAATGCAGATATGCACATGAAGAATTTCTCTTTAATAAGTACAGAACGAGGCAAGTACCGTCTATCACCGACATACGACCAAGTATCTACAGCTATAGTCATGCCAGAAGATACGGAGGAACTTGCTTTGCCACTGCAAGGATTCAAGAAAGGATTGATGTCTTTTGACTTTATTGGCTCGATGGTTAATAGCGGAGTGGACATAAAGGCAGCAGAGCGAATCCTGAAGAGATTTCAAAAGTATAAGCAACTCTGGTTCCAATGCATTGATAATTCATTCATAAAAGAGGAACAGAAGAAGCAGTTTAAGGATATCATCAATAAAAGACTGGAAACATTGCTAAAATAAGAGTAGGCAATATGATTGATCAAGAAACAAAAGAAAGGATACTTGCTGCAACTGATATAGTTGATGTGATAGGCGAGTTCATTACGCTAAAGAAATTGGGAAGCAGATATGTGGGATTGTGTCCTTTTCATGACGACACGAATCCGTCGCTTACTGTGTCGCCAACGCGAGGAACATATAAGTGCTTTGCGTGTGGGGAAGGCGGCAATGTGGTGTCGTTCCTAATGAAGAAGGAGATGATGACTTATCCGGAAGCTATGGAATGGCTTGCGAAAAGGTATGGCATAGATATTCCGCATCCAAGGCAGACGCGTGAGCAGTGGAGGGAGATGAATGAACGTGAGGGAATGTATGCCATCAATGAGATGGCCATGAAGTATTATCAGGAAAGGCTGCAGTATGGGAAAGAAGGCGAAGCTGGACGTGAGTTCTTCAAGAAGCGTGGCATTTTGGACGATATTGCTTATAAATTCAGGCTTGGCTATGTTCCGCATAGCGGTGGACTTATGAGTTACGTGATGAGTGAGGGGCAAAGCATTAAGCATCTGTTTGGTTCGGGCAATAACGTCAAGTTCAAGTCGGGCAAGACTCTGCATGTGACTAACGGTACAGGGCTTGTATGTCAGCGAGAAAACGGAAGTTTTGTGGAGCGCTATGCAGGACGAGTGTTGTTCCCTTGGCATAACATTAGCGGTCGTGTTGTGGCTTTTGGTGCAAGGGTGCTTGATGCAAGGTCAAATGGAATTGTGATGAAGTATGTCAATTCTTCTGATTCGTGCATATACACAAAAGGCAAGGAGTTGTATGGTCTCTTTCATGCGAAACGCAGTATTGCCGAAGAAGATATGGTGTATGTTGTTGAAGGCTACATGGATGTGATTTCGATGCATCAGTGTGGAATACAGAATGTGGTGGCAAATTCTGGCACAGCAATGACGGTAGCGCAAGCGCGGCTTCTGAAGCGCTTTACAAATAACACAACATTATTGTACGACTCTGACACTGCTGGCATCAAGGCGACAATCAGAAGCATTGACATATTGCTTTCCGAAGACATGAACGTATATGTGATCACACTGCCTGATGGTGAAGATCCTGACAGCTTCTGCCAAGGACACAGCGCAGAGGAGGTGAAGACTTTCTTCGCAAACCACCGCCAGAGTTTTGCAGAATTCATGACTTATGCTCTGCTTGATGGAGTCACAGATCCTGTCCTGCAATCGGAGGCAGTACATTCCATTCTTGATTGCATCAACAAGATACAGGATCCTATCAAGCGCGCCCTCTTCATCAAGCACCTATCAAATGTTTCGGGATTGGACGAGCAATTGTTGGTGTAGAAAAACAGTCATAGCCACACGCAGTAAAATAGTTGAATACAATATGGCTAAACAGAATTTATAGAAATGAAATCAATAATTTATTTTGTACAAGAGGGACGTTTCTCTCTTGCAAAGTCACACACAAAGAGCCAACCGACACACACATCGGCTGGTTCTTATTCTCTTATCATTCAATTTATTTAGCGGACAATAATAAAAAGTCTTTTTAAATACTACGTTTGAGTAAAATTTAGTATTTGCAAATACTTTTTTATCTTTGGTGTTAGTATTTTCAAATACTTTTTTGTAAATTTGCAAAAAAATGCAAGGATTATGGAAATACAAACGATAGAAGGACTTTATCTCACCTCAAACAGGATGGTTGCTCGTACTACAACTACATTCCACCGCTATCTCTATGAACAGATAAAGTGGAATGCAAGGATGATTGGTATTAAGGGTGCGCGTGGCGTTGGCAAGACTACCATGTTGCTGCAGCGAATCAAGGAGGAGTTCCATGATTCTCCAGAGAAAGCTCTGTATGTGTCTTTGGACAACATGTGGTTCAAGACTCACTCACTGTCAGAGGTGGTAGAGTATCACTATACGCATGGAGGTACGCACCTCTTCATAGATGAGATTCACAAGTATGAAAACTGGCAGACGCTCATCAAGAATATTGCAGACGAATACCCAGATCTGCATGTGGTATATACCGGTTCTTCGATGCTCAAGATAGATCAGAACGAGGGTGATATTTCACGTCGCCAGTTGATATACACTCTGCATGGAATGTCGTTCCGTGAATATTTGGCTTTTGAGGGCATCATGGATGTTCCTGCTACCTGTCTTGACGATTTGCTCGCAAACCATCAGCGTATAGCCATGGATATAACCTCTGATGTGAGAGTGCTTGGCCACTTCGACACCTACCTCAAGCATGGCTACTACCCTTTTTACAAGAATGATGGCGATGGCTTTGAACTGCGTCTGCAATCGATTATCCGTACCGTACTCTACGAGGATCTCCCTGCCGTTGAGGATGTCTCGTACGAAACCATCCGAAAGACAGAGCGTATGCTGATGATACTGGCTGAGCATGTACCCCAGACACCCAATATGAACGAACTTTATAGCCAGTTGGAGACTAATCGGAATCTCGGCATGAAGATGCTCTATCTCTTAGAGAGGGCCGCTTTGTTGTCGCTCCTGACATCTGAAGCCAAGAACATGAAACAATTAGCAAAACCGGACAAGATTTTCCTCAACAATGCCAATCTCATGTATGCTCTTTCCGTAAACATACAGATTGGAACTGTACGTGAAGTTTTCTTTAATAATCAGCTCGCTGCCACCAACGAGGTGAACTATCCCAAGCAAGGGGACTTCCTCGTCAATCACAAATATCTATTTGAGGTAGGTGGGCGAAAGAAGTCCTTCGAACAGATAAAAGACGTTCCCGATAGTTACTTGGCCGTTGATAGTATAGAAACTGGGCATGGCAACCGCATCCCTTTATGGATGTTCGGACTGTTGTATTAAAGTGAGGGCATGGAAGGTGGAGCGTCCTAATGATACAGCTCCAGCATAGGAGAATGATGGCACGTCTGCAAATAATCCCTTCGACGATTTGGGTTTCATGAATAATGAAGAAAAAGACGAGCCACCAGCGAGATAGCGCTTACGCTGCCGAAGAAAGATGAATATGTTTTACCTTGATGGCAATAGCATTTAAAATAGAAAAAGAGAGGCACCCATACGGATGCCTCCCTTTTCATATTATGTCCTAAAAGGAATTACTTGATGATGTCGTCGAGCGCAGACTTGAAACCCTCATTTGCTGGAGCTTCGTTTGCTGGTGCATCATTGTGGAAGTCACGGCGCTCGCCACGGTCGCGACGATCACGGCGATCGTTGCGGTCACCACGCTCAGGACGTGGACGACGCTCGCGTGCTGGACGCTCTACGTAGTCAGCTGGCTTCTCGATGAGTACACGACGAGAGAGCTTGAACTTGCCTGTCTTCTGGTCGATGTCGATGAGCTTAACCTCAAGCTTGTCACCTTCCTTGATGCCTGCCTCTTCCACTGTCTCAAGACGCTTCCAGTCAATCTCAGAGATGTGGAGAAGACCGTCCTTGCCAGGAAGGAACTCAACGAAGCAACCGTAAGGCATTACAGAACGTACTGTGCCTTCGTAAACCTCGCCAACCTCAGGAATAGCAACGATTGCCTTGATCTTTGCAATTGCTGCATCGATTGCCTCCTTGCCTGGAGCAGAAATCTGCACCTTGCCTACACCATCTTCCTCTTCGATAGTGATAGTAGTCTTAGTGTCTTCCTGCATCTGCTGGATAACCTTGCCACCAGGGCCGATAACAGCACCGATGAACTCCTTAGGGATGATGATCTGCTCGATGCGTGGTACGTGTGGCTTGAGCTCTGCACGTGGCTCGCTGATAGTCTTCATCATCTCACCCATGATGTGCTCACGACCAGCCTTTGCCTGCATGAGAGCCTTCTCAAGAATCTCGTAAGAAAGACCGTCGCACTTGTTGTCCATCTGAGTTGCTGTGATACCGTTCTTTGTACCTGTTGTCTTGAAGTCCATGTCGCCGAGGTGGTCCTCATCGCCAAGGATATCAGAGAGGATAGCGTACTTCTCTTCGCCTGGGTTCTTGATGAGACCCATTGCGATACCAGAAACTGGGTTCTTGATTGGCACACCTGCATCCATAAGAGCGAGAGTACCAGCACAAGTTGTAGCCATTGATGAAGAGCCGTTAGACTCGAGCACGTCAGAAACTACGCGTACTGTGTAAGGGTAGTTGTCAGGAAGCTGCCCCTTGATACCGCGCCATGCAAGGTGGCCGTGACCAATCTCACGACGACCAACGCCACGCTGTGCCTTAGCCTCGCCTGTTGAGAATGGAGGGAAGTTATAGTGGAGAAGGAACTTCATGTAGTACTTCTCAAGGGCACCGTCAACGAGCTTCTCGTCGAGCTTAGTGCCAAGAGTAGCTGTAGCGAGTGCCTGAGTCTCACCACGAGTGAAGATAGCAGAACCGTGAGGTCCAGGAAGTGGTGATGTCTCGCACCAGATAGGACGGATGTCAATAGTCTTGCGACCATCGAGACGGATACCCTCGTCGAGGATGCAGCGGCGCATAGCGTCACGCTCAACATCGTGATAGTAGCGGTCGATGAGTGCATACTTCTCAGCAAGTTCATCCTCAGAAAGCTCAGTGTGAGCAGCAGCGTATGCCTCCTTGTAGTCCTCACGAATCTTCTCGAATGCCTCAGCACGTGCGTGCTTCTCAAGAGCCTGCTTAGTCACGTCGTAAGCTGGCTGATAGCACTTAGCTGTGAGGTCTGCCTTCAACTCATCATCATTCACCTCGTGGCAGTACTCGCGCTTAACATCTGTGCCGAGCTCCTTCATCAACTCCTTCTGCACCTGGCACATTGGCTTGATAGCCTCATGAGCAGCCTTGAGAGCATTGAGGAGGTCAATCTCCTGCACTTCCTTCATCTCACCCTCAACCATCATGATGTTTTCCTCAGTAGCACCGACCATGAGATCCATGTCTGCCTCCTTGAGCTGCTCGAATGTTGGGTTGATAACGAACTCGCCATTGATGCGAGCTACGCGAACCTCAGAGATAGGTCCCTCGAATGGGATATCAGATGCTGCGAGAGCTGCAGAAGCAGCGAAGCCTGCAAGAGCATCTGGCATATCGATACCGTCAGCCGACATAAGGATGACGTTGACATAAACCTCTGCGTGATAATTGCTTGGGAACAATGGGCGGAGAGCGCGGTCAACGAGACGGCAAGTGAGGATTTCCTCGTCAGAAGCCTTGCCTTCGCGCTTTGTGAAACCTCCAGGGAAACGGCCTGCAGCCGCATACTTCTCGCGATACTCTACCTGGAGTGGCATGAAATCTGTTCCTGGTACTGCATCTTTAGCTGCACAAACAGTGGGGAGGAGCATAGTGTTGCCCATGCGGAGCATCACTGATCCATCCGCTTGCTTTGCGAGCTTACCTGTCTCAATGCTGATTTCTCTTCCGTCAGGCAATGAGACTGTCTTTGTAATTACGTTCATCTTAAAAATTGTATAATATAAAAAACATCAAGAGCGCTCCTAATGCACCTTTGAGTACGTCAACGATAACGATAACGAAAACGTTAACGAAAACGATAACATTCTCGCCGGCGTCTTCCCGGAGCGCATAAAAACGCACAAAGGTAGTGATTTCTTTTCAGTACATCACTACCTTTGCGGAAAAAACTATTATAAATTATTGTTTTTTTAGAGATTGCAATCTCTTTTGACGGTTTTTGCGACGTCTGTATCGCTTCACCTTGCGATAAATTATGCCATAAGTGATAAGGCCTATTACCACAAGCACGAATGTCAACATTTGCCAATTGAGGTTGTTACCTTTCACCCTGCTCCACATTTCCAGCATAGCCTCGTTGCGATCTGCCGTGTCGTGCATGAGCACGCAACGATTTATAACCTCAATATCGGGATAATAAACATGATTGAGTCGAACATGCTTAGCTTCATCGCCAAAGAAATAGCTTGCATCGATGAAATCGCACTCCTCATCTTCCATTTCTTCCAAAACGTATGGAGTAGCGATAACTGACACATAGCCAGTTTCTTCCATATTTCGGACAGCGTTCTCTTCCATGCAGAGGAAGTTTATCCAGTAGCTTGCTGCCTTCGGGTTCTTAGCATAGATAGGAATCACCCAACCGTCGAACCAAGCATTAGAGCCTTCAACTGGCACGACGTAGGCTAGATCTACGCCATCTTCCTCCTCGTCTATTGCCCATTGGGCATCACCACTCCATGTGGCATTGAGCCACACTTTTCCTTGGCACATTCTTTCCTTGCCGAAATCTGCCTCCCAACCAGCAATCTGCGATTTTGCGCGAATCAGCACATCTTCCACAGCAAATATGTTCTCGTCTGTGAGATTGACAGCCAGTTCCTGACGATCAACTGCACCTGATTCAATATCTTTGCGACGGGCAAACTGAATGAGCACAGAATATACGTCGCGGAAAGCATCCTTGACATATATCTGATTCTTGAAGCGAGAATTGAGAAGCGCAGCCCATGAGTGTACCTCATCATCCTTCACAAACTTGCGGTTGTAGAGAAAACCAGTCGTTCCCCACATATATCCAACCGTATAATCCTTCACCCTCTGCCCCTTTTCCGATGCCATCTCCTGGAACATCTGCTCTGCCCAAGGCGATACGTTGTCAAGGTAGTTCTCGGTATTTGTCTTCTCGAAATATGAAGTGTTGATCTTCTGCAGAAGTTTTCGCTTCAGCATTCGTTCGATGATGTATTCTGACGGACACACAACATCATAGTCCTCATGTCCCACTTCAATCTCAGTGAGCATGTTTTCATTGATGTCGAAAGTTTGATACACAACCTTCACATCCTCACCTGTCTGCTCTTTGTACCAATCTTGAAACTCTTCTATCAAATCGAGGTCGAGGTAGTCAGCCCAATTATACACCTTCAAAATGTTAGAGCGACTCTGGGCAGAAAGAGTAGAACCAATGCTGCCAATTATCATCACAGTCAGCAGCAAGCAAGCTCTTTTAACCATTACTTTCATTGCGCGCCTCCTTTCTTGCCATCAGGCATTGCTGGTTGCTTGGCAGTTCTCATATTGAAAATAACCAACAATACCAATATCAGAATGAAAATGATGCTGAACAGCGGGCGAAGCTCTGGTGTCAAACCTCCCTTGCGAGCATCGGCATAGATGTATGTGGACAGCGTGTCAATACCGCCTGAGCCTTTTGTGAAAAGAGTCACTGCAAAGTCATCGATACTCAATGTCAGCGCAAGAATGAAGCCAGACAGCATACCAGGCCTAAGCTCAGGGAACATCACCTTGCGAAGCGCATAGAATGGTGTCGCCCCAAGATCGAGCGCAGCCTCGTAGAGGTTAGGATTCATCTTCATCAGTCGAGGCATGACGCTAAGCACCACGTATGGAGTGCAGAAGGCAATGTGTGCACAGATGATGGTGCCGATGCCACGAGTGACGCCCATAAATACGAACAGCAGGAAGATGCTGATACCCGTGATGATGTCTGGGTTGATCATCGGGACACTATTTACAAACGTGAGCAGCTTGCGCTCCCTGCGACTCATATTGAATATGCCGATGGCTGCTATCGAACCGAGGATGGTGCTAATGGTTGCGCTCACAAAAGCAATCAGCAATGTGTTCAGTATGGCAGAATTTAGTGATGGTCCTGCCTCGCCCCTGAACAAATTTGCATAGAGGTCTAATGAAAAACCACTCCACGATCCCAGCACCTTCGCATTGGTGAATGAGAAAATAAGTATGATGAGTATTGGCGCGTATAGCACTGCTATGACGAGCCAAAGATATGCATTTGCCCAGAACTTTTTCATTTGTCATCCTCCCCGAAAAACGATGTTAAACCAATAATTACCAGCAGAATGAGAGAAAGCGCAGAGCCATAGTTGAGCAAGCCTGCATTGATATTCTCCTGAATGACAGTGCCGAAGAGCTTCACATTGTTCATAGTCAGAAGTTCCGCAACAGCAAATGTTGAGATTGTTGGCATGAACACCATCACTATGCCGCTATACACACCTGGCATGGACAGAGGGAACACCACATCCTTAAAAACATGATAATTGTTCGCTCCGAGATCTTTAGCTGCCTCTGTCAGACTTGGATCCATCTTCTGCAATGTGTTGTAGATTGGATATATCATAAACGGTAGGAAGTTATACACCATACCGAAAACCAAGGCCGTTTCGTCTAATTCCAAGTGCATGAAGTCGAAGAGAGCCACCGTTGCAAGCGTGCGAAGCAGCACATTGATCCACATCGGCAAGATGAACAGCATTGCCATCACCTTTGGCGTGCCGAACGACTTGTTTGCCATGAAGTATGCACAAGGATAGCCTACCAGCAGACACACAAGCGTGGTAACCATCGCGATGCCTATACTATATATAAATGTGTTGATGCTGTCTGTTGCCATGAAGAACTTCTCGAAATACCTCAATGTGAGACCTTCTTCATCCATGAAAGAATAATACACGACAAGCAGCAATGGCAGCACCACGAATATCGCCATGAAAACAGCGTATGGGTAAGCCCACATACGGCGCTTGCCCAACAAGTTTATCAACCAATTCATTTCTCTCTCGCTATTACATGAATATCAAATGGATCGATTGTGGCATACACCTCCTTGCCCACCTCCTGTGCATGGTAGTCCTGCACCTGAAGCATGAAGCCGTCCTTTGTCTCAACATACATCTCGTAGTGCACGCCCTTGAAATTGCATGAGCGAACTATGCCTGAGCAGAACGCATTCTCTGCAGCATCTGGGGAGAGATTGACATCTTCAGGACGTATCACTACATGCACGGCACAGTTCTTCTCAAATCCCTTATCCACGCACTTCACTTTGTGACCAAGAAACTCGACGAGGCAATCCTCCAGCATCACACCGTCTATGATATTGCTTTCGCCAATAAAATCAGCAACAAACACATTCACAGGTTCATCGTAAATATGCTTTGGAGTGCCCATCTGCTGAATCAATCCGTCATGCATCACCACCACCGTGTCCGACATGGTCAGGGCTTCCTCTTGGTCATGAGTGACAAAGATGAACGTGATGCCCAGTTCCTTGTGCATGCGCATAAGCTCAAGCTGCATTTCCTTGCGCAGCTTCATGTCGAGCGCAGAGAGAGGCTCGTCGAGAAGGAGTACCTTAGGCTCATTCACGATGGCACGAGCTATTGCCACACGCTGCTGCTGACCGCCCGACAATTGATTTATGTTGCGTTCCTCAAAATCCTGAAGCCCCACAAGGTTCAATGCATTCACAATCTTCTCGTCCATCTCTTTCTCCTTCATGCCCTTCAGCTGCAAACCGAATGCCACGTTCTCATACACATTCAAATGAGGGAACAAAGCATAGCGCTGAAACACTGTGTTCATCGGACGCTTGTATGGAGGAATCTTTGTGATGTCTTTCCCATCCAACTTTATTGTTCCTGCCGTTGGAGTCTCAAAGCCTGCAATCATTCTGAGAAGTGTTGTCTTTCCGCATCCCGAAGGACCCAAAATAGTGACAAACTCCCCACGCTTGATGTTTAGGCTTACTTCCTTGAGCACGACCTTCTGATCAAAAGACTTGGTCACATGCTCCACTTGAATGATGTAGTCTTCTTTCATTCTCTTTGTTAGTGCTTAAAACTAATTGTGTTAGCTGTATTTTGTGTTAATTAATTCAATTTGACTGACAAAGTTAACCCTTTTTCACAAAATAATACTTATCTTTGCAAAAAATTAGCGCAATTATGAAGAAAATACTCCCTTTCATAGCCGCAGGTGCTTTCTTTTTGGCATCATGCGACAACACACCTAAGTTCCACATTGAGGGAACGATAGAGGACGCAGCCGACTCAATGCTCTATCTTGAGCAATCAACGCTCGACGGCATACAGAAAATTGACTCTGTCAAACTCGGTGCAGATGGCTCATTCACATTCGCAGCCACAGCACCTTCTGATTGCCCTGAGTTCTACGACTTACGCATCGGCAGACACATCATCAACCTCTCTGTCGATAGCACTGAGACCATCAACATCTCCGCAAAGCTTCCAACAATGGAGAGTGATTACACGGTGGAGGGCAGTGACAACTGTACAAAAATTCGCGAAATCAGCCTCTTGCAACAAAGTACACAGGCAAAGCTCGTGGCTGTAGAGCGCAACGACGACATGCTCCCTGGCGACAAGGTGGACTCGCTCAACAGTATCGTCACAAGCTACAAGAACAAGATAAAGCAAGACTATATCTTCAAGGAACCACATGCTGCATACGCTTACTTCGCAGTTTGCCAAAGCATCACCGACCTTCGTGGCACATTTATGCTCTTCAATCCTGTCACTGATCGCGAAGACGTAAAATGCTATGCCACAGTTGCGACTGCATGGGATGGTCGCTATCCTGATGCGCCACGCACAGTGCAGCTCTGCAACATGGCAATCAAGGGCATGGAGAACACCACCACTCCACAGCAGCGCGTAGTGGAATTAGATGAGAGCAAGATCAGCGAATCTGGCATCATCGACATCAACCTCCCTGACGTGAACAGCCAGTTGCACAGCATTCGCGACCTCAAAGGCAAAGTAGTACTTCTCGACTTCACAGCGTATGCTGCAAATGAGTCTCTGGAGCGCACTCGCATTATGCGCTCGCTCTACGAAAAGTATAAGGATCAGGGATTTGAGATCTATCAAATCTCGCTCGATGACGATGTACACTTCTGGAAATACTCATGCGAGAATCTTCCTTGGGTGTGCGTGCACGAAACTGACGGAACATCCACTCGTGTGTATGGCGTCAACAACATTCCAACATTCTTCCTTGTCAATCGTGACAATGAAATTGTTGTTCGTAGCGACTTCATGGAGGGCTCGCTTGAAGACCAAATCAAGAAACTGCTGTAACCCACAGCCGACTTAAGAACATAAAAAATGCGCCAGGCAATCGTATTGCTTGGCGCATTTTTCATGTATTACTCTCACACAAATTCTTCTCCAAGATTCAAGCGAGCATCATTCACGAACTTACGTATGTTCTTCTGATTGTCCTTCTTGCAGATGACAAGCACATTGCCATCTTCCACCACCATATAGTCCTCAAGCCCTTGCACCACAGCCACATGGCCAGCAGGCAGCTTGATGATGCAGTCCTTGCAGTCGTAGAGCAGCGATTTGGAGTCAATCACCACATTGCCACCATCCTGCTTTGGCAGTGCATCGTGCACTGCCACCCATGCACCGAGGTCAGCCCAGCCAAAGTGGCAAAGCATCACATCCACGTTGTCAGCCTTTTCCAGCACACTCTGCTCCAAACTCAGGTTAGGGCAAGTGCTGAACAGCTCCAGCAACTGGTCGCCAGCATCGAAACCATTCGTATATCTGCATTGCACAGCCTCAACCGTGCCTCTGAACTCAGGATTTGCCTCGCTCACGGCATTGAGAAACGTGTCCGCTCCCCAAATGAAAAGACCTGTGTTCCAAAGGAACTCACCACTTTCGAAAAAGAGCTGGGCAAATTCGTTGGCAGGCTTTTCAGTGAAGCTCTGCACCTTGAAAATATCATCACCAACGGCATCTGCCATCTGAATGTAGCCATACGAAACCTCTGCTCTGCTTGGCTTTGCGCCAAGAGTGAGCAACGCATTATGCTTTCCCACATACTCAAGTCCCTTCAGCACATCAGTTCTGAATTCATCGAATCCAGTAATGTTCTGGTCGGAAGGGCTCACGATGAACCTACCCTCCGGACAGCGTCGCTTCACCTCCATGGCAGCCCAAGTCACGGCTGGCACAGTGTTGCGGCGCATAGGCTCCATGAGCACGTTCTCGTAGCGTATTCCCGGTATCTGCTCCTTCACCAACTCGCGATAGTTCTCATTCGTCACAATAATAATATTGTCTGCGTCGATGAAACCGGCAAACCTATCATACGTCATCTGCAACAGCGTCTTGCCAGTGCCAAGCACATCGATGAATTGCTTTGGCTTGTTCTCACGGCTCAAAGGCCAAAGGCGTGATCCAAGTCCTCCTGCGAGTATTACACAATAGTTCCTCTTATCCATAGTATATAGTTTGTGTTAGTTCTTTTTCTTATTAATAGCGTTTGTTTTCATTAGCGAATATACACGTTATTTTCCAATCCGCCAAATATATTTCCATTTTTATCACTATTTAACAACTTTTCTTTCCATATCTTTGCTCATATCATCTAAATGCCGTTATTTTGCACTCTCGACACAACAATAACTCTGAACACACTATGATACAGTTTCAATGCGACTACAACGAGGGCGCGCACCCTCTCATCCTGCAACGCCTTGCAGAAACCAATATGGAGCAAACCGTAGGCTACGGACTTGATCCGCACTGCGACAATGCTCGCCGACTCATCCGCGAGGCATGCGAGGCACCCAATGCCGATGTCCACTTCTTGGTGGGCGGCACACAAGCAAACGCCACCGTTATCTCATCCATACTAAAGCCATACCAATGCGTGGTGTGCGCCACAACAGGTCACATCAACGTGCATGAGACTGGTGCCATCGAGCATGGTGGGCACAAGGTGCTCGGATTGCCAACAGACAACGGATTGCTCAACGCTGAGCAGATACGCATCACCCTCAAGTCACACTTCGACGATGACGAAGAGCCTGAGCACATGGTGCAGCCAGGCATGGTGTATGTCTCTTATTCTTCGGAAGTTGGCACAATCTACTCCAAGGCTGAACTCACAGCCATACGCGACGCGTGTCATCAGTACGGCTTGCCACTCTTCGTGGATGGCGCGCGCCTTGGCTACGGACTCATGTCGCCCGACTCTGACCTCACCCTCCCCGACCTTGCTCGCATTGCCGACGTATTCTACATTGGCGGCACAAAGCAAGGTGCACTGTTTGGCGAGGCTGTAGTCATCACCAACGATGCTCTCAAGAAGGATTTCCGCTATCACATCAAGCAAGGCGGCGGCATGCTTGCCAAGGGACGCCTGCTCGGCATCCAGTTTGAGACACTCTTCACCGACAATCTCTACTTCAAGATTGCCAAGCACGCCATCGACGAAGCAATGCGCATTCGCGACGTGCTCAAGCAGCGAGGTTTCTCGTTCCTAATGGATAGCCCTACGAACCAGCAGTTCCCTATTGTCACCAATGCGCAGTACGCCGAACTGAGCAAAGAGTTCCTCGTCAGCTTCTGGCAACGCATTGATGATGAGCACATCGCAATACGTATCTGCACGAGCTGGGCTACCCTCCCTCAGAATGTTGACAAGCTTATCGAAGCATTGTAGTTTTCCTCTCACTCACATACTCGCAAGTGTTGTGGTCCACAACACCTGAGCGGTGTGGTCCACAACGCCTAAGTGCTGTGGACCACACCGCTTTCGTGTTTCTGAGCACAAACATAACAGTGCTCTTAGCAAAAGGGAAAAGCATTACTTACAATTCGCTGACTGCGTTCAAGTAATTCTTCATATTGCCAGCCTTGGTTATCTTCTTCCAAGGCTTGCGGCCAATGCTCGCCTCGAGGTAGTCCCAGTAGGAGCGCACTTTGTTCAGTCGCTGTGCTTCGCCTGGGATGGTCTGTTCGTAGTGTGCAAGGAGGTGGGAATGAATCTGCTTGATGAGAGCAACCAATTCTTTGTCAGAGCATGTTCTGCCTTGCTGATACTCTTTGGCAAGCGTCGGCCGAGCTAAAAGTCCTCTGCCAATCATCACGCCAGCAATGGTTGGATAGTCGGCTTCAAGCTGATGAATCTGCTCCACCGTTGTGATGTCGCCATTGTAAATGACAGGATGTTTCGACTGAGCGAGGAACTCCGCAAAGGAATCCATGCACACTTCGCCCTTGTACTGCTGCGCTCCAATGCGAGGATGAATAGTGATGTGGCAGAGCGGTGTGACATTGAGGATTGGAAGAACCTGTTTCCAATCATCTTTGCTGTCCATGCCAAGACGCATCTTTACCGAGAAGGTGAATTCTGGATGCGACTTGATGCAATCGCATATCTCTTCTACTATATTTATATTAGGGAGAAGCCCCGCACCTCTTCCATGGCGAGTTTGCAAAGGAAACGGGCAGCCCATGTTCACGTCCAGGCGCGAGTATCCGTTGTCTTTCACCACGCCAATGAGAACCTCCAGTTCCTTGGCTGACGATGCTATTGCCTGCGGCACGACTGGCACGCCAGCATTGAACTCCGGACGAATGTCGCGCATATCCTTGCTGCGCACGCTGCCGTGCTCAAGACGGAGGAAAGGCGTGAAGTAGCTCTCCACGCCACCGCAGAGCGAGTGGTGCAGACGGCGGTAAACATCTTCGGTATAGCCCTGCAAAGGGGCGAAATGTATTGGAAGCATAGTGTTACAATGTTTTATCATTGACAAAGTTAATGCTTTTCTCCCACACAGATGGGGATTCATACACTGTTTTTTCAAAAAAGCAAGCGAAATGTTGCCAAAGTCAGCAAGAAAGCATAACTTTGCACTTGAATTAGGAAGATTATGGATTACACATTATTGCTAAACATACTGCTGCACGGCTTTGGCATCGCCTACATGCTGCTCATCGGCTCCTACCTGCTTTTCACTCGAAGAAGCTTTTTCGACACCAAGGTGAAGCAGAGCATGCTGATGCGCAAGACTACTGGCGTAGCAATATTGGCGTGGGGCGCAACCTTCGCCACAGGTTTGGCAGAGTATTTCCTCAGTCAAACATACGACTACAACTTTGCGTCGCTCAGCATTATGCTCGACCTCTTCCTCGTTCCCGTGACCATCATATTCATGCTGGCGCTGATACAGATGCGCATCACGAAAACAGCGCTGGCACTGCACATCGCACTACCAACACTGCTGTTCGTATGGTTCATCTTCACTCAAGACAGCTGGGCGCTTATTGCATCTATCGTGTTTTGGGCGATAGACATCGTGGCATTCTTCATCAACTTTCTGCGCATGCAGAACAGCTATAAGCGAAAGCTGAAGGAACAGTTTTCAGATTTGCAGAACAGGGAGTTGCACTGGATAAACAAGTTGGCTGTGCTATTCATGTGCTATGTGGTGATGTACCTCATGGGCAACCTCTACGACAGCATGGCAGCCAGAAACTTGTCATACATCTTGTGCATGACAGGGTGGACATACATCGTCTGGCACGTTGAGCATCAGGAAATGCTCGTCGATTTCTGGACTTCGAAGGAAACTGCCGATCCGCTGTCGCAACTGGCTTCGTCTGATTCATTGCAGCAAGATGCTGAGCCTGTGCCTGTTGCCATTGAGCACGGATGGATAGGAGAAATGCTCTGCAAGGAGTGCAAAGCGAAGATGCTTTACCTTGAGCCCGACCTCAGCATTGCAGAACTGGCTACCAAGGTTGGCACCAATCGCACATATCTAAGCCAGTACTTCAGCTCACAAGGCACAAGTTTCTACAACTATATAAACAGCCTGCGCATCGAACACGCCATCGCCCTCATCAAGGAGCATGAGACAGGACTCAGCGTGGACGACATTAGCAACAAGAGCGGTTTCAACAGCCCATCCACCTTCCGTCGTGCTTTTGCGGAAAGGATGGGATGCACTCCTGCCCTCTACATTGCAAAACTCGTAGGCAGAAAAGATCTTAGATAAATGGTTTCAATAGATAATTTAGGAGTGGAGTTTAGCGCAACCCCACTCTTCACTGACGTAAGCTTCGTCATAAACCCTAAAGACAGAATCGCGCTCGTGGGCAAGAATGGTGCTGGCAAGAGCACGATGCTCAAGATCATCGCAGGCTTGCAACAGCCCACTTCGGGAGCTGTGTCGAAACAGAAGGATATCACCATCGGCTATCTGCCGCAGGTGATGGTGTTGAGCGACGAGCACACTGTGATGGAAGAGGCAGAGTCCGCTTTCGCCCACATAAGTGAGATGCAGGAGCGTCTGAACAGAATGAACCAGCAGCTGAGCGAGCGTACCGACTACGAGAGCGAGGAATACATGGAGTTAGTGGAGAAGTTCACTCACGAGAACGACCGCTTCACCATGATGGGCGGCGTGAACTACCGTGCCGAACTGGAGCGCACGTTGCAAGGTCTCGGCTTTCAGCGTGAGGACTTCAATCGTCCCACGAGCGAGTTCTCGGGCGGTTGGCGAATGCGAATCGAACTGGCAAAGCTGCTGCTGCAGAAACCAGACTTGCTATTGCTCGACGAGCCAACCAACCACCTCGACATTGGTTCGATTCAGTGGCTGGAGCAGTTCTTAGCGCAGCGCGCCAACGCCGTTGTGCTTGTTAGCCACGACCGCGCATTTATAAACAATGTGACAAATCGCACTATCGAAATAACCTGCCATCGCATCAACGACTACAAGGTAAAGTATGACGAGTACGTCATTCTGCGTGACGAACGCCGTGAACAGCAGCTTCGCGCATACGAAAACCAGCAGAAGGAGATTGCCGACTTGAAAGATTTCATCGAGCGCTTCCGCTATAAGCCTACAAAATCAAATCAGGTGCAGAGCCGCATCAAGCAATTGGAGAAGATTGTGCCTATCGAGGTGGACGAAGTAGATAATAGCCACTTGCACCTCAAGTTCCCGCCTTGTCTCCGCAGTGGCGACTACCCTATCATCTGCGACGAGACAGAGAAAGCATACGGTGAGCACCAAGTGTTCTCGAATGTGAACCTCACCATCAAGCGTGGTGAGAAAGTAGCATTCGTAGGCAACAATGGCGAGGGCAAGTCAACGCTCGTGAAGTGTATCATGAACGAAATCCCTTTTGGTGGAAACCTGAAGGTGGGACACAACGTACAGATTGGCTATTTCGCTCAGAATCAAGCACAGTTGCTCGATGGAGATATCACTGTTTTTGACACAATAGACCGTGTTGCAAAGGGCGACATTCGATTGAAGATTCGTGACATTCTCGGCGCATTCATGTTTGGCGGTGAAGCATCTGATAAATTTGTGAAAGTTCTTTCTGGTGGCGAGCGAAGCCGATTGGCAATGATACGCCTGTTGCTTGAGCCTGTAAACCTCCTCATCCTCGACGAGCCGACCAACCATCTCGACATGCAGTCGAAGGATGTGCTGAAACAGGCTATCAAAGACTTTGACGGCACTGCCATCATCGTCAGCCACGACCGTGACTTCCTCGACGGACTTGTCGATAAGGTCTATGAGTTTGGCGGTGGAAAAGTGCGTGAGCACATTGGCGGCATCTACGATTTCCTTCAGAAGAAGCAGATTGAGAGCCTCAACGAGCTTGGTAGAAATCTCTCAGCCTCAGGCAGTCCATCGGAAGGCAAGAGTGCGCAAGCCAATGCGTCTGCTGCTACGCAGAGCACATCTGCTTTGTCATACGCAGAACTGAAAGAGCGCAACAAAGCCATCAAGAAGGCAGAGAAAGCTGTGGAGGCTGCAGAGAACAAGGTAATGGATCTGGAAGAGAAAATTTCGGAAGTGGAGGCAAAGCTTGCCACGCCAGAAGGAGCATCAGACAATTCACTGTTCTCGAAATATGGCGATCTGAAAGCACAGCTTGCCAAGGCTGAGGAAGAATGGGAAGAGGCAACAATGGCTCTTGAGGAAATATCGAAATAAGGATATGTCTTGCAAGAGTTAGAAAGCAAGAGGTCTTACTTTAATAAATAGCAAAGCGAAGGGTGAACCCTTCGCTTTATTTTTGTATCACATACAATTCCACTTTCGCTATGCCATCGCTTATCATGCCTAATTCGCTGGCTGCACTGTTCGAAAGGTCTATCACACGTCCCTTGCCGAAGGGGCCTCGGTCGGTCACTTTCACCACGGTTTCCTTGCCGTTCTTCTTGTTTACCACCCTCACCATGGTGCCGAAAGGCAGAGTGCGGTGAGCACAGGTGAAGGCATTGCGGTCGTAGGATGTACCGTCTGCCATCTTGCGGCCATGCATCTTGGATGAGTAATAGGAAGCCTCGCCAGTCTGGAACACTTCCTGCTTCTTTGCTGCTTCTGCCTCCCGCTTTGCACTTTCGCTTGCGTATGGGATTATCGGCTCTTTTAGCGGCCGCTTCTCCTTGACAGTCTCACTCTTCTCGCGAGTCGGACTCACCCACAGAGTCGGGTTCACCGACGAGTGCAAGCCTGTGGAATCCCAGTTTACGACGTGGACAGGATCCACTGATGAATGTACTCCTTGAGCCATACACCACGGCGCAGAGACAGTAGTGAAACACAGATAGAATAGGGATCGTAAACAGATTGCTTTCATATTCGCTCAAGAGCATTTTGGGGGTAATTTCACATGCAAAGTAAACAAAAATACATCAAAACAGCAATTTTTCGTCAAAAAACTTTCAAAAAGTTTGCCCATTTCGTGAAAATGCACTAACTTTGCACTCGCAATCGGGAAACAAGAAAGCAATTCCCGCTTGCCATACTACATCGCGGGGTGGAGCAGTTGGTAGCTCGCCAGGCTCATAACCTGGAGGTCGTTCGTTCGAGTCGAGCCCCCGCAACCAAGCAAGCCGTACATATCGTGCGGCTTTTTTGTTTATAATACGCTCATGCACGCTTCTCCGCAGGGCAATAGGAAAATGATTTGCGGAAAAAGGGCTTTTCCTACTACATTTAGGGAAAGATGTTCATCAAGTGTGAAAATAATGCTGTATATTTGCAACCGAAAACAAGAAACAAGCATTAATAACACTTAAAACATACAGGCTTATGAAGAAGATTAATTACTTGATGATTTGCCTTATGGCAACTTTAGTTTCAATGACATTCGCTTCTTGCGAAGATGAAGACGCATACGAGGCAAAGGTTCTCTCAGGAGAATGGACAGGCGACTTCGGTATGTACTACGAGATCGAGAACCGCTACGGCAAATGGGAGCGCTTCGACTCTTACGACACCGACATCGTGTTTTACCCAGACAATGCATACGCAACTCACGGCTACGGAAAGCAGATTGACTACTACCGCCGCGGTCCTTACGAGTATCAGTACTACAACTTCTATTGGTCAATCCGCAACGGCGTCATTTACCTCGACTACCCATACGACCCAGAGTTGAATACAGCCATCTGCAACTATCGCCTCTACCCTGACTACTTCGAAGGATGGTTTGATGGTTCAGACACAAAGTTCCGCCTCCGCAAGCTCGTTGACTTCGACTGGTCATACTACAATGCTTACGACAGCTACTACTATTGCCCTAACTACACATACTACTATGACTACTTCCCATACTACTACGCTAAGTCTCGCGGCAGCAATGCCGAAAGCGGTGAGAGCGCCCCAGCAATCAAGCATGGCAACCGCTTCAACGAGAAGAAGTAGTCAAGCATAGCAAATGCTTCTGAAAGACGAAGCAAGCATAAAACAAAAATGGAGGAAGCACTCGATTGGGAATGCTTCCTCCTTTTTCGTATCTATCAATCTGCCAATTCGCCGAAATACTTTGTGTCTGCCAACTTTAAGAGATACTGACCATACTGGTTCTTAATCATAGGCTGAGCCAGTTCATGGAGCTTCTCTGTTGTGATCCAGCCTTGACGATAGGCGATACCTTCGAGACACGCAATCTTTAAGCCTGTACGCTTCTCCAGCACCTCTATGAATGTCGAAGCCTCTGACATTGAATCGTGAGTGCCTGTGTCGAGCCATGCGAAACCACGCCCCAGCAACTGCACCTTGAGATTCTCTTCTTTCAAGAACTCCTGGTTCACAGTGGTGATTTCCAGCTCGCCACGAGCAGAAGGCTTGATGTTCTTCGCCACTTCCACCACCTTGTTAGGATAGAAGTAGAGACCAACTACAGCATAGTTGCTCTTTGGCTCCTTTGGTTTCTCCTCGATAGAGAGGCAGTTGCCCTCTTTGTCAAACTCTGCCACGCCATAACGCTCTGGGTCGTTCACCCAGTAGCCGAACAC
Source organism: Bacteroidaceae bacterium (assembly GCA_045600665.1). Lineage (GTDB taxonomy): Bacteria > Bacteroidota > Bacteroidia > Bacteroidales > Bacteroidaceae > Minthosoma. The sequence continues at coordinate 24,352 of JAZRYI010000022.1, forward strand.
GCTCGCTTTGCCATTTGACGCATTCTCCACGCACTCCTTTAGCATGCCCGAGAAACCGCGTCCATGGAAGATATTGTCACCGAGAACAAGGCACACATCGTCGTCGCCCACAAACTCCTCGCCGATGATGAATGCCTGAGCCAAACCGTCTGGCGAAGGCTGCTCTGCATATTCGAAATGCACGCCGTAGTCAGAGCCATCGCCCAGCAATCGCTTGAATCCTGGCAGGTCGTATGGAGTGGAGATGATGAGGATATCGCGGATGCCCGCAAGCATAAGCACCGAGATTGGATAATAAACCATTGGCTTGTCGAAGATTGGAATGAGCTGCTTGCTCACGCCCTTCGTGATGGGGTAGAGACGAGTGCCGCTACCACCTGCTAAAACTATTCCTTTCATATATATAATATAATGTGTTGTCTGTTTTCTTCGGCAAATATCGTACTTTATTTCTTCTTCAGCAAATAAAACATGTTTTTTGTTGCAAATGCTGCACAAAAAAACAGTGGCAACCCGTCATCCCGACCGGTTGCCACAAAGTCAACAATAATAATATGCGTGCTAATAAAGTGTTTTGAGAAATTCCATTTACTGATTGTTGTAGCAAGCTTCGCCGTGCTCGTAGATATCGAGACCTTCTTCCTCAATGCGAGCAGGAACGCGAAGACCGTGCACCTTCTTGATGACCCAGAACATTGCATAGCCTACTACGAATGCATAGCCTACCACTACAAATGTGCCGAGTGCCTGCACTCCGAAAGTGCAATCCTCCACGCCGTCGAGCTCAGGGTTGCAGAAGATGCCTGTAGCAAGCGTGCCGAGAATGCCACCTACGCCATGTACACTGACTGCACCAACAGGATCGTCAATCTTGAGCACCTTGTCGATGAAGTTCACAGCAAGACACATAACGAGCGACACCACAAATCCGATGAGAGCAGCTGCCCAGATTTCAACGCAGTCGCAACCTGCCGTGATTCCCACGAGACCAGCCAGCACACCGTTGCACACCATTGAGAGCGAAGGCTTGCCATCAATCACCCAAGTGTAGATGAGAGCAGCAATGCCACCAGTGGCAGCAGCCATGTTTGTAGTGACGAACACATGCGACATGCTTACTGCGTTGGCATAGCCTGTTGCAGCAACAGTAGAACATGGGTTGAATCCGAACCATCCCATCCAAAGGATGAATACGCCGAGAGCAGCAAGCGTGAGCGAGTGGCCAGGGATAGCCTTGCTATTTCCATTCTTGTCATACTTGCCACGGCGAGGGCCAAGAATCATTGCACCAGCAAGAGCGAGAGCGCCACCACATGCGTGCACCACTGTCGAACCAGCGAAATCGTGGAAACCCATCTCAGAGAGCCAGCCTCCGCCCCAGCTCCAATGACCTTCAATCGGATAGATGAAGAGAGAGATGAGGAGAGAATAAATGATATACATGGAGAACTTGGTGCGCTCTGCCATTGCGCCTGACACGATTGTGGCAGTTGTAGCGCAGAATACTGTCTGGAAGATGAATGTAGCCTCAGCAGGGATATTGCTATCCTCACCTATCCAGCATAATCCTTCCCAACCGATGAAACTGTTGCCTGTGCCATACATGATGCCGAAACCTACGAGCCAGTAGAGCACAGTGCCAATCATGAAGTCGCAAAAGTTCTTCATCAGAATGTTTGAAGTGTTCTTGCGGCGTGTCATGCCAGCCTCAACGAGGGCAAAGCCTGGCTGCATCCAGAATACGAGCATTGCTCCCAGCAATACCCAAAGAGTGTCAAGACCGTTTACAGTATCTATAGGTTCCTCTACAATCGGCTGTGACGATTCCACAGCGCGGGAGATTAGCGGTGTGCATAGAGCAAGCGTAGCCAATGCTATTTTGGCATAATAAGACTTTTTCATAAGTAAGTGTGTTTGTGTGTTGTGTTTGTATCTGTTTACTTCGCGTTCTCAGCATTGTAGAGAGCAATGTCGCCTCTCTCACCCGTACGTATGCGGATGCTATCCTCCACAGGGATAACGAACACGCGGCCGTCGCCGATCTCGCCTGTCTGGGCAGCTCTGACCACTGCCTGCACTGTCTTCTCCACATTAACATCACGAACAACGATGCTAATGAGTATGCGCTCTATGAAACTTGTGTCGTACTTTACTCCACGATACACACGCGATTGGCGCATCTTGCCAACACCGCGCACGTCGTAGTAACTGAACCACTCAATGTCAGCCTCTTGCAAGGCATCCTTGACATCATCAAACTTTGTGGCACGAATGATTGCCTCAATTTTCTTCATAATATTAGCCCCCCGTCCCCCGGAAGGGGGCGTGCCATCCGGATTATGGGGGCGGATGACAATATTTTGTGTTTGTGTTGTGTCTATTATTTGCGTTTCCCCTCAAAGCTCAGCCATCGCATTCCGCACGGCTTTCCCCTTTGGGGGATAGGGGGCATTAGAAAGTCATGCCCACTGTGAAGTACATCTTCTGCGTGCTTGGATTCGCTGCCACTGCAGCAAACATAGGCAGAGAGAATGTTGGAGTGATGCCAATCTCCTTCGTTGCCTTGAGGCTGATGTTTGTCACCGCAAAGTCATGAGCATTCACGTCTTCGTAATATCCAGTGTTGGCAGAGTAAGGAACTGCGCCAATCTGCGCCTCCCAATCCATGCCGCCAAGCTGGAAAGGAGCAGTGAGCTCAACATACGACGTATATGCGCGGTCTCCGCTCTCAGTGTATGCATCAAGACCAGCGATGTTGGTGTACCAGTTCACAGAGAACTTGCCAAAGTCATAGCCGAGATTAGCCTCCAGCGTGTGTGCTGTCTTGTGCGAATCGAACAAGAAATACTTATCGTTGCAATTCAGTTTGCCGCCTGTGCAGAAGTAGTCTGTCAAGCCAACTGTGAAATTGCCAGTTGTGTAGGAAAGAGTCAAGTCAATCTCCTTCATGTCGTTGCGGTCAGAAATGCCGTACGAGCCCCAAGCCTCAAGGCTTACACCCTTGTATGAGAGCCCTAACGTTGGCTGGATGGCTGCGCCGCCAAGATCCTGACCACGCCAGATGTAGTTAGACACTACGTCTGCGCCGACTGTTGCTTCCACTTCGTCCTGCGCGCTTGCCATGAGAGGCATTGCGAATGTTGCTGCAAGTGCAATTGTCTTTACTAATACTTTCATAATCGTTTCCTTTCTGTTTTTGTTTTGTTTTCCTGTCTTTTTACCTTGTTTTGTGTTTGCGCTATAATTGTCATTTTGTAATCGACGCTGCAAAGTTACGTAACTTTTTGCAATCAATACAAACTTTTTATCATCTTTTTGTAAGCGAATAATAAAATAATCGCATTTTATGTCAACTATATTGCCATATAGCACCAAAAAACAGAAAATGCGTTTCGGCAAAACAAGAAAAAGCACCCGAGCGCAATCACTGCGGCGGGTGCGGAAAAGTCAAAACATAGATTATATTGTTTGTAAAAAATGTATGATTATCTTTTAGAACAGCTTATTTGGATATACGCCATCCTCAACAAGCTTTGCGATGCGAGCCACAGTGTCAGGACGATCCTCTGAGTAAGTAACGCCGAACCACTTAGAAGTTGTGTCAAGCACCTTGCAAGTTGCTGTACCTTCTGTGATGAGCTTATTGATCATAAGAGGGATGAAGAACTCAGACTTCAAGTTAGCCATGTTGGCAGGGTCAGAGAGGAACTCCTTGAAGTAAGCCTCTGAGTACTCGAAGTAGTCAGGAGTGAAGCCCCACATGTTCATAGATACAGGTGAGTTCTCGTCGATAGCAACCCATTCGCCATCGTCCTTATTGTCCTTGCGGTAAGCCACTGTACCGTCCTCAAGACGAGCAATCTTAGTGCACTCCACACAAGTAGTGAGGCAGCCTTCGTCATTCTTTGAGCAGATGCCGCGAGAAACTGTGCCATTCTCAGAGAGAGTGTTGCAGCAGCGGAAACCAACCATAGCATACTGGCCCTTAGCGTCCTCTGGAAGCTCAGAGAGGAACTTGCCGATAACCATGAATGCGTCGCGGTTGTAGAAGTCGTCGCAGTTTATAACGCAGAATGGCTCCTTAATCACGTCCTTGCCCATGAGCACAGCGTGGTTAGTGCCCCAAGGCTTCTGGCGGCCCTCAGGAACTGAGAAACCCTCAGGGAGAGCATCGATAGACTGGAAGCAGAGTTCGCATGGAACAACACCCTCGTACTTAGCGAGAATCTGAGTGCGGAACTGCTCCTCGAAATCCTTACGGATAACCCAAACAATCTTGCCGAAGCCAGCCTTGACAGCATCGTAGATTGAGTAGTCCATGATTGTTTCACCATTTGGTCCAAGACCATCAAGCTGCTTCAAGCCACCGTAGCGGCTACCCATACCTGCAGCAAGGAGGAAAAGAGTAGGTTTCATTGATTTGTGTATTGTTTAGTTGTTATTTATTATAATATGTGTGATTCTGTGCTTTCACGTTTACTGATTGCAAAGATAATTATTTCTAAATGAAACAAACAAACATTTCATGGAAAATTTCATTTATCCGCCACTATTTCATGAAAAAGGAGCACAACTTACCATTTTATTTCTTTTCGTAATAATCTACTCTTTTCTGCCAGAGTACCCAACCGTCTGAATAACGATAAGTGTATTCCTCCGTCGTAAAGTCCATCTCCGTTGTGACAATCTTCTCGTATGGAGTAGAAACATCAGCATCATCAAGATAAATATTGTAAAGAATCCTTGTTTTTGTATTGCCATCAACTACACAATCTCCATACAACCTTTTCACACCAAACCCTGTCAGATACTCTTTATAATTCTCTCCATCCCACTCATAATCATAGCGGCTAACCTCATTACCTTCCCTATCATAATACACCATAGACAAAGGCTTCGTGCTATTGCCACTCACATATGTCCAGACAGACTTGCGGTAATCGATTTCCTTCCACTGATAATCACCTGCGTAGGAATAATAGATTGACTCTATCGCATTTTCCCATTTCACACTCACAGATTTACTCACTGGTTCACCATCTACGGAGAGAACCGAGATTGTCGAATCACCGCTGTAAGTGTACCATGTCAAAGAGCTTCGATTGCCAGGATTGCCCTCAATGACCTCGACAGACAAGACTCGTCCTTGCGAATCCATTTTCTTTATTCTCTCTCTTGTCATTTCCCAACTGCCGCTTAGCCACGCATATACCTGCTCTGTGCTTGCATTGCCACTCTTGTGCAATTCTGTCTTTTCCATAGGCGCACCATCCTTATATGTTGTCGCACACTCAAAATTGCTGCCATACGTCCATTCCACTGTACGCATCTCAGAGCCATCGGCATAATAATACACAGACTTTATCAAACGCTTTCCATCGTTTCCCCCAGGAACATCAGCGTTATCATCATCCTTGTCGCAAGACACAACAGCAAGAGCTGTCAGCAGAATCAAAGAGAGAGAAAAAATCTTATTCATAAACTTATAGAATTGTAGGTTATTATAATATATAAATGTGTAATTAGCTTAAGTTTTACTTTTTATGCCACAAATATACTAACTTTTTCCGCAATACAAATATCTTTCTTTCATCTTTTCCCAAAAACTTCTCTATATTTGCAAAAAAATACGGCTAATCTATTTGACTTTTCGTTTCCTCAATCGTATAAGGGGTGTAATGAATGATTAAAAGGTTAAAGGTTATAGGTTAAAGGTTAAAGAAATAATACTTGACAATTAGCGTTTGACAAAGAATCAGAAAACATAGAAGATGGAACAAATCAACAGCAATATAATCACTCAGTGTCAGCAAGGCGACAAGAACGCGTACCGCCAGCTGGTGCAATGGTACCAGAGGATGGTGTTCTCACTGGCACTGAAAATGCTGAGCGATGAGGACGAAGCAAAGGACATCACTCAGGAAACCTTCATCCGGGTGTGGACAACGCTCCGAAAGTACGACGGAAGCACCACCCTATCCACATGGATATACACCATTGCTTACCGTCTATGCCTCGACCGGATGAAGAAGCTGAAACGCCAGTCGCCCTTGCCAGAAGATGAGTCTGTGCTTGCCGACTACATCTCCGACACCAGCCCTCAGAGGCAACTGGAAAACAGTCAATGGATTTCCATATTAAAGGTTCTGGCAAATGAACTCAGCGAAAAACAGCGGATAGTATTCACGCTCAGCCATCTTGAAGGGCTATCGTCCGAAGAGATAGAAGCAATAACAGGATTTGATGCCCGACAATTGAAGAGCAACCTTTACGTTGCAAGACAAACAATCAGAGAACGACTAAAAAGACTTGGATATGAATAATAATAGAATAGACGATATACTCACACGCCTCCAGAACGAGCCGCAGCCAATCATTCCCGATGCCGACCAGCTCACTGACAGCATCATGGACGCTTTGTCCGACCTTGAGGAAGAGGATTTGCCAATAGAACAGCAGCGAAAGGCGAAGGTCGTGCCAATGTGGTTCAGCATTCTGAGAAGCGCCACCTCCATCGCTGCCATGCTCATCATCGGAGTGTTCATCTACACTCAGTTCATCACCGAAAAGGCAACAAGCGATCAGCAGGCTTACCACCAGAGTTACCCTTCATACAGCACATTAAAAATCGCGCGCAAGTGCTGTCTTGAAAGTCAGAATAAACAATTCAGTTACTCACAAATCAAAAGAATGATCAATGAAAACCGTTAATGCATACCTCATCATCCTTGCCTCACTACTCATCATCACATCATGCAAGGAAGGCAACGTCAAGATGAATACCATCATCAATGAAGACGGAACATGCCGTCGCGAAGTGGCTCACAGCACCATAATGGCAAAAGAGAGAACCTCGCAAGATCAAGACAGCCTGTGGGTGGACGGCGAAGCTCGCTTTGCCAAACTCGCAACTGACCTCCTATGTGTTGATTCCATGATCAGCAACGAACCAACCTTCGATGGAGACACCGTTACCGCATCCTACTACCGCGACTTCGACAGCGTAGAAGAGATGAGCCTCAACACTCCGCTCCGCCTAAATGGCACTCCGCTCAAGTCGTCTGCCAAGTTCGAAAAGCACTTCCGCTGGTTCTACACAGAATATGTTTACACCGAAACCTTCGCATCGCTCGGCTGCACATTCCCTGTCAGTCCTGAGAAGTATGCCGATGCAGACACAGTAAGGTTCTGGTTTACAGGCGAGCCTAACCTCATTGCAGGTCTTAGTGGAGCTGAAGCATCAAACAAACTGGAAGGAATAGAGCAAAAGATGTCGCAATGGTTCAACGATGCTTTTCTGACAATAATATATGATTATATTGAGAGCCACTACGACTCCATCAGCAATGCTCCTGTCAGCAGAGAAGTGTTTGTCAGCATGAAGGATTCCGTTATCCAGCACAGTAACCTATCCATTAGCGACGTTGAATTAGCAGAAGCATTTCGTGCCACCTACCACTCCGATGCCTACGACGTATTCTTCAACGAATCAACTCCTTTGGGGGCAGAACTCAGCTCAATCGTCAATGACAAACTATATCCATTCATTTTCGGCGTCACATACACTCTCCAGCTTCCAGGCAGCGAAGTGCAGACTTTCCCTCTCACAGGCGAGCGTCTCATCCCAGGCGACTACACCATCACAGCCACATCGCAGGTCACCAACATCTGGGCATGGGTAGTCAGCGCACTCGTCATCCTTGCCGCTATCGCTCTTCGCCTGTGGCTGCCAAGGAGAAAGACAACAGGTTTCTAGTTCTATGATCTTTTGTGCCTTCGGCGGACGAGCATTCGTCCGCCGAAGGCGTATTATCCAGTACTGTACAGCTTTTTTCGAAAGAAAATAAAAAAAGATGCTATCTCTTGCAATGTTTTGCCAACATTCATCGTATATATAAGCACAACACCTATTTAGAATGACAGAAACGGAGATACATATTATCGAGGGACTGAGGCAACGAAGTCCCAAAGTGCAGCAGGAGGCGCTTGAGCAGTACGGCAATTATGTCTGGGCTCAGGTGGTGCGACTGGTGACGAGCGTGGAGGATGCAGAGGAGGTGTATCAAGACGTGTTTGTCAAAGTGTTCGGTAATATAAAGATGTATGACGAGGAGCGGTCGTCGTTCCGAACGTGGCTCTCACGAATAGCCTACAACGAGTCCATAACATTCCTGAGGCGGAAGCGGCAAGCGATAATCTATTTCGAGGACAACGAAGGGCAAGCCGATGCACTCTCAGAGGCGGAAGTGGAAGAGACGCTCGGGCATGGCAACGAAGAAACGGTGCAGCTAATCAGAGCCGCCATTCGTCACCTTCCACCCGACGAGCAAGCCATCATTACCATGTTCTATTACGACGAGATGAGCCTGAAGGAGATAGCATACGTCACAGAATCCATACCGACCACAGTCGCCTCCAAGTTAAGCAGAACGAGAAAGAAACTTTGTAAAATCATAAAAATGCTACAATCATGAAGGATCAAAACATAAGAAACGCTTTGTGCCAAGAGGAACAGAATCGTCCTCCTATGCCTGCCGACCTCAATGCCCGACTCATGCAGCGAGTGGAGAAGGAGGTGAACAGCAAGGCGGAGAGGAAGCATACTCGCATTGTATGGCCATGGATTGCAGCAGCTTGTGTGGCAGGAGTGATTATGATGTTCCTCATGCCACCAAAAGTTGACAACACAGTCTCTGACGAAACAAGTATTGCAAAAACAGAGAAGGACTCGATGAAGCAGCAGATAGAGATTCTGCAAGACAAGGAACCGCAGACACTCATAGCAAATGTGGCAAAAGAGAGAATGAACGAGCTGAAGATTACTAAAGCCAAGACAGCAAAAGAATCTGACACAAGCAACTTGATAGCTAAAGCAGATAAAGACATTGAGACTTCTGCGGAGGAGGTGATTGCAACGGACAGCAATATTCATAGGGTAAAAGAAACAATATACGACAATTGCTCCTCTGCAGAGCCTCAACCACGAATGCTGACCGAGCGAGACATTCCGATCACTCGTCCAGAGAACTACAAATACACAAAAGAGGAAATCGCCCTTATGAAGAAGCAAGCCAACGAGGCTTACCTCAAGTGGGTGGAACTCGAAATTGAGATTTCAAAATACAATTTAGAGAATACAGCAGAGAGGTAATTAAAATTAATAATTAACAATTAACATGCCTGCCTGGATGGTAGAAGTGCATAATTTATATATTATGAGAAGAATAGTAGTCATAATGTTCATTGCCCTTACGGCAATAACAACAATTAGCGCACAGCGCAAGTATCGAGTCGATTCACCGACTAATGTAATCAATGTCTTAAACTTCATTTGCGACACCTATGGTCAGAAGAACAGTCAAGTGTATTCTGTAAACAAGAATCCTAATACTGGTATCATCGAGTCGAAGGAAGTTATCACGCCTTTCGTATGCAAGAAGACTGAGCCTCACTTCACCATGATTGCTGACTATTTCCACAAAGACGAGCCTGTGAGCTATCAGCTTATGCACATTGCAAACGGCAATCTCGACAAATTCAGCATCAAGGTCGCAACAGGCAATGGCAGCGTCAAGACTGTCGGCATTCGCACACAGTCAAATCAGAATATGTGGTACATGGCGGTAAAGAATCAGGACAACCCCCAGCTTCGCGATGTATATGCCATTGTGTGGGAGAACAGGGGTGGTGAGAATGTGGAAGGAAGAATCTTCATGATTACTTCTCTTCGTCCAGAGCTTTTCGAGAAGGATATGGAGAAAGATTCAAGCAAGCCTTTTAAGATTGACGGTCGTATAGGTGAGGACATCAACGACTCGCTCTATGTCTTCTACATGGCAGACACATACGAGGAATTGAACCGTCTCACGATGATGACCAACTCATACGCAGAGCTGAGAGAGTATATGCTGACTCACAACGACATTCTCCCAATGCCAGTAAGAAATAACCGTTTCAACCTCAGTGTAGATATCGACAAGCGCATGGGTGGTCGCATCCGCACCGTAATGCCAGATGGTTCGCTCTGCAAACTATGGACAAACATCGACATGGTGCCAGGAGAGACTTACCACATCACAACACATAATGGATATTATATGCCAGATTCTGATTACGAGCGTCGCGTAGGTCTTCATACGAGCAAGAGCATGTTTATTGGGCGTGAGAATGATGATGTGGAGTTGACAGGAGGCTACAATGACGATGTCGTTGTTGAAGATACGGTACTTGTTGTAGAGGATGAAAAATGGGAGCCAGCAGAAAGAGTAGATAATCCTAAGCTTACTTCTGCACAACAGATGGAGCTTGAGCGGAAAGCAATTGCCTTAGATAATACTTTAGAACTCATAAACGGTCTGAAAGAAGGTTTGGAGGAGCGCATTCGCTTAGCAGTGCAAAAAAACAGCTACCTTCTATCATTGGATAACTACTTTGATGAGCTGATAAAAATGAACACCAAGTATGACAAACAGGCGATGGATCTTTTCAATACTGCCAGCAGTAATGGCGTTCCGCAAGAGAAGATTGCCGAAGGCTACAAGGATTTATTGAACGAACTAAGCGACCAGAACAAGATATTCAACGAGCTATATAAGCACTTCGGCTACATCTCCAAGAAAGCAACGAAATGCCAGAAGCATATCAACAAGCTCATGGAGAAGTACATGAACGAGGTGAGGAAAGCTACAACAAACGCTCACTAAAAAAGCGGCGCATGTACATTTTTCCGTGGATAGCCCACTTCGCAGCCTAACTGATGAGGGATGGTAAAGATAGAGTTTGGTAGGTTGAGAATAAATGATTACCTTTGCAGCATCATTATCATACAAACGTTCCTATGACAGACTCT
>JAZRYI010000023.1:0-17428 GCA_045600665.1 Bacteroidaceae bacterium
AAAAAAAACAAAAGAAAACAAAAGGAAAACCATAATGTTTTTTCTTGTTTTTGTTCTGTTTGGCTACGCCGAGCTAAAGGTTCTCAAAGGTTTTTCTTAACATGGCGCTTGCGCATAAACAATCAAACACAATTCATCGAACTCACGTTAAATTAATGGCTTTGTTGTACACTCTTACTGACTGAAGTTTCCCACCTTAATACCACTTCTAATGATTTGATTTTCAACATTAATTATAGGGTAGGAATCTTTAGCTACTGATTTTTAACTCATTACATAGCTTTTATACGCCTTAGGCGGACGGTGCTTCGTCCGCCTAAGGCGTATAATTGTCGCAAATGAGCCAGTCCTTGTGGGGAAAGGACTCGAGTCCTTGCTGGTGCAGGACTGCAGTCCTTCCCCCACAAGGACTGGGATGAGACTGAAACAACTATTCGTTGAGGAAATCCTCAACGAGTGATTCTGCTTCGACTTGAGCCACTTCGAGGTTGTCGTTGACAACTGTCTCGTCGAACTTCTCAGCAATTGACATCTCGTATTCAGCACGAGAAAGACGCTCTTCTATCTTTTCCATTGTCTCGGTGCCTCTGCCAATGAGACGCTCGCGAAGCACAGAGAGGCTTGGAGGCATGATGAAGATGCTGAGGGCGCGCTTGCCGTAGATCTGCTTGATGTTCATTGCACCATTGACATCGATGTCGAAGAGAACATTCTCGCCTTCGGAGAGCTGCTTCTCCACCTGCGCACGGAGAGTGCCGTAGGATGCAGAGTGGAAGTCCTCATGCTCAAGGAACTCTCCGTTTGCTACACGATTGTCAAAATCCTCTTTTGTGAGGAAGAAGTAGTCCTTGCCATCAACCTCACCCGGGCGTGGTGCACGAGTGGTGGCTGAGACAGAGAAATGAAGGTTGAGTTCTTCGTTGTCCTTGAATGCGCTGAGGATAGTGCCTTTGCCTGCGCCAGAGGGACCTGAGATGATGATAAGTTTTCCTTCCATGATGCTGTTTGTTGTTGTTACATTACGTTGAGAACCTGTTCCTTGATCTGCTCAAGCTCATCCTTCATCTTCACTACGATGTTCTGCATCTCTGCCTGGTTGGACTTCGAGCCAGTGGTGTTGATCTCGCGACCCATTTCCTGTGCGATGAAGCCGAGCTTCTTTCCTTGTCCTCTGCCCTCCTTCATTGTCTCGATGAAGTAGTTGAGGTGGTTGGTGAGTCGCTGCTTCTCTTCTGAGATGTCGAGCTTCTCAATATAATAAATCATTTCCTGCTCAAGACGATTCTTGTCATAGTCAACACCGATGTGCTGTTCGAGAGCATCGATGATGCGCTGGCGAATCTTCTCTGTGCGCTCCTTCTCGAATGGCTCAATGCTGGCAAGGAGACTGGCAATGTTGTTAATCTTCTCCATGAACTTGTTGGCGAGAGCGAGTCCCTCCTGCTGGCGGAATGCTACGAGCTGATCCACAGCGCCAACCACTGCCTTGCGAGCTTCTGCCCACTCCTCATCGGTGAGTTCCTCTATCTCGCAGCGAGACATCACGTCAGGCATGCGAAGCAGCGTTGCATACCAATCAGATGGCTCGGGGAGACCGAGCGAATCGCGAAGCTGATCTACCTGCTTCTTGTATTCCTGTGCAAGGGGTATATTGATGGACGAGGCTGTGCTTGCCTCATCCTTCTCTGTCCATAGGGTGAAATCCACCTTGCCTCTTTCGAGTCCTGCCTGTATGATTTGACGCACCTCCATTTCTTTCTCGCGATAGAGCGGAGCGATGCGTGCACTGAGGTCGAGGGCCTTGCTGTTGAGCGATTTCACCTCTGCATGAATCTTCTTTCCGTTGAATTCGACTACGCACTTTCCGTAGCCTGTCATTGACTGTATCATTGTGTTTCTTTATTAATTTCAGTGCAAAAGTAAGAATTTTCAAGTAGAATTAAGAAAAATCCAATTCCTTTTTGTAATTTTGCCGATAATTTGAATTAATATAGACTAACTATGTCAGTTATACTACATATTGAAACAGCAACTGATAGTTGCAGCGTGGCTGTGAGCGAGGATGGAGCAACTATCTTCAAAACCGACAATCAGGAAGGTTCAGAGCATCAGGGAAGAGCTCAGGAACTGCTGGGCACGATGGTGGACGAGGCATTGTCCTTCACCGACAACCATGCCATCCCTTTCGATGCTGTGGCTGTGAGCGCAGGTCCGGGAAGCTATACAGGATTGAGAATCGGCGTGTCGATGGCGAAAGGCATCTGCTATGCGCGCGACTTGAAACTGATAGCCTTGCCAACATTGCAGGTGCTGTGCGTGCCTGTGCTTCTCGTGCACGACGACCTGCCAGAGGATGCCCTGCTCTGCCCAATGATTGACGCACGCAGAATGGAGGTTTATACCGCTCTGTACACTCGCGCCCTGAAGCCTGTGGTGGACATCTGCGCTAAAGTGATTGACGAGACATCATTCGCAGAGGAATTGGACAAGCGGCCAATATACTTCTTCGGCAACGGAGCTGAGAAATGCAAGTCTGTGATCAATCATCCAAATGCGCACTTCATCGACAATGTGGATCTTCTTGCAAAGAACATGGCGCCATTGGCAGAGAAGAAATTCCTGATGGAGGAGTTTGAGGACGTGGCATATTTCGAGCCAAACTATCTGAAAGAGTTTCAAGCAACTGTAGCAAAAAAACTTATATAACGTGGATTACAATACAGAAAGAGACAAACTTACGATGCCAGAGTATGGGCGCGCGGTTCAGCAGATGGTGGAGCATTGCAAGACACTGCAGAGCAAAGACGAGCGCATGCGATGTGCCAAATCAATCATAAGGACAATGGCAAGCATTGCCGAGCAGACTGCTGAGAAGGAAGATTTCCATAAGAAGCTGTGGAACCACCTCGCATTCATTGCTCACTACGAACTCGACATCGACTATCCTGTGGACATCGAGCGCGCGGACGATGAAAATGCGAAGCCTGAGAAGTTGAAGTACCCTCAGAGCAGAATCCGCAAGCGCAACTATGGTTCCATCGTGGAGGAATTTGCCAAGCACATGAAGGATATGGAGAATGCAGCGAAGAAGGATGAGCTGGGATTGCTGATTGCTAACCACATGAAGCGCGACCTCAGCAACTGGGCTATCGACTCGCTGAGCGATGAGAGAGTGGTGGATGATCTGGCAGAATACACAAATGGCAAGGTACAAATTGACTTGAACAGACAGAGACTGGTGAGCGATGGCGAACTGCTCAGCAGCCGCATCTCTACGTCTGTGAAGAAAAAGAAGAAGAAGTAATGGCATCATTTATCATAGAAGGTGGGCATAAGCTGCATGGAGAGATAACTCCTCAAGGGGCTAAGAACGAGGCTCTTGAGGTGATAAGCGCCGTGCTGCTCACTGCTGAACCAATCATAATGAAGAACGTGCCTGACATCCTCGACGTGAACAATCTGATCAACCTGCTCAGCAAGATGGGAGTGAGGGTGAAGAAGATAGGTGATCACGAATGGAGCTTTCAGGCGGACAGTCTCGACATGGAATACTTGGGCAGCAGGGAGTTTGTGCAGCGATGCGCCTCGCTCAGAGGCAGCATCCTCACGCTCGGTCCTCTGCTTGGCAGATTCCATCACGCATGTGTGGCTAAGCCAGGCGGCGACCAGATTGGCAGGCGAAGACTGGACACTCACTTTCTGGGCATTCAGGAGCTTGGCGCTAAATTCAACTACAGCCTCGAGAAAGGCGTGTATGAGATTGATGCCAATGAGTTGGAAGGCAAGTACATACTGCTGGATGAAGCAAGCGTGACAGGCACAGCCAACATCATCATGACTGCCGTGCTTGCAAAAGGCAAGACAACAATATACAACGCGGCATGCGAGCCATACATCCAGCAATTGTGCAAGATGCTCAATGCGATGGGAGCGAACATCACTGGCGTGGGCAGCAACCTGCTCCACATTGAAGGCGTGAAGGTGCTGCACGGCACTGAACACACAATACTGCCAGACATGATTGAGGTGGGCTCATTCATCGGCATGGCAGCAATGACGGGCAGCGATATCACCATCAAGAATGTAAGCTACGATAATCTCGGCATCATTCCGAACATGTTCCGCCGCCTTGGCATTCAGATGGAAAGAATAAACGACGACATCCATATACCAGAGCAGAACCACTATGAGGTGGCGTCGTTCATGGATGGCAGCACAATGTCGCTTGCCGATGCCCCTTGGCCAGGACTGACTCCAGACTTGCTCAGCATCATGCTCGTGGTTGCCACTCAGGCAAAGGGCAGTGTACTAATTCATCAGAAGATGTTTGAGAGCCGCTTGTTCTTTGTGGATAAGCTCATTGACATGGGTGCTCAGATAATACTCTGCGACCCTCACCGCGCTGTGGTAGTGGGACACGACAACCAGATGAAACTGAGAGGAGCAAGAATGTCGAGTCCTGATATACGTGCCGGCATCGCTCTGCTGATTGCCGCTCTGAGCGCAAATGGCGTGAGCATGATCAGCAACATAGAGCAGATTGACCGTGGATATGAGGACATCGAAAGACGCTTGACAGCACTTGGCGCAGCAATAAAGAGAATACAATGATAAAAACAGAAGACGTTTACCAGATTGGCCGCATCACTAAAGCGCATGCACTGAAGGGAGAGGTGAACTTCATGTTCACCGACGACATCTTCGACCGCGTGGATGCCGACTACCTCATCTGTGAGGTGGATGGCATTCTTGTGCCATTCTTCATTGAGGAGTACAGATTCAGAAGCGACACAACTGCGTTGGTGAAATTTGAGGATTTGGATTCGGCAGATGCTGTGCAGTTTCTCGTGAACAGCGATGTGTATTTCGAGAAGAAGTTTCAGGAGGAGCTGGACGATGATGAAGTGTCGCTCAACTATTTCATTGGTTTCAAGATGATTGACGGTGACAATGGCAACGAGATTGGCATTATCACTGCCATTGACGATAATACGGAGAACTGGCTCTTCATTGTTGAGGACAGCAAGGGCAACGAACTTATGATTCCTGCTCACGAAGAGTTCATTGCAGAAATAAAGCAGGAAGAGAAAACTATGATAATGGATCTTCCGCTTGGACTTTTAGACATGCAGATATAAAAGAAATGAAGAAGAGAATTTGTATATTAGGATCGACAGGCAGCATTGGCACTCAGGCACTTGAAGTGATTGAGGAGCATTCGGAGCTGTATGAGGCATACGTGCTGACGGCATACAACAATGCCACGCTGCTGATTGAACAAGCAAGAAAATTCCAGCCAGAGGCAGTCGTGATTGCCAAGGAGGATAATTATAATATTGTACGCGAGGCATTGGCAGATTTGCCAATCAAGGTGTATGCCGGCGCGAAGGCACTGTGCGAGGTGGTGCAGGACACGAATGTGGACATCGTGCTCGCTTCGATGGTGGGATTTGCAGGTCTGGAACCAACTATTGCTGCTATCAAGGCACAGAAAGTCATAGCATTAGCAAATAAGGAGACACTGGTTGTGGCTGGCGACTTGATCACTCGTCTTGCAAACGAGTATCAGGTACCTATTCTCCCTGTGGACTCAGAGCATAGCGCGATATTCCAGTGCTTGGAGCCAGGCAATAGGATAGAGAAGATTCTTCTCACTTGCAGCGGAGGTCCATTCCGCAAGATGAACGCAGAAGAACTGAAGCACGTGACTAAGGCACATGCTCTCGCCCACCCTACTTGGAACATGGGCGCAAAGATAACCATCGACTCTGCCACATTGATGAACAAGGGGTTTGAGGTGATAGAGGCAAAATGGCTGTTTGGTGTAAAGCCAGAGCAGATCCAGGTGCTTGTGCATCCTCAGTCGGTGATACACAGCGCAGTGCAGTTTGAGGACGGAGCAGTGAAGGCACAGCTTGGAGTGCCAGACATGCGACTCCCAATCCAGTATGCCTTCAGCTATCCGCAGCGATTGAAGTCCTCTTTCGACCGACTCGATTTCTTCAGGCTCAAGGACTTGACTTTCGAAGAGCCAGATGTGAAGCGCTTCCGCTGTCTCGCCCTGGCATACGAATCGCTGCATCAGGGAGGCAACATGCCTTGCATCGTGAATGCAGCCAACGAGATTGCAAACCGCGCATTCATCGACGATCGCATTGGCTATGAGCGCATTGCGGAGATAATCGAAAAGGCAATGCAGAGCGTGCCATTCTCAACTGATTCAACATTAGAAACATATTTACAAACTGATAAAGAAGCAAGACAATTTGCATCTACATTGATTTAATGGAAACAATTCTCATAAAAGGACTGCAACTGATTCTCGCCCTCGGATTGCTCGTGGTGCTTCACGAGGGTGGCCACTTCGTTGCTGCTAAGATTTTTAAGGTAAGAGTAGAGAAATTCTATTTGTTCTTCGACTACAAGTTCAGTCTTTTCAGCACATACGCCAACTGGTGGCGCAAGCTCATGGGCAAGGCGCCTGTGCCAAAGAAGGAGAACGGTGAATACGAATACCAAGGCACAGAGTACGGCGTGGGCTGGATTCCGCTGGGCGGCTATGTGAAAATCAGCGGCATGGTGGATGAGTCGTCGTTCAATGAGGAGGACAGCAACACAAGTTTCTGGAAACAGTTGCCAAGCCTCATGAAGAACATCATCATCAAGAATGAGGATGTGAAAGGTGAGAAATGGGAGTTCCGCACCCGTCCTGCTTGGCAGCGCCTCATCGTGATGCTGGGCGGCATCTTCATGAACTTCATCACTGCTTTCATCATCTATGCAATGGTACTCTTCACTTGGGGCGAGAGCTTTGTGAAGAGCGAGGACATGGAGTATGGTATGAAGTTCTCGGAGCAAGCAAAGGCTGATGGATTCAAAGATGGTGACATCATAGTGAAGATTGACAATGAGGCTGTTGAGTCATGGACTACAAGCAAGCTTCAGGACATCTCGAATGCAAAGACTGTCACAGTGCTTCGCAATGGCACTGAGCAAGTTATCAATCTGCCAAAGGAAATGAACTTGCTCGACATGCTGGAGGGTAATCGTCCATACGCTGCAATACTTATGCCATCGTGCATTGACAGCATCATGCCAAACTCGCCTGCCAAGGAAGCAGGATTGAAGAAAGGCGACGTCATCACAGCAATCAATGGCAATGCTGTGGCAGACCACAATGATTTAATGTTCGAATTGCTCAGCTTGCAGGAGCAAGTGCCAGAGAATGCTAATTTTGGCGACAGCCTCAAGTATCGCCAGATCACTCTCGTGGTGAATGGCAAGGACACTCTCAAAGCAACACTCACTTCAGAGTTCAAGTTGAACATCATCAACAAGATGCCATACGAGGACAAGATCACAGTGAAGGAATACGGATTCTTTGAGTCCTTCCCTGCTGGCGTCAAGTATGGATGGGAGACACTGGAGAGCTACGTGGATCAGATGAAGTACATCTTCACAAAGAAAGGTGCTCGTCAGGTTGGCGGTTTCATCAGCATTGGCAAGATTTTCCCAGATGCTTGGAACTGGGAGAAGTTCTGGATGCTCACTGCATTCCTCAGCATTGTGCTCGGATTCATGAACCTCTTGCCTATCCCAGCTTTGGATGGCGGTCATGCACTCTTTGCTCTCTTCGAGTTTATCACTCGCAAGCGTTTGAACGACAATTTCTTGCTTGTGGTGCAGTACTTCGGCATGTACATTCTCATTGGCATCATGGTGCTTGCGCAGGCAAACGATATTTTAAGATTATTCGGATTATAAAACATGAATCAAGGGGTCAGACCCCTTGATTCACTTTAGTTATGAAGATATTAGCTGTTGGAATGAACTACCCTTTGCATGTCAAAGAGTTGCATTCAGACAATAAAACGGGCAATGATTCGTTAATAAATACAGACACTGCGATTTTGCCTACAGAGCCGGTGCTTTTCTCAAAGTTCGACTCAAGCATCATACAGCCTGGCAAACCGTTCTTCGTGCCAGATTTTGCTGAGCGCTTTGACTACGAGACTGAGATTGTCGTGAAAATCAGTCGTGTGGGCAAAGACATAAGCGAGCGATTTGCTCATCGCTACTATCAAGAGTTGACGGTGGGCATTGACTTCACAGCACGCGACTTGCAGAAGAAGCTGACCGAGAAGGGCAGACCTTGGGAATGCTGCAAGGGCTTTGACGGCAGTGCAGGTGTCGGGAAATTTATCAAGAAGGAGGAGCTGGGATGCGATGTGCAAGACATTCACTTCCACATGGATATGAATGGCGAACTCAAGCAAGAAGGTCATACGGCAGACATGCTATTCACTATTGACCAGATTGTTGCATACGCAAGCAAGTTCTTCACTCTGAAGACTGGCGACTTGATATTCACAGGCACTCCGCTTGGTGTGGGACCTGTGAAAGAAGGCGACAAACTGGAAGGCTACATTGGCGATAGGAAATTACTTGAATTAAGGATTAAATGAAAAGGCTATACACATTATTTATTCTTGCAGCATTGGCAATTGTTGTCAATGCACAGACACGTTATGCTGATCACTCTCTGCTTAGCGGCGGAAAGTGGGTGAAGATTCGTGTGAAGAATGAGGGTGTGTATCAGATTACAAAATCAGATTTGTCGAAAATGGGATTCAGCAATCCTGCCAATGTCAGGCTCTATGGCTACAACGTGCCTATTTTGCCAGAGACAGACATTGAGTATTTCGACGACGACCTAACTGAGATTCCTGCATTGAGGAAAGCGGATGGCACGATGCTGTTCTACTCGTGCGGCACTATTCAGTGGACACGCACGAATCGCAGTTCTGAGGATCCATCACAGCATGTTTTCACTCACAAGAACAATCCATATTCAAGCTACATTTATTATTTCCTCACGGAAAGCTCTGCAACACAGCCGCTGGAGTTGCAGAAAGAAGAAGGTGTCACTGCAATTCGCTCAATGACTACATTCCCTGACCATGCTTTGGTGGAAAGCGATGAATACAGCTTCTTGAATGCAGGACGAATGTTCTTTGAGAGTTATGATTACAGTACTGGCAATGTGCGAACATACACGTTGCCTCTGCCAGGCATAGCTTCTACGGATGTGAATCTGACTTATCAGTTTGGCGCTGCAGGTTCAAGTTCATCAACATTGAACGTCACTTCTGACAACACAGCGCTCGGAACGCTTTATTTCAACAGACTGCCAGAATATGGGTACGGAGACATAAAGAACAAAAGTCTGATTTGGAGCAACGTGGTTTCGGAAAAGCCAACATTGAAATTCAGCCATACTCGTTCGGCAGGCGTGTCGGGTCATCTTGATTATATTCGTGCTTCGTATGAAAGAAAACTTGAGATTGGTTCAGAGAACTACCTCGTTTTCCGCACGACATACCAAGGTAACTTCCTGGCAAGCATAAGTGGTACGAATGAAAGCACGCGAGTGCTTAGAGTCACCTCGCCAAGTCTGACTGTTGAGTCTGAGGGCAAAATGGAGAATGGAAACTATGTGGCAAAAATATGCTCGTCTGACAGCAATGATGACACTTTCGTTGCTATCAACACAAGTGCAACATTCTCTTCGCCAGAGGTTGTAGGCAACATTGAAAACCAAGACCTCCACGCATTGGACAGCATTGATTATCTGATTATTACTCCTGCGAGCGGGAAACTCACAGCACAAGCCAGACGTCTTGCTTATGCACACTACGCTCAGGAGAATATGCGTTGTGAAGTGGTGGAGGCGGATAAAATATATAATGAGTTCTCGTCTGGTACGCCAGATGCAACAGCCTATCGTCGCTTTGCAAAGATGCTCTATGACAAGAGCAACGGAAAGGGACCAAGAAATATACTTTTGTTTGGAAACTGCGTATGGGACAACCGACTCATTACTACGGGAATGCGCACCAAGAAGCAAGATGACTTCTTGCTATGCTATGAATCGGAAAATTCCGTTAGCCACACAGACAGCTATGTGTCAGAAGAATACTTCGCTTTGCTTGCCGATGGCAAAGGTGTATCTCCTTTGAAGGAGAAGCTTGATTGCGGCATCGGTCGCTTGCCTGTATCTACGGCTGCAGAAGCGAAAAGCGTGGTTGACAAGCTGATACGCTACATTTACGGAACAGACTTCGGAGCATGGATGAATACAATATGCATTCTTGCAGATGACGGTAATGCGAATCAGCATGGCAGCGATGCAGAGGATGTGTGGAAGAACACTTCATCGAAATACAAAGACTTCAGGTACAAGAAGATCTACTGGGATTCATACGAGAGAAAGCAGTCTTCTACTGGCAATTCATATCCTGATGCATACAACGAGATTAACAAGACAATGACCGATGGTGCGCTGATTATGAATTATACTGGTCACGGCGCAGCTTATTGCCTTTCTCACGAGCAAGTGCTGAAGACAAAGGACTTCCAGAATTGGGATTCTCCTCGCTTACCTCTGTGGATCACAGCAGCTTGCGATGTCGTCCCATTCGATATGAACACTACAAATATTGGCGTGGAAGCAGTGCTGAATGAAAATGGTGCTGCCATGGGATTCGTAGGTACGGCACGCACGGTGTATTCATCGCCAAACTTGGTTATCAACCGCAACTTCATGAAGCACGTCTTAGGCACGAAAGCAAATGGAGAGCGATACACTATTGGTGAAGCACTATCGATGGCGAAGAGCGACATTGTTGGCAATGGAAGAATCCAGCACCGCGACTCACTCAACAAGGCACACTTCATATT
Source organism: Bacteroidaceae bacterium (assembly GCA_045600665.1). Lineage (GTDB taxonomy): Bacteria > Bacteroidota > Bacteroidia > Bacteroidales > Bacteroidaceae > Minthosoma. The sequence continues at coordinate 10,741 of JAZRYI010000023.1, forward strand.
GATTGGAGACCCTGCCATCACTTTGCCAGCACCAACATACAAAGTTCGCATCGACAAGCTGAATGGCATTGACACAAATGAGGCAATGCAAACTCTCTCAGCAGGAGAGGTAGTAAAAATAGAGGGACACATAGTAGATGCTAACGGCAATGATGTTGATGATTTCAACGGAACTATCTCACAATCAGTTTTCGATAGTGAAGAAACTATCATCTGCAAAGACAACGATGGCTCGGCAGACGACATAGGCAAGGCTCCGCTTAAATACACCGACCGTCCTCGTCTCATCTACTCCGGCTCAGACTCCATCCGTGCAGGCAAATTTGAATTTACATTCCCTATGCCTCTCGACATCAACTATTCCAACGAGAAAGGCTTGATAACACTCTTTGCAATCAATGAAAAAAAGACGGCTTTTGCTAATGGCAAATTCGAGGATTTCCTCGTTGGAGGCACTACAGAAGAAGAACTCGTAGATAGCGTAGGTCCTGTAATTACTGTCTCTGTTAAAGGCTATAGCGCAGACTATCTCAATGAGACTCCAACAATCTATGCGACACTAACTGACGATAGCGGCATCAACACGACAGGCAATGGCATTGGACATGACATCGTGGCTATAATTGACAATAATGAAGCAACGACATACACGCTCAACAGCTATTACAACCAGGAGCCAGGCGACTATCGCAAAGGCACAATAGTGTTCACCATTCCAGCTCTGCAGCCTGGAATGCATACACTCACGCTCAGAGCATTCGACACACTCAACAATATGGGTGAGGGTACGTACAAGTTTGAAGTTGTAGAAGGTCTGACTACAGAAATCGAGGTGTTCGACACAGCAGGAAGACAGGTACAAAATGGCGCAAACCTCAACACATTGCCAAGAGGCATCTATATTCGTCGTACAAGATTTGTTTCTAAGTCAGGTTTGGTGGATGAGAAATCAGAAAAGTTCATCGTAACACAATAAAGGGGCACTCTCATCGTTTTAAAAGAAGGAGGTAATCGCAATGTATGATTAATCACCACCTTTTTGATTCACATTATTAAAGACAAATATGAGAAAATTCTTATTCATACTTTCATTGTTTGTTCTTCAAACTCCGTTCTTCATCACAGTGAAGGCACAGGATGTGAAGAACCAGCTTAACCCAATCAATTATGGCGTCACTTCACTCGCCATCGCACCTGACGCGCGTGCTGCAGGTTTGGGCGATGTGGGTGCGGCAACAGACCCTGACGTCAATTCACAGTATTGGAACCCAGCAAAGTATCCATTCTGCATCAGCCGTGCTGGAGTGTCACTCAACTATACGCCATGGTTGCGCCAGTTGGTTTCCGACATAGATCTTGCTAACATCACCGGCTATATGCGTCTCGGAGACTATGATGCCATCTCTGGTTCCCTTCGCTATTTCTCTTTGGGCGAAGTATTCACGCAGGACATGGAGATGAGCATCCGTCCATACGAAACATCTATTGATGTCGCATACTCGCGCATGCTGAGCGAAACATTTTCTGCAGCAGTAGGTCTTCGCTTCATCTATTCCGACCTTGCTTACAAGGCTGACGATGAAACAACTCCAGGTTCTGCATTTGCAGCCGACATTGCGCTCTATCACAATGGATACCTTGACCTTGGCGGCCATGAAAGTCAGTTTGGATGGGGTTTGAATGTTAACAACATAGGTTCGAAAATCTCATACGATGATGGTAACACAAGTGAGTTTATCCCAACAAACCTTCGTTTCGGCATCTCACTTCTTGTTCCTATGGACGAGTATAACACAATCACTTTCGCAGCAGACGCGAATAAGCTGCTTGTTCCAACGCGACCAACAATGGAACAGTACGTGCAGCACATGGTAGATACAGAAGGCGGCGTGCCTGCCGACTATAACAACAACTACTCTGACTACCGCACATGGCTTGAAGGCGAAGGCTATTACAATGTCTCGCCTATCTCCGGCATATTCAAGTCTTTCCACGATGCTCCGAATGGATTCAAGGAAGAGATGCAAGAGATTCAGTGGAGCGTCGGTGCTGAGTACGCATACAACAACCAGTTCTTCCTTCGCGCCGGCTACCACTACGAGCATCCAAACAAGGGTAATCGCAAGTACTTCACAGTAGGTGCGGGCTTCAAGATGAACGTGTTCAGCATCGATGCAGGCTACGTAATTTCCACAGCCCAGACCAACCCGCTCGACCAGACTCTCCGTTTCTCTCTGTCATTCGACATGGATGGCATCAACGACATCTTAGGCAAGAAAAGAAGATAAAATATGAGTCCTGTAAAAGCTTGGATACTTGCGTCTCGTCCAAAGACATTGACTGGTGCTGCTGCTCCCGTGCTCATCGGAGGAGCGATGGCATTTCGTGCGGGCTACACAGATGTGATTCTTCCTTTCATCCTATGCTTGCTCTTTGCCTTCTTCATGCAGATTGATGCCAATCTTATCAACGACTATTTCGATTTCAAGAAAGGCACAGATCGCGAAGACCGTCTCGGGCCTGAGCGAGCATGCGCACAAGGGTGGATTACGCCAAGCGCTATGAAGATAGGCATAATCATTACGACTGTTGTATCTTGCCTCATTGGTATCGGCATACTCCTTTGCAACATGCAATGGGAACTAATCGTCGTAGGCATACTATGCGTTGTGTTCTGCTTTCTTTACACAACAAAGCTCTCCTACCTCGGCTTTGGCGACTTGCTTGTGCTTATATTCTTCGGCATTGTGCCAGTCGGTTTCACATACTATGTGATGACCATCGGAGAATGGACTCTCTCGCTCACTTTTGCAGGATTGGCAATGGGACTTGCCACCGACAACTTGCTAATGGTCAATAACTACCGCGACCGCAACCAAGACGCCATTAGCGGCAAGCGCACCATTGTGGTTCGCACCATAGCAAGCAAAGGCAAGAAGGAAGGAGAAGAAATATGTCTTGACATGTATCTATGGATTGGCATCTTCGCCACTATCCTTGGCTTCACAGCACTGTTTCTCTTCCCCTACTCTTCCATCCGCTTCCCACTCATCCTTGTTTATTTGATTCTCCACTTCAAATCTTTTCAGCGAATTAAGTCTCTCGATGGCAAAGAGCTCAATCAAGTGCTGGGAGAAACTGCGCGCAACATCTTCCTATTTGGCTTGTTACTATCTATAAGCTGTTTCTTATAAAGTTATTCTCGTGCAGAAAGCATAACAGACCTTTCTTGCATTTACCCACGTTGGAGAGTACAAAAAAGATAAGGTGACCACCTTATTATTTATCAATGTCTTGTACTTTTCTGTGCTTTTATAAATCTTTCTAAAGATTTCCTTGATAAATAAGAAAATAAGTCGTAAATTTGCAATTGAGTATGTGCATGGATGTTCTTTTCATGCACGCTGATGATTTATTGAGCAATCTAACTTAAATTATATACCTATACTTTTTATGAAAAAAAGACTAACTTATCTTATGTTCGCTGGTGCACTCTTTGCAAGTTGCGGCGATGGCGTGTATGAGACAACCGACCAGGGTGTGATTGTGCACGTGAAGCAAGCAGACAGCTTGGCAACAGCTCCAAAATTGGTTCGCTTGCAAGTAGTGGGCGAGAAGATTATTCACGTTTCGGCTACAGCAGACAAGAAGTTTGCAGATCCACAGAGCTTGATTGTGATGGATCAGCAGGAGAAAACGCCTTACACAGTGTCTCAGTTGGGCGACACAATCACCATTGCCACAAAATGCGTGAAAGCAAACGTGCTCGCAAGCACTGGCGAGGTATGGTTCACAGACTCACTCGACAATCTCATCGTGCATGAGCAGAATGGTGGTGGCAAGACATTCACTCCATACTCATGCACCCAGACAACATACGCTAATGGCGATGCAGAAGGCGTAGATAAGAACTACACAGGCTGGAGCATCCGCACCGTGTTCGAGAGTCCTGAGGACGAAGCATTCTATGGTCTCGGTCAGCACCAGGCAGACGAATGGAACTATAAGGGAAAGAATGAGGAACTCTTCCAGTACAACACTAAGGTGTCTATTCCTTTCATTGTTTCTTCAAACAATTACGGTATCCTTCTCGACAGCTATTCTCTCTGCCGCTTTGGCAATCCAAACGACTATAGCCAGTTACATAAGGTATTCAAACTCACAGACAAGGATGGCAAGGAAGGCGCACTCACAGGCACATACTCTGCTCCTGATGAGGAGACTCTTGTTCGCCGTGAGGATTCCATCTACTTCGAGAACCTGAAGTCTGCAAAGAATCTGCCTAAATACAATCTTGGCAAAGCCACTGTTACATACGAAGGCACTATCGAGCCTCTGGAGACTGGCGAGTACAAATTCTCTCACTACTACTCTGGCTATCAGCGCATCTGCATCGACGGTAAGGATGTATATACAGAAGATGTGGCAGGCACAGGCAGCAACGAGCAGACAATCTGGCGTACTGCTTGGAACCCTAATGCTCGCAAGTTCTCTGTAAACCTTGAAGCAGGAAAGAAGTACGACTTCCGTCTCGAATGGATTCCTGATGGAGGCGAGGCATACTGTGGTCTTCGTGCTTACGCACCAGTTGCTGACGAAGAGCAGCAGAAGCTTTCTTTCTGGAGCGAGATGACACAGCAGCTCGACTACTACTTCATCGATGGCGACAATGCCGATGAGGTTATCTCAGGTTACCGCACACTCACAGGCAAGGCTCAGATTATGCCTGACTGGCTGCTGGGCTACTGGCAGAGCCGTGAGCGCTACAAGACTCAGGATGAAATCGTTGATGCTCTCGCTGGCTTCCGTGAGCGTGGGCTCCCTATCGACAATATCGTGATGGACTGGAACTACTGGACCCCAGACTCTTGGGGAGCATTCACTTTCGACCCTGAGAGATTCACTGATCCTAAGGCTATGATTGACAGCATCCACGCTAAGAATGCTAAGATCATGATTTCTTGCTGGCCTAAGTACTACCTTACAGTGGATAACTTCAAGGAACTCAACGACAAGGGCTATATCTATCAGCAGTCAATCAAGGACAGCCTGTATGACTGGCTCGGCTACAAGTATGCATTCTATGACGCATACGACGAGGATGCTCGCAAGATCTTCTGGCGTCAGCTCTACGAGAAGCTCGCTACTATCGGCATGGACGCATGGTGGATGGACGCATCAGAGCCTAACGTGCGCGACTGCACAGACCTTGAGTATCGCAAGCTTCTCTGCGGCCCTACTAAGTATGGTTCTTCAGATGAGTTCTTTAACGCATATTCTATCGTGAACGCAGAGGCAATTTATGATGGTCAGCGTGCATACGAAACTGCTATCGAAGAGAAGGGCATCGATCCAATGGACAGCAAGACTTTACAGTCATCTACTTCTTGGGATCAGCGTGGTTTCGGCAACAAGTTCTCTCCAAACAACAGCCGCGTATTCCTCCTCACTCGCAATGGTTTTGCTGCTGAGCAGCGCTACTCTACCGCTACTTGGTCTGGCGACATCGGCACTCGCTGGGAAGACCTCAAGGCTCAGATCACTGCAGGCTTGAACTTCTCTATCTCTGGCATTCCATTCTGGAGCATGGATATCGGTGGTTTCTCTGTTGAGAAGCGCTATGAGGCTGCACAGCACATTTATGACTATCAAGGCATTGAAAACAATGACCTCAAGGATTGGCGTGAGCTCAATGCTCGTTGGCATCAGTTCGGCATGTTCGCACCAATGTATCGCGCACATGGCCAGTTCCCATTCCGTGAGCCATGGAACATCGCTCCTGCTGGTCACCCAGCATACGAGAGCATAAAGAAGTGTCTTGAGCTTCGCTATCGTCTCATGCCTTACATATACTCTCTCGCAGCAGACGTACATTTCAACGACTACACAATCATGCGTCCTCTCGTGATGGACTTCGGCAAGGACAAGCAAGTTCAGAACATTGGCTATCAGTATATGTTCGGTCCTGCTATCATGGTGAACCCAGTATATCAGTACGGTGCTCGTCAGCGCGAGGTTTATTTCCCTAAGGATAACATCTGGTACGATTTCTTCACAGGCGCTGTAGCTTCTGAAGGCGCTGAGTCAAAGAAAGTTCCTGCTCCTTACGACCGCATTCCTCTCTTCGTTCGTGCTGGCTCTATCATTCCATTCGGCCCAGCAATTGAATACACTCGTCAGAAGAAGGCTGAGAATATTCGTCTCTATGTTTATGAAGGCAAGAACGGCACATTCACTCTCTACGAGGACGAGGGGGTGAACTATGGTTATGAGGCAGGTCGCTACGCTAAGATCAAGTTCACTTACGACGAAGCAAGCAAGACGCTTACTATTGCTGACCGCGAGGGCGAGTTCCCTGGTATGCTCAAGAATCGCACATTCACTATTGTGCCAGTGAGCAAGGATAAGGCTCAGGGCTATGACCCTGAGGCAGAAGGCCAGGTGGTCAAGTACGATGGCAAGAAGGTCGAGGTTAAGCTTTAACACAGAGTGTAAAAGTCATTCAAGAGCATAGCTCGGTATAATTCGATTTTCACATTATCTATTATATCTAAATGAAACCCTCATGACATAATTTGTAGTCGCCAAAGTTCATGAAAAGGGTTGACGCCCGTCTATATTATATACACTAATATACATTAGACTATGGCAGACATCCAGTTCACACAGGTCGTATCGCGCGGTTGCG
>JAZRYI010000024.1:0-19156 GCA_045600665.1 Bacteroidaceae bacterium
TTCTCCATACGACGCATTCACAAACTACATGAATATTCTTGGCGACTTCATTGCTCGCGTCAACAACCTCTACGGTGGCGCTGACAATGAGGAAATCGAAGGTCTGATCAATATGATCAAGAATCAGGGCGATGAGATTGATGCAAAGGACAAGGAAATCGAGAAGCTTCGCAAAAAGCTCGAGAAGTACAATCCTACAGAAGCTGCAGCGCCAAAGGCAAAGCAAACTACAGCTAAGAAGGCTCCAGCCAAGAAGGCAGAAGCTGAGAAAGTTGTAGCACCTGCTGAGCCTAAGAAGCCAGCGAAGAAAGCACCCGCAAAGAAAGCTGAGAAGAAATAGTGTAAACCTCAGTAAATAGCAGTTTAATTCCCTTGGATGCATTGAGTATCCAAGGGAATCTTTTTATCTTTATGCAATTGGTTGCTATTTTACCAGCCATTCTTCTCTTTTTTTTACTTTTTTATTTTATCAGTTTGTATTATTTTCTTAACTTTGCACAAAATATAGATTGATAAACGTTTAATATAATATTATTGCTTAATATGTTAAAGAAATTAGTATTAACTGTATGCTTTTGTTCGATAAATATTATCGTTGCATTTGCCCAAAGCACGATGACAGATGAACAGGTGTTGGAATACGTGACAACAAGCGTTGCGTCTGGTAAGAGTATGCAGACGATAGCAGTTGAGTTAGCTTCCAAGGGTGTTACTCGCGCTCAAGCCGAGCGAGTGAGAAAAATATATCAGAAAGGTGGAATCGGCAATAAAGCAGAATACATTCCTACGAAAGATAATGCAAGCAGAGCTCATAACACAGTAGAGGATGAGGTGTCTGCTGAAGAAATGGATTCTCAGAATTCGATTATTGATGTAGAAGACATGAGAACGGTTGCCTCTTCAACAGAAATTTTCGGTTATAATATTTTCAAGAATAAAACTCTTAATTTTGCACCAAGTGAGAATCTTGCAACACCAAGAAATTACCGTCTTGGTCCTGGAGATGAAGTTATCATTGATGTGTATGGAGCAAACCAAACTACCCTTCGTGAAACGATATCGCCAGAGGGCAGTATAAATGTTGACATATTAGGCCCTGTATATTTGAATGGCATGACGATAAATGATGCCAATACATTCCTGAAGAAAAAGCTTAGTACCATTTTTGCTGGCTTAGGACGCACTAATGATCGAACTGACATACGTGTTTCGCTTGGTCAAATTAGAACTATTCAAATTAATGTATTAGGCGAGGTAGAATATCCTGGCACTTATTCTTTGTCTTCTTTTTCAACTGTTTTTCATGCTCTATATCGTGCTGGCGGCGTGAAGGAACCAGGTACGCTTCGCAACATAAAAGTTAGCAGAGGCGGAAGAACAATAGGAACGGTTGATATTTATGAATTCCTTATGCATGGTACGCGAAGCAGTGATATCCGTCTGGAAGAAGGCGACGTAATCCTGGTTGCCCCTTACAAGACAATGGTTAAAGTAGAAGGAAAGGTGAAACGCCCTATGTTCTTCGAAATGAAAGATGGAGAGAGCTTGAAAACTCTTATAGAGTATGCTGGTGGCTATGCAAAAGGAGCTTACACAAATAACATTACAATAGTTCGTCAGACGGGACGCGAGTATGAAGTATGCAATGTTGATGAAATGGATTACTCTGTTTTCAAGATGAAGGATGGAGATGAAGTTCAAGTCGGTGAACTTGTGTCTAAGTTCCAGAACAGAATAAGTGTCAAGGGAGCTGTTTTCCGCACAGGACTTTTCCAATTAGATGGAGAGACAAATACAATACGTTCGCTCATCAAAAAGGCAGATGGACTTTTGCCAGAAGCATTCACTTCACATGCAATTCTTAGTAGAGAGAATGATGATAGATCTCTTGAGGTTCTTTCGGTAGATATAGATGCTATTATGAATGGCTCTGCACCTGATATTCCTTTGAAGAATAATGATGAATTGTATGTCCCAAGTCAATTTGACATTAAAGATTATGGAAATGTTACGATTGAAGGACAGGTTGCAAGCCCTGCTGTTTATCCATTTGCTAAGAACATGACAATTGAAGACTTGATACTTCAAGCTGGAGGTCTTCTTGATGCCGCTTCAACATGTAGAATTGATGTAAGTCGTAGAATTAAAGATTCTAAGGCAAGAAAAGCCTCTGACAAAATTGGTGAACTTTTCTCATTTTCTATAGATGAGAATTTGTCAATCGTAAGTGGCGATAGAAACTTCACGCTTCAACCATACGATGTTGTTTATGTTCGCAAAAGTCCTTCATACTTTGTGGCTCGCAATGTGAGAGTATCAGGAGAAATCAATTTTGAAGGCGATTATCCTTTGACATCAAAGAATGAACGATTATCTGAGCTTGTAAATAAAGCTGGAGGAGCAACAGATTTCGCATACCTTAAGGGAGCTCGCCTGATTAGAAAAGTTAATGCTGTAGAGCTTGCGCGTATGAAAAAAATACAGCAAGGATTGGGAACAGATACCGTTGACGCTGATATTTTGAATTCCGATACAAGGTATTATGTCGGCATTGAGTTGGATATGGCTTTAGAAAAACCTGGTAGTGAGTATGATGTGGTTCTCCGTGAAGGTGATGAACTCTTAATACCAGAGTATGCAAGTACCGTACGTGTTGATGGAGCAGTTCAATCTCCTGTTGATGTGACATTTGCAAATAATAAGCGTGTCAAGTACTACATTAATCAAGCGGGCGGTTATGCAAATAGAGCTAAAAAGAGTCGTATGTACATGGTTAGCATGAATGGTCATGTTTCTCGTGTAAAGAAACGCACTCGTGTTGATCCTGGTGCAGAGATCATTGTGCCACTCAAGGCACCAAAAGATGGCTCTAATATCCAAACCACTCTTTCTTTAGCAACTACAAGTACTTCTTTGGCAACAATGATTGCATCTATTGCTAACATCCTTAAATAAATTTACAGATAATGAATAAAGAATATAACGAACCTGCCATTTCTCCAGATTGGGATGATGAGGAAGAGGAAATAGAATCCGAAATTGATTGGGTAGGCATGCTTGCCAAATTGCTCAAACACAAAAAGTTCATCATCATTTGGACTATTGTTGCTTCTGTAATTGGAGTATGCGTAGCGTTGATACAGAAACATAAGTATTCGGTTACTGTTGTTCTTGCGCCTGAAGTGCAGATGGCAACTAAGACGGGAGGTCTTAGCGGCATTGCAAGCATGTTGGGGGTAGGTAAGGTCTCGCTTGGAAATAGTACAGATGCATTGAACATCACACTGTTCCCTCAGATATGTAGCAGTACTCCTTTCCTTACCCAGTTGTTTGATGTGCCAGTGAACCTTTCCGAGGAATCAAGAAGTGATGACGAAACACCAGCTTCTACCACTGTGTATGATTTCGTTTTAGGCAAATACAAGCCAAAGTCTGCATTTTCTCTTTGGTTGGAAGAATTGCTGAAAAAAGACGATGAGAAAACAGTTGCCGATACTGTGAACATTTCTCATTTGACAAAATCGCAGTCAAAGGCTGTCGAGATTTTGCAAAGAATGATATCTGCAGACGTAGATGACAAATCAGGTGTCACAACAATTTCTGTTACTTGTTCTGATTCTCATGTAGCTCAGCAGCTTGCAGATACTGTGTGCCAGCATTTGCAAGAATTCATCATCAACTATCGCACAAAAAAGGCAAAAGATGATCTCGATTATTATACTCGCTTAGCTGACGAATCAAGAGAAAAGATGATTGAGGTTCAAGCAGCTTATGCTCGCACAGTGGACTTTGACCGCAGCGTGATTTTGCAGAGTGCAAGCAGTGATAAGCAGCGCCTTCAGCAAGAAGTTGCTTTGACTCAGCAGATTTATGCTCAGTTAGAGCAGCAGAAAGATGCGGCAAATGCTAAGTATCAAGAATTGAAACCTGTTTTTGCAGTTGTGCAGCCAGGTTCAATTCCTGAGTATCCTATAAATAGCCGAAAGAAAACAGTAATTATTTTTATGTTTGCAGGATTCGTACTTTCTGCATTATGGAAAGTATTTGTTGTTGACTTTATTAAAGGTTTTAAAGAAAAGCTGAGAGCGGCAACGAAGGAGCAAGAAGCAGAACAGGAGTAAACTAATACAAATGAGCCTTGACAGTTAATTAATAATGTCAAGGCTTTTTTTATTGCTAGCATCGCTATCGTGCTGAAGCGATCAAGGAACAGTGTGACTATGCGTTTATGGATTGGAACATTTTGTTATCAAATTCCGCGAATTAGTTGACGAATGTCAAGTAATAAGGTTCTTTTATTGAATTAAGTTAGCAAAAGTCTTGTAAATATTAACAAAATGATATAACTTTGCACTCGAAATCAAGCAAAAAGTAATTTGAATGCAGATTTTAACGACAAAATAACACGACAATAAATAAGCCACACACAAGGCAAAAAGCAGAAACACGACAAAGATTAATTACACAACACAAAAGACAATAACTTATGACAACCACAAGAATGATAGACTTCACAAAAATGCATGGATGCGGCAATAATTACATTTATGTTTATCTGCCAGACAATCCGATTGCTGATCTGAGCAAAGCATCGGTGGAGTGGAGCAAGCCTCATTTCGGAGTCGGTAGCGACGGGCTCATCACGATAGACAAGTCAGAAGTTGCGGACTTTAAGATGCGAATCTTCAACAACGATGGAAGTGAGGCGATGATGTGCGGAAACGGTGTGAGGTGCTGTGCGAAGTTTGTGAGAGACAAAGGCTTGACAAACAAAGACGTGGTCACATTCGAGACACTGTCAGGCCTCAAAACCATTAGCCTCATTTTCGATGAGAGTGGTGAAGTGACTGGAGCGACAGTGGATATGGGTGCGGCAATCCTTAACAACAAGGCACAGCTTGCCACTCTGGATGGCGGAATGACAGACGGAGAAGTAGGCGGCTGGAAGGGCACTTACGTTTGCATGGGCAACCCACATTTCGTTATCTTTGTGGACGACATAAGCAAGGTCAACTTGCCAGTGGATGGCAAGTTGATGGAGTTTAACGAGATGTTTCCTGAGAGATGTAACATAGAATTTGCGCAAGTGATGCCAGATGGCATTATTCGAATGAGAGTATGGGAACGAGGATCAGGAATCACAATGGCTTGCGGCACTGGAGCATGCGCAACATCGGTGGCTGCAACGCTGACAAAGAGAACAGGTCGCACAAACACAATCATGATGGATGGAGGACTGCTTTCCATTCGATGGGGTAACGATAATCACGTTTATATGACAGGTCCCGCAGAGACAGTTTTTGAAGGGAAAATAGCTCTTCCAAAATAGCAAACAGAACACAAAACTAAGTAAAACAAAACAATCAACACATATTTATAGAGTATCATGGCATTGGTTAACGAAAATTTCCTTAAATTAGCACCTTCATATCTGTTCAGCACAATTGCAAAGAAGGTTTCGGCATACAAAGAAGCTAACCCAGACAAGAAGATAATTCGTCTTGGAATTGGTGATGTAACTCAGCCTTTGGCTCCTGCTGTCATAGAGGCAATGCACAAGGCGGTGGAGGAGATGGCAAGCGCTGATACGTTCAGAGGATATGGTCCTGAGCAGGGCTACGATTTCTTGCAGAAGGCGATAGTGGAGAATGATTTCAAGCCAAGAGGCATAGAGCTGAGCGTGGATGAGGTGTTCGTGAACGATGGCGCCAAGAGCGATACGGGCAATATTGGCGACATTCTTTCGAAGGACAACATAATCGGTGTGACCGACCCAATTTATCCTGTGTATATCGACTCGAATGTGATGGCAGGAAGAGCTGGCGAATGCGTGGATGGATTGTGGAGCAACATCGTTTACATGCCTTGCAATGGCGAGAACGATTTCACGCCTTCGTTGCCAGAGAAGAAGATAGATGTGGTTTACCTGTGCTATCCAAACAACCCAACAGGCACGGTGATCACAAAGGAGCAGCTGAAGAAGTGGGTTGATTATGCGCTGGAGAATGACGTGCTCATCATGTACGATGCCGCATACGAGGCATACATTCAGGACGAGAGCATTCCTCATTCCATCTACGAGATAGAGGGCGCAAAGAAAGTGGCAATCGAGTTCCATTCATACTCTAAGACTGCTGGATTCACAGGCACAAGATGCGGATACACAGTGGTGCCAAAGGAAGTGACAGCAAAGACAGCATCGGGCGAGAGGGTGGCGCTCAACAAGATTTGGCTGCGTCGCCAATGCACGAAGTTCAACGGAACGAGCTACATCACTCAGCGTGGCGCAGAGGCAATCTACTCGGAAGAGGGCAAGAAGCAGGTGAAGGCAACCATCGCTTACTATATGGAAAATGCTCGCATCATGAAAGAGGCATTTGCCGACATGGGCGTGAAGACATACGGAGGCGAGAACGCACCTTACATCTGGGTGAAGACTCCGAAAGGCATGACAAGCTGGGAGTTTTTTGATGCTCTCCTCGCAGAGGCAAATGTGGTAGGCACCCCAGGCGTTGGCTTCGGCCCTGCAGGCGAAGGATACTTCCGCTTCACAGCTTTCGGACAGAAGGAGGATTGTATAGAGGCAATGCAGAGAGTGAAGGATTGGTTGATGAAGTAGGGAAGAGAGGAAGAACGAGGGAACGAGGAATTGATGATTCGAAAATTCGAAAAATCGAGGAATCGAGAATTCGAAATATCGATGAATCGAAATATCGAGAAATCGAAAAAAATCAAAGAGTCAAAAAAAACAACAATAAAAAAACATTAAAGTAAAAAGATTATGGCTGCAAAACTTAGACTTCAGGTAGTGGATGAGGCGTTCAAGCGCCGTCCAATAGTTGTTGAGATGCCAAAAGAGCGTCCATCAGAGTACTTTGGTAAGTATGTTTTCAATAAGCAGAAAATGTTCAAGTACTTGCCTGCAAAGGTGTACAAGAAGATGTGTGATGTTATCGACAATGGTGCTCCATTCGACCGCACAATTGCTGATGCTGTGGCAGAAGGCATGAAGAAGTGGGCTATGGAACTTGGCGTGACTCACTACACTCACTGGTTCCAGCCACTCACAGAGGGCACAGCAGAGAAGCATGACGGCTTCGTGGAGCACGACTGGAAGGGTGGAATGGTAGAAGAGTTCGAAGGCAAGCTTCTCGTGCAGCAGGAGCCAGACGCATCTTCATTCCCTAATGGTGGCATCCGCTCTACATTCGAGGCACGCGGCTATTCAGCTTGGGATCCAACATCACCAGTGTTCGTGATCGGCGACACTCTGATGATCCCTACTATCTTCATCTCATACACAGGTGAGGCTCTCGACTACAAGGTGCCATTGAAGAAGGCTCTCTACGCTGTGGATAAGGCTGCAACTGCTGTGGTTCAGTACTTCAACCCAGACGTGAAGAAGGTTGTCAGCAACCTCGGCTGGGAGCAGGAATACTTCCTCGTGGACGAGGCTCTCTACGCAGCACGTCCTGACCTCGTGATGACAGGTCGCACACTCATGGGACATGACTCTGCCAAGAACCAGCAGATGGACGACCACTACTTCGGCTCAATCCCTGCACGTGTGGAAGAGTTCATGAAGGACATCGAGATTCAGGCACTTGAGCTTGGCATTCCTTGCAAGACACGCCACAACGAGGTGGCACCAAACCAGTTTGAGCTCGCACCTATATTCGAAGAGACAAACCTCGCAGTTGACCACAATATGCTCATGATGTCTATCATGAAGCGCGTAGCTCGCAAGCACGGTTTCCGTTGCCTTCTCCACGAGAAGCCATTTAAGGGAATCAATGGCTCGGGTAAGCACAACAACTGGTCGCTCTCTACCGACACAGGCATTCTCCTTCACGCTCCTGGAAAGACAGCTCTCGACAATCTCCGCTTCGTGACATTCACAGTTGAGACACTCAAGGCTGTGTATGACCACAACGGCTTGCTCAAGGCTTCAATCATGAGCGCAACAAATGCTCATCGTCTTGGCGCAAACGAGGCTCCTCCAGCTATCATCTCTTCATTCCTCGGCAAGTCAGTAACTGACCTCATCGAGCATGTGGAGAAGGCAGACACCGACGATATTCTCCAGGTTGCAGGCAAGACAGCTCTCAAGCTCGACCTTCCTTCAATCCCAGAGCTCCTCATCGACAACACCGACCGCAACCGTACTTCTCCATTCGCATTCACTGGCAACCGTTTCGAGTTCCGTGCAGTAGGTTCTGAGGCAAACTGTGCATCAGCAATGCTCACACTCAACACAGCTGTGGCTGAGGCACTTGCAGAGTTCAAGGTTCGCGTTGATGCTCTCATCGAGAAAGGCGAATCGAAGGAGGCTGCAATCCTCAAGATTGTTCGCGAGGACATCAAGTACATCAAGCCAATCATCTTCAACGGCAATGGCTACGGCGATGAATGGAAGGAAGAGGCAAAGAAGCGTGGCCTTGACTGCGAAACATCTGCTCCTATCATCTTCGACAACTACACAAGCGATTCATCTGTTAAGATGTTTGAGAGCCAGAACGTCATGACTAAGTTTGAACTTGAGGCACGCAACGAAATCAAGTGGGAAACTTACACAAAGAAGATTCAGATCGAGGGCCGCATCTTTGGCGACCTCTGCTTGAACCACATCATTCCAGTCGTTACGAAGTATCAGTCAATGCTCATCGACAATGTTC
Source organism: Bacteroidaceae bacterium (assembly GCA_045600665.1). Lineage (GTDB taxonomy): Bacteria > Bacteroidota > Bacteroidia > Bacteroidales > Bacteroidaceae > Minthosoma. Next base: position 8,676 of record JAZRYI010000024.1, read on the forward strand.
ACAAGGTACACGCAATCTTCTCAGGCGAGAAGGCACACCAGATCTCAAAGGAGAACATGCACATCATCGAGAAGATCTCTGACCACGAGTCATTCATCATCGAGAACGTTGACAAGATGGTAGAGGCACGCAAGGTGGCAAACAAAATCGAGAGCGAGCGTGAGAAGGCAATCGCATACCACGACACAGTAGCTCCACTCCTCGAGGACATCCGCTACCACGTTGACAAGCTCGAAACAATTGTTGACGATGAGGCATGGCCACTTCCAAAGTATCGTGAGCTTTTGTTCATCCGCTAATAAGCAAAAAAAGAATGAGAGGGAATCAGTTCCCTTTCATTCTGAAACATAAAGAAATACAAAGAATAGAATCAAATCTATTTCTTTTGTTGGTTGTTTTAAGTTTGAGAAGGAGACGTCGAGAGACGCCTCCTTTGTTTTTCCCTGTCTTATTTCTGAAAAAATCAGAGATACATGTTGTTACGTTTCTCGTGAGCAATAGTTGTAGAAGGACCATGACCGCAGAGGACGTCGGTGTTGTCTGGCAACTCCATGAGCGTGGAAAGGCTGCGGAAAATGGCAGTATAGCTGCCGCCTTCGAGGTCGGTGCGCCCCATACTCTCGCGGAAGAGAGTGTCGCCAGAGAAGAGGACATTCTCTTGGGCAGAATAGAAGCAGATGCTGCCTTGGCTGTGTCCTGGGGTGGCAATGACCGTGAGGGTGGTGTTGCCGAACGAAATGGTGTCGCCATCATGAAGATTTGTGCCGAGAGGAGGCATGAATGGAATAGGGATGGATACTCCAAACATGCTTCGAACCATCTCGTGGATGTTGTTGTATAGGTTTATGTCTAAGTTGTTTGCTTCGGGAGAGACGCCAAAGTCGCGAGCGGCGTAAGGGTTGCCCCACACGTGGTCGAAATGAAGGTGCGTGTTGAGCAAATGCTTGATTGCTATGCCTTCACCATCGATGAATGCCTTTATGCTCTTCCATTCTCCTTCGGTAGAGCATCCGCAATCAATGATCACGCCTTCCTTCGTGTCGTCGTATGCTACGTAGCAGTTCACCCCGAGAGGGTTGACTGTAAATGCTTTTATATACATAAAACAAATGTCTCGATTAATAACAGGTGTGTTACTTCTTGCTCACGATGCCCACATGCACCACTTTCTTGGTTGTGAAATACTCTTCCTCGAAGAAATCGGACAGAGCCCACACCGTGCTGATGTTGCGCATGGATGCTATCTCACCATCCAGCTCGCCACCTTTCAAGGCGATTATGCCATTAGGCACGCTATTGCTCTGCTCCTTCTTTATGTTCTTTCTTGCCACCTTGACCAGATCCACCATAGGCATCACGGCACGCGTGATGACGAAGTCGTACTGCTCCTTGATTTCTTCTGCGCGAGCATGGCTGAACTTCACGTTCTTCAATCCTATTGCCGTGGCAACTTCATTTGCCACTCTCACCTTCTTGCCGATGCTGTCCACGAGGTGGAAATTGACATTAGGAAAGAGTATTGCCATAGGTATGCCAGGGAATCCGCCTCCTGTGCCGAGATCCATTATTTCGGTGCCGTCCTGGAAATTGGCTACCTTTGCAATGCCAAGGCTATGCAGCACATGGTGCTCGTACAGGTTCTGGATGTCCTTGCGAGAAATCACATTGATCTTTGAGTTCCAGTCATTATAAAGAGCCTCAAGCTGAGCGAACTGCTCAACCTGAGTCTCTGTAAGATTTGGGAAATATTTGTGTATTATGTTCATGCTATTACTGATGCTGTTCTCTCAACAAGTCGTTTACAGTCTTCACAGGATTGAGTGTGCCGAGACTTACCTCCACGAAGATTGTGTTCCAGTCGCTCATAGCGCCATTCCAGAGGCCTGGCAACTCGAGAGCTTTGAGCTCCTTGCCATCCTTGCTCTTGCTTGAGATGAAGCCTGTCTGAGGATCGACATACTTTGTGAGGTCGAACTTGTTGCCCTTGTAGTCCTTCACTGCGCACACGAGGTCAACAGGGTTGAAGTGCGTGCCATTCTGGAACATAGCAAGATACTCTGCGTTGTCCTTGTCAATCTGGCTGCTTTCCAGAATCTGAAGGCTGATTGTGCCGTCCTGATTGTATGCGAGGAATGGGCCACCGCCTGGCTCGCCCACATTCTTCACCATGCCGCACACGCGCATTGGGCGATTGAGCTTGTTGCGCAAGTAGATTGCGAGTTCAGCATCCTCCAGATCCTTCAGCTCTGGGTTACGGCATGAAAGCTCGTCGCGCAGGAAATGGATAATTTCCTCGAGCTGTGCGTGTGTGTAGTTGCCCTTGTCGAGCAACTCAATGTATTCGAATGCCTGCTTCTGCTTTGACACGAGCACGCCTGCAATGAGTTTCTTGTACTCCACTGTCTCTGGCTTCAAGCGGTCAGGCACCACATTGTCGATGTTCTTGATGAAGATTACGTCTGCTTCAAGGTCGTTGAGGTTCTCGATGAGCGCGCCATGACCACCTGGACGGAAGAGAATCTTGCCATCCTTGCCGCGGAATGGAGTGTTGTCAGGGTTTGCAGCCACTGTGTCTGTGCTGCTCTTCTGCTCTGAGAAGCTGACATTGTACTTCACGCCAAACTTCTCTTCATATTTGCTTGCCTTCTCAGCCACGAGAGCCTCGAACAGAGGGCGATGCTCTGGCGACACAGTGAAGTGGATGTTGACATTGCCGTCATTTCCCTTTGCATAGAGTGCGCCTTCCACCAGGTGCTCCTCCACAGGAGTGCGAGGACCATCCTCATAGTTGTGGAAGAGAAGAAGACCCTTTGGCAGGTTGCCATAGTTCAAGCCTTCCTTTCCGAGCAAGCTTGCTATCTTGCCCTTTGCATTGTCTTCTGCGCCATTCTTTGCCATAGCAGCCTTGAGTGCTTCGCAGAATGCGTAGTTGCTTGTATTCTCGTCAAACTTCTTGACGAAGTCTGTCATTTCCTCATTGTCGAGATACTCGAACAGGTTCTTGAACATACGGCTTGCAGCACCACTGGCTGGCACGAACTTGAGCACCTTGCCTGTGCCGTTGAGGTATCCGTCCCAAGCGTTGAGATACGCCTTCTTCTCATCCTCCGATGGGATAGTGATGCCCTTCTCTGGCGAAGCAGCACCCGCAAGCTTAAGCCAAGGGAAACCTGTCTTGAAATTGTCGAGCTGTGAATTCAGCTTTTCTTCGCTGATGCCTTTCTGGGCAAGAAATTCTTTGTCTTCTTGTGTAAGCATGGTCTTTTGATTATTTAATATGTTATAAAAATGTGCTCAAAAGTACAAATAAATAATTAAACAAGCACGATAATAGAGGAATTTTAATAACTTTGCACTGAAAATAACTCTTTTTCGATAAAAATATGGAAGAAATTGCAACAATAAGAGAAGATGAGAAGCAGGATTTGCTCGAAGCAACAAAGAAACTGCAAGCATTAGTAGCCGACGTGCTCAATCCCGACGATTTCCATAAAATCAAGGAAATGCTTTTCAATGCTGTCCAGTCAGGCTCGCTCCAGCGCGACCAGTTTGGAATCAACCCCGTATTGTTCGATTTGCAGACAGCTATCATCACAGCCGAAGAGATAGGACTGAATCGTGCAAGCATAGTCAGCATCATGCTCCATCACTGCGTGGCTACAGGCGTGGCAAGCATCGACAGCGTCAGGGATGAGTTTGGCGACGATGTGGCTCACATCATCCATGGCATTCAGCGTGTGAATGAGCTGTATGCTAAGAATCCTTCCATCGAGACAGAGAATTTCCGCGACCTTCTCCTGAGCTTTGCCGAAGACATGCGCGTGATCTTCATCATCATTGCCGATCGCGTGAACCTGATGCGACAGATAAAGGATAGGGGCGAGATAGAAGAGAGAACTCGCGTGGCGACCGAGGCAGCGCATCTTTACGCTCCTTTGGCTCACAAGCTTGGCTTGTACCTCATCAAGCGCGAGCTGGAAGACTTGTCGCTCAAATACCTTGAGCCAGATGTGTTCTACATGATCAAGGACAAGCTCGCAGCCACTCGCGAGACACGCGACCTCTACATCCGTAACTTCATTGGCCCAATCGAGGAAAAGCTGAATGCGGCAGGACTCAAGTTCCACATCAAGGGACGCACAAAGTCGATACATTCCATCTGGCAGAAGATGAAGAAGCAGAAGTGCAAGTTTGAGGGCATCTACGACCTGTTCGCCATTCGCGTCATTCTCGACTCCGAATTGGACAAGGAGAAGCAGGATTGCTGGCAGGTGTTTTCCATCGTCACCGACATGTATCGCCCTAATCCAAAGCGTCTGCGCGACTGGCTTAGCGTGCCAAAGAGCAATGGCTATGAGTCGCTCCACATCACCGTGATGGGCCCAGAGGGCAAGTGGGTGGAGATTCAGATACGCACAGAGCGAATGGACGAAATTGCCGAGAGAGGTCTCGCAGCCCACTGGCGCTACAAGGGCGTGAAGGACTCTGGCAGCAAGCTGGAGGATTGGTTGAAGGATATTCGCGTGGCTCTTGAAAATCAGTCAACAAGCGACGAGCAGCTGGTGAATCAGTTCAAGGTGGATTTGTACTCCGACGAGGTGTTCGTCTTCACGCCTAAGGGCGACCTGTTCAAGCTGCCAAAGGGAGCCACAGTGCTCGACTTCGCTTTCCAGATTCACACCAACGTTGGCTGCCGATGCACAGGAGGCAAGGTGAACGGCAAGAACGTCCACATACGCACCGTGCTGCAAAGCGGCGACCAAGTTGAGATTCTCACTTCGCAGAAGCAGTTGCCAAAGCGCGACTGGCTCAACATTGCCGTCACCACAAAGGCAAAGACCAAGATTCGCCAGTCGCTCACCGAGCAGGAGATGAAGGTTTCCACATTTGCCAAAGAGACACTTGAGCGCAAATTCAAGAACAAGAAGATAGAGCAGGACGAGGCAACGATGATGCGCCTCATCAAGAAGATTGGCTACAAGCATGTGACCGAGTTCTATAAGGCAATAGCAGAAGACATCCTCGATGTCAACACCGTCATTGAGCGCTACCAAGACATGCTGGAGCGTGAGGCGAATCCAAACCTCTACACCACTGAGCAGCGCAGTGCCGACGGCTATGTGGCAACAGGCTCACATGACAATCATGGCACAAGCAGCAGCGATGTGCTCATGCTCGACAACAACCTCAAGGGCGTGGAATACACGCTTGCCAAATGCTGCAACCCTATCTATGGCGACGATGTGTTTGCCTTCGTCACCATCAACAGAGGCATAAAGATCCATCGCCAAGATTGTCCTAACGCCCAATTGCTTCGCGACAATCGTGGCTACCGCATCTTGCGCGCAGAGTGGGCAGGAAAGGGGGCCAGTCAATACCCAGTCACCCTCCGTGTTGTGGGTCACGACGACATTGGCATTGTCAACAACATCACCTCCATCATCAACAAGGAGAAGAACGTCATGCTTCGCGGCATCAGCATCCAATCATCCGAGGACGGCTTGTTTGCCGGCACCCTCACCGTTATGATCGACGACCAGAAGCAGCTCACCCAGTTGATAAAGAAGATCAGCACCGTGAAGGGCGTGAAGAATGTTATGAGATGAATTATTATTAATATATTTGCAGTATTAATTTGGGTTATTCCGCAAACGAGCATTCGGTCAATGCTGGATGCAATATAATATCAAAAATATGAATGTAAAAAACATAGCAAATACGATCGTTGCTGCTGCGTTGCTCTGTGGATGTGCTTCACAGAAGGCAGAGCATAAGCTGATCGCCCCATTGCCAGCAGGCATAACAGTTGAGAACCTACAGGATTGCACGGTGCCTGTTGCATTCGCGCTCGATGACTTCCATTGGGATGGTGGAAAACTGAGCATGACTGTGTATAGTCAGGATTTGTATGACGGGGAGGACATTACGCAGATGCAGGTGGGCGACACGCTCATCTATTCTGGCGAAACGATAGTGATCAGCACATTTGAAGAGATGAATGGCGGCATTGAAATCAACGGAGGCTTGGAAGAGGGCGGTTGCTGGCTTGCTCCTGGCGAGGGCGGCACATACGTTGCAAGGGAATGGGATGATCATGCTACGTACACAGAACTTGGCATGGCGGAAGTTGCATTGGCTGAGAACTTCATGATCATTGATTGTGGTGAGTTTCCTGATGATCCGAATGATACAATACGTCATGACCATAAACTCTACATCGATAATCTGACGGGTGGTCGCGATAATTTCTTTCCGCTGAACACTCGGGTGACAATTGAGAATGGCGTGGTGACAGAGATCCAGCGTCGCTGGATTCCATAGCTATTCCCAAATCAATGAAAAACTAAATGAAAAAACTCGTAATACTCATAACGGGAGCAAGCAGTGGCATTGGTTATGAAGCTGCCAGAATGCTTGCTGAAAAAGGACACAAGGTGTATGGCGCGGCACGCCGTACGGAAAGGATGGAAACGCTGCGCCAGTATGGCGTGATGCCTGTTGCGCTTGATGTCACTTCTGACGATTCGGCAAAGGAGGCAGTCGATTTCATCATGCACGAAGAAGGCAAGATAGATGTTCTTGTCAACAATGCAGGCTATGGCGAACTGGGGCCAATGGAAACGACAAGTCTTGCTAATGCTCAGCGTCAGCTGGATGTTAACGTGATTGGCTTAGCTCGTATGACTCAGCTTGTTTTGCCGCACATGCGAAGTCAGAAAAGCGGTCGCATCGTGAATGTGGCTTCCATAGCTGGTCACATCACGTTCTGCTTTGCAGGGTGGTACAATGCCAGCAAATATGCTGTTGAGGCTTTGAGCGATGCTACTCGCATGGAGATGAAGCAATATGGCATTGATGTAGCCATCGTGGAGCCAGGCGGTGTCTATAGCGACTGGGGCAGAATAGCCGCACAGCAGTTGCACAAAGCATCGACTGACACCGTCTATGACGAGAAGGCAGGGCGCATGGCAAACGTATTTGAAATGATGTACGGGCGTGATCCTTACCACCTCATGACCTCATGCGAGACGGCAGCCAAGCATGTGTGCAAAGCAGCAACCTCGCCTCATCCAAAGACACGCTATGCCTTTGGCATCGGCAATGCCTCCATGCGATTCCTTCACACGATGTTGCCAGCTCGCTGGTTCGATAGCATCATCCTCTTCTTGTTTGAGTATTTTGGGAGATAATTAGGCTGACTTTTAGGTGATTTTCTTTGAATCTGCTTACTTCGACAGAACGGTTTCGTAAATCAGGTAGTGGCTTTCGTGCATGCCTAATGATGCATAAACCTTCTGTCCGCGAGTGTTTGTCTTGTCAACATACAAGCGCACCTGTGCCACATTCTGCTGCTTGGCATCAGCGCAAACGGTATGATAGATGGATTTGTAGATGCCTTGTCTGCGGTATTCGGGTGCAACATAGACGCTCTGAATCCACCAATACCAGCCATTGTTCCAGTCGCTCCACTCTCGTGTGAGCATAAGGCTTCCAACGGTTTTGCCATCCACTTTTGCCACATAGTAGCAACCCTTGCTCTCGTCAGCCATTGCTGCTGCCACTCCTTTGGTCACAGTGTCTATGTCAAGCAGGGTGCCCTCTGACTCCATAGCCATGTCCACCTGAAACTGGGCAATGATATCAATGTCTTCTATTTGTCCTTTGGCAATAATTGTTTCCATGAGTTATTTTTCAGGGATTTACTTCCTTTCAAACTTTATAGGTGTTCCATTCTCAAATGTATTGAACATTTCTGGCAGCTTAGGACTTTCTCCTTCCTCATAACTGTCAAGCACCAATTCAGGAACGTCACCTCTGACGCTATAAATCTTCACGAATTGGTGGCCAGCAACCATCAATTTGCCATCCAATAACGAAACAGGATAGAGTGTGCCCTGCGACCTTATTGAACCCAAGGCAACGATTTTGCCTTCTTTGTCAAGGGCAAAAATACTTGCTTCAACGGCTTCCAAATCAGTATTTGCATTATTGCCAAAAACCTCTTGAGACACAAGAAGAACTTTGCGGCCATTCATCTCTGTGTAAGCAAATGCAGATGATTTGCTGAAATGTTCGCTAAATGACTCGAATGCAGCTGTGCTGTCGGTTGCAGCAGCACAAATGCTGTCCTCGGTTGTTGCATCATCTGCCTTTTGCTGACTATTATTGCAGGAAGTCATGGCTAAAAGGATTAGCATGGCTTGTGTAATCATCAATTTTTTCATGTCTTTCTTTTTTTATTATTTATTATTTGCAAAGATACTCTTTTTCCCTGAAATCCGTGCAAATAGTGTCAACTTTTTCTTTCTTATTTTTTATTTTTTTTCATTTCAATCCATAATTTGTGGCACAATCTATAGGTTTGTAGATAAAAAAATACTGATTAATAACCATACATCTACGCTTTTCATAGTTGCTTTTTACTTTTGTTCTTATATTTTGTGTACCTTTGCGGAGAGAATTAAAAAGCACTTGAAGCATCCTACAATTATGGCAGAGATAAATGACAAACTTGTGTCTCGTTTTATGAGTCAGCAAGACGGAATACACATGGAAGATGAAGAGCGGCGGTTGCTGAACTACGCAGAAACCTACGCCATGTGTGACAATGCCATCGTGGCACTTAACAACATGCGAACGGGCAAGTGCCACATCTTCTTGGGTAAGACAGCAGAAGTGCTCGGTATCGGTAAGGCCGGTACACATTTGTTCGTGGATTCAGTCTTCGAGGAAGATATTATCTCATGCATCAATCCTGACAATCTGGTGGTGCAGCAACTGCAAGAGCTTAAGTTCTTCAACCGAATGCTTTCACCACAGAATGTCTGCGAGGGATTCCCTTGGTATATGGAGCAGATAATCAGTATGCACGATGCCGAGGGCAAGTACCAACCAGTGATACACCGCATACAGTATTTCCCGAGCGAAGGCAAACAAGGCATCTGCTATGCGCTTTGTGTATATAAACTTACGAAAGAGTCATTCGCCCATGCCCGGCTTATACACAAGCTGACAGGTGAGGAGCGTCGCATCGACATCTGTGAACTACGCTCAATATTGAGCAACCGCGAAAAGGAACTGCTGCAATACATTCAAAAGGGGCTTGCGAGCAAAGAGATTGCCGGGTTAATGGGTATCAGCAAGAATACCGTTGACCGCCATAGGCAGAACATTATAGAAAAACTGCAGGTCAGCAATACTACGGAGGCGTGTTTCAAGGCAAAAAAACTAGGGCTTATTGAGTGAATAGTGAATAATTGCCAATGGATAACAAATGATAAATTCGATCTCTCGAATTCAAATAGTAATTAGTAAATTGCCAAATAGTAAATATCAATGGCTTACTTAGAATCAAAACCAAGATATGAAGTCTTGGATGGACTCAGAGGTGTGGCAGCACTCTGTGTCGTTGGTTTCCACATGATGGAATGCTATTCTGCCGACATCACCAACAATATTATGGCGCATGGCTATCTTGCCGTAGATTTTTTCTTTGCTCTTTCGGGGTATGTTCTTGGCTATGCTTATCAGGATCGCTTTGACCAGATGGGATACAAAGGATTTTTCAAACGTCGTATTGCCCGACTGCATCCTATGCTGCTTATTGGCGTACTGATTGGCATCATCTTTTTCTACTATTCTGGTAGTGTTGATGTGTTCGGAGCTGTGGATTCCGCACCTTGGTATTTTCTGATGCTTCAGGCGGTGCTCACTTTGTTTTGCATTCCATTCCCTCAGTCGTGGGACATTCGTGGATGGGGTGAGTTGTCGAGCATCAACGGTCCTGTTTGGACACTCATCTATGAGTACATTGCCAATATCCTCTATGCCTTCATCTTCCGTTTCTTGCCTACATGGGGATTGGCAATACTTGCCCTATGTGCAGCTGTGTGCACCACTGACATTGCTTTGAATCTCAATATCTTCGGCAACCTGACAGAGACGGATTATTTCTATTACATCAATGGCGGATTCGTGTTCAATCCAGAGCATGTGTATCTTGCATTCACTCGTTTGCTCTATCCGTTCCTCATCGGTTTGCTGATGTCGCGCATGGGCAAGATGATTAAGTCAAATCATGGATTCCTCATCACCTCAATTATCGTCTTTGGCATGTTCAATGTGCCTAAGTTTGATGGTGGCGGCAACATCGTGGACGGTGCATATCAGCTCTTCTGCGTGCTGTTCCTTTTCCCTCTGGTTCTTGTAACAGGTGCAGGAAGTAAGGTTACTGGCAAGGTGAGCACAAAGGTGTGCAAGTTCTTGGGCGACATATCTTTCCCTCTCTACATCACGCACTATCCTGTGCTCTACATGCTCATGTCATGGGCACAACGCCCCTTGGATTCACCTGTCAGCACACACGTTTTCGTGGCTATTACAACAACAATCCTCGTCATCATGAATGCCTGGGCAGCTTTGAAACTGTATGACCTGCCAGTTCGCGCATGGCTGAAGGAACATTGGCTTAAGAAATAAAT
>JAZRYI010000025.1:0-48982 GCA_045600665.1 Bacteroidaceae bacterium
AAAAGACCCATTATGGAATCCTACGAATCGGAAAAGAGCAGGAGAATCGTTTTTGATGACTCACTGCCTAAGTGGAACTATCTTATTAAGTGCTCATAGGTATGAGAAACTTTAGGAAGTTATTTTTTAATCATTACTAAAAAGATTAATTTTGCAGTAATAACCATAATAAGCAAGACTATTTGATGATACACAAAACAAACAATATAACTATGAAGAAATTAACTGTATTATGTTTGCTCTGGTGCCTGGTGGCAGGAGCAATGGTCGCAAAAGAAGTGCCGCAGGTAGGTAATGTTTTGGGGCGACAGAGTGTGTCGCTGAATGGTCGTTGGAACTACATTGTGGATGTGCAGGAAGAGGGCTACTACGATTATCGCATGAATCCGATGCGTAATGGATTTTTCCGCAATGCGAAGCCACAGCGTCCTGAAGATTTGATTGAGTACGATTTCGACAAGGCACCTACGATGCAAGTGCCTGGCGATTGGAACACACAGGATGAGCGATTGTTTTTCTATGAGGGCACTGTGTGGCTGAAGCGCAGCTTTGAGTATCATCCACAGGCAGACCGACGCACCATATTGTATTTCGGTGCTATCAACTACGAGGCTCATGTGTATGTGAACGGAAAGGAGGCAGGACACCACGTGGGTGGTTTCACGCCGTTCAACTATGACGTGACGGAATTGCTGAGCGATGGTGAAAACACTATCATTGTGAAAGTGGACAACAAGCGCCATGCCGAGGATGTGCCTACGCAAATTTTCGACTGGTGGAACTATGGCGGCATAACACGCGACGTGATGCTGATCAGCGTTGCTCCAACCTACGTTGAGAACTACAAACTGTGCCTTGACAAAACTGCTGGCAAGAAGAACATGCGTCAAATCCTCTTCAACGCAAAACTGAACAAGGCAGAAGCTGGACAGATTATCACTCTGCGAATACCAGAACTCAAGATAAACCAAAAGTTTGCGACTAATGCTGACGGCAGACTTTCTGCTTCGCTTAATGTAAAGAACTTGCAGCTTTGGTCGCCAGAAACGCCAAAGCGCTATCGTGTAGAAATCGGCATGGGCAACGAGGTTGTTGCCGACTCCATCGGATTCCGCACTATCGAGACAAGCGGCAAGCAGATTCTGCTGAATGGCAAGCCTATCTATCTGAAAGGCATAAGCATACACGAAGAGAAAGCAAACGGAGGTGGACGTGCAAACTCTACTGCTGATGCTCACACGCTGCTGTCGTGGGCAAAGGAACTGGGCTGCAACTTCGTACGTTTGGCTCACTACCCTCACAACGAGTATGCTGTGCGAGAGGCTGAGCGAATGGGAATACTCGTATGGTCTGAGATTCCCGTCTATTGGACTATTGCATGGACTAATCCGCAAACATATCAGAATGCTGAGAGACAGCTCACAGATATGATAGCTCGCGACCAGAACCGCGCCAATGTCATCATCTGGTCAATTGCCAACGAAACGCCTCACTCTGCTGAGCGTGACCAGTTCCTAAGCAGCTTATCTAAACATGCCCACAGCCTCGACAACACCCGTCTTGTTTCGATGGCGATGGAGGTGACATCAGCCGCCAACTACCATAATCGATTGCAAGACAACATGCATGAGTATGTAGATATCGTTTCGTTCAATCAGTACATAGGATGGTATCGTGACGTGAACGATGCAGCAAAGATGACATGGGAGATTCCATACGACAAGCCAGTCATAGTCAGCGAGTTCGGTGGCGGTGCAAAGTTTGGAATGCATGGCGCAACCAACCAGCGCTGGACAGAAGAGTTTCAGGAGAATCTCTACCGAGAGAACTGTGCTATGCTCGACAAGATTGATGGTCTTGCTGGCACCACACCTTGGATTCTGAAAGATTTCCGCTCTCCTCGCCGTGTCCTCACAGGAGTACAGGATTACTACAATCTGAAAGGCCTATTCTCCGACCGAGGCGAGAAAAAGAAAGCCTTCCACGTGCTGAAAGCATGGTATGAGAAGAAATAATAGAAGAAACTGCACAATCGGGCTTAAAACTCAAAAAACAAGATAAACATTCAGATCATTATGAAAAAAAATGGTGTATTTTTCACAGCAGCATCCGCCTGTGTGATGCTGGCGCTATTAGCAGATAGCAGAACCGTCCCTGCTATCCTACTCCCAGCATCTCTGCTGGAGCAATACTCAATATCTGGCACAGTTGACGCGCAATGCGGAGAGTCGGTTCACTGCGGTTATGGATGTAATCGCTGATACGACTTGGGCTTACACCAATCTTCTCTGCCAACTGCTTTGAAGTCATACCTGCAGTATCCAGAGCATCAAGTATTATCTCACCAAGCGTTGGCACAGGTATCTGGCAATGTACTTCCTCATACGCCTCTACTATATCCGTGACAATCATCAATTCCACCATCAGCGGATCCTCCATAGGAGTATTCTCTGTTATCTGTGACAACAAGGCATCAATGCGTGCCTGTGCATACTCATATTTCTCTTTCGTTATTTCCATTTCCTCGTTACTCATAATTAAATGTTACTACAATCTATCTTATCATATTCCTTGTGAGTTCCTACCCAGCGAATATAAACCAATCCAGGAGTAAACATCACAACCACTACCAAGCGATAATTGTTTCCTTTTATGTTGAACACATAATGCTGGTTGCCAACATAGTCAGCACTCGGAAAGTCCTTTCGCATATCAGAGAAGTTCTGCCATTTCGCTCTGCTAACCTTCTGATGCCAACGTTCCAGCGCGATTTTGCAATCGGCATGCCCTTCCTGCTCATAGAACTCCTCCAACCGTCTTTTCGTTATAATTCTCATTCTGCCATGCTTATAATTTCACGCACAAAGATATGCCAATTATTCGGAATATCAAAACAAAACAGCAAAAATCTTTTGAAAATCGCATTATATCGGTATTAAAAAGACGTTTCTATATAATCATCGAGGCATCCTATGCTAATTAATAAGCCAAGATGCCTCAATTGCATAATTAGTGGATAGTGGAATAATCCTTGTTATCCCTAACCTACCAAATATTCGTGACGAAAAGTATGTTTGAATAAAAAAGTATTCGATGTCCTTTTTTGAACATAGATAAGAGCTTGTTGTATTTTCAAGTACAATCTTAGCCTATATAATGCATAAAAAAGGCAAGATAGTGGGGTTAAATCAAAATAAAAATGTAACTTTGCAAGCGAAAGTCGCCCGAAAAAGTGTGGCTACGGTAACAAAAGTCGCCCGAAAAAGTGTGTTATTCCACATAAAAGTCGCCCGATTTTGTGTATTTTACACTTGTATATATTTGATTTACACTACAAAACATGTACCGAAGAAAGATTGAAGATATTTTACTCCGATGGAAAGAGACACCAAACCACAAGCCATTGGTCATAAAAGGCTGCCGTCAGTGTGGCAAAACAAGTTCGGTTAAAGCATTTGCCGATCAGCACTACAAGCATGTAGTTTACATGGATTTTCATGAACAGAAAGAACTGCGTGCGTTATTCCAAGGATCGCTGAAAGTGGATTATCTTACTGTCGTCATCTCGGCAGCTATTCCTGATGCAACATTCGTTCCTGGCAAGACTTGTATTATACTTGATGAGATACAAGACTGTCCACAAGCACGTGCTGCATTGAAGTTCTTCAAGCTTGATGGGCGGTACGATGTTATCTGCACTGGATCTTTATTAGGCGTCAATGGTTACAAATCCGAAGAACAGCAGAAGAATGAGGAGTCCACTTCCGTCCCTGTAGGTTTTGAGACTATCGTTGACATGTATCCAATGGACTTTGAGGAATGGCTTTGGGCAAATCAAATACAGCAGCCAGTACTCGACTTGTTGAGGCAATACATGAGAGACGAATCACCTGTTCCAGAAGCCATACATCAGCGAATGCGACAGCTCCTGCTGGAGTACGTCATCGTTGGAGGAATGCCAGAAGCTGTCAGCACCTTCCTCAACACGCATGATGTGAATCAAATGGTTGCTGTGCAGCGAGCAATTATCGATGAGTACAAGGTTGATATGGTGAAGTATGCTCGGTCGGAAGACAAACCACGCATTCGTGAGTGCTTTGAGTCAATACCTCGCCAGCTGAGTCGCGACAATAAGAAATTTACCTATTCTGTTGTGCGCAAGGGGGGACGAAGCAAGGAATATGTCGGCAGTTTGCAGTGGATAGAAGATGCTGGCATTGTGCGTCGTTGCCACAACCTCAGCATCACGGAACTGCCACTGAGTGGTAACGCTTTGCAAGACTGTTTCAAAATCTACATGGCTGATACAGGCCTTTTCATAAGTATGCTCGACGAAGGAACTCAATCGGACATTTTGCAAGGACAATTGGGCAGTTTCAAAGGTGCTATCTATGAGAACGTTATGGCTGACATCTTAGGAAAAATGGGGCGTAAGCTTTATTATTATCAGAAGCCAGACAGTATAGAGATTGACTTCGTGATGCGCTACCAAGGCGAATGCACTCCACTGGAATGCAAGGCTCGTACAGGCAATGCAAAGTCCATGCAGACGCTTTTGAAGCATCCTGAAAAGTACCACGTCTATCACGCTCTTAAGCTTGGCGACTATAATGTGGGGCGTAATGGGCCATTACTCACATTGCCCTTCTATATGGGCTTCTTACTTTCTGAGATATAGAGAACACAAACGTAATCGAGGCATCCTGTGCTAATGAATAGCCAGGATGCCTCGTTTGTATAATTAGTGGATAGTGGAATCGTCCTTCTTATCACTTTATGCGTAACTAAGTAAATACTGAAGCACACCCTCGTCAAAGCTTCCTGAATAAAAAAGCAAGGCATTGGATACATCAATTGAGTACACAGTGTCTTGCTTTTGGGATGGTAGAAAGGTTATTAAACCTACGGACAAACAGCACGAACAGAAAGACCATAGCTACGATAGTAGCCGCCCCAGTCAACAGTGATTGTATAAAAGTCGAGATCATAAGCTCGGGATGGGAACGAGGTGCTGGACGATGACGACCAATAGACGCCGTTCGAGCCAACGTGGCTGAGCGAACTATTGCTGCGAATTCCTGCTGCTGGAAGAAAAATGGAATTTCCATTTTTCTTAGATGTTACTACATGACCGTTTATGCCATTCCGGGTTGTCCATGTCCAAGTGCAGTTTTCGCGAAGTTCATTCTGTTCTGACACAGTTGGCATTCGCCACATGCCACCCCAGTTTGCTGCAGCTGCGTCATCGGACGCTTCGAGGGTAGAATGGCTGTCAACCATGCCATAGGATGAATTAGAGCAGTACTTGGTCATGGAGTCTTCAGAACCATTGCACCACTTATAGCTCGACCAATTATAGCCAGTCTTGTCTGTCTTCCAATCAAAACAAGAATCATCCTGAGAATGGCCTTCAGTATAGTATGGTTCTATCTCACCCCAAGCAAAGTAATCGCCATATTCTTCTGGAGTTGTGGCGCCAATGTTCATTGTTGCCCATTTAACGCTGAGACCAAGATCAATATACTCATAACCATTGTACGGATCTGCAGGTTCATCCCAACTTACATCTTCACCGTTTGCATTTGTTCCACTTGGGAAGTTGTTGACAACGATATTGTAAGCAGAGCGAGCTGCGAAGTTCTTGCCTTCTACTGTCTGTACATAAGTTGTCTTGCCTTCACCTTGAACAAGCACCTTGATGTTGCTTGCACTGAGATTGGCGGGAGCAACGATAGCATAGACAGTTACAACCTGATTGTTTGCTGTAGTTGAGACGTTTGTCAGATTGATGGTGTAGGTTGATGAGGTTGCTGTCGTATTGATGGCAGGAGTGGCAGCAGTAAGGTCGAATGTTCCTGCTGTTACGAACTCTTCACCATCGCTCTCAAGAACAACAGACGAAAATGCGTCTGCTTTTGGCATAGTAAGCTGAAGACGAAGGAATGCACAAAGGTGCTTCATGCTGAGGTTAACGCCACCACTGCCGTCTGGCGAAGTTGCTGCACAAGCGAGGAAATCGTATTTGCCAAGGTGAACCGTGGAACAGTTTCCATTCTGCGTCTGGCCTGTGAAGCTTGCAGGTAGGGATGTCTGAGAAATTGTATAATTGGCTGCTGAGAATGGGTAATAGGCCGCATACTGATACTCAGAACGGAGTTTCCATGCGCCACCATCGAATACAGCAGTTACTGCACCATCACCGGCAGAGATTGGGAACTTGACTTGGTCGCCACCTACAGGATAGATGCCGAGAGCATCGCCATTCACCCACTGGAAGTGGAAGCCAGCATTATCTACAGTGAAAGCTGTACGTGTGTCTGGAGTCTCTGGGATGAAGTCTTCGACAGTAACTCGCACAGAGTTTACGTACTCTGACTTTGCGGAATTGAGCTCGCTGTCGCTTGAACAGCTACTCATAGCCACCATAACAAACATGGCCGCAACAGAAAATTTGCTGTAATTCATAATAATAGCAGATTAAGAAGAGTTTTTACTCTATGGATAATGCCTCAAAAATGTCTCTTTCTTTTGCTCCCCAAGGCACATCTTCACCAGTAGCACCTGTACTGCCTTCAAGGATTGATGTTGCGTCAACCAGAATTATCTCTGATTCTGGCTTCTGATATTCTTTCTTGCCCATAAAGTAATGAAATAAGGCGGAACTGCTCTTTAGCTTTTCCGCATCACTGGCTCCGCCAAGAACCCTACACGTAGAAAAGCATGAACAGTTCACGCCTATACAGACGTGAACCTTCATCGCTTGTTCTCACGTGTTGAATTTGGCGGATTCGTGATGTCGAGAACAAGGACTATAAGTCCAAGTATAATATATGTTATAAAGTCATTGCAGCAGCTTCGCAGATGAATAAACTATGTTAATTGATTGTTACTCACCAAGCATCAGGCGAGTTCACCCAAAGGCGATAAGCTGTTAATGGATTTTGTATTGTCTGTTTCGTGTCGTCAAAGCCCGAAAGCTAAGACTTGTTTGTTCCTTTCTTTGTTAAGGTGGTTATACAATATGTGGTGATTTTATGCTTCTTGATCTACATTGTTGCAATACAACCGTCGTGCGGTATCATCGGTATATGGTATCTCAACATCTTTCACTTCTGAAATGGCAAAGAGGTTGTTGGAGTATCGCTTCAAATATTCCAAGTTTGAAGGATTAAGCGTATTGTGGCTATGTTCTTCAGAAATATCCATTCATGCACCACAATCTAAAGCACAAAGGTAGTTGTTTTCAACTCATTAACAAAACTTTTTCCAATAAAATGTACTGAACGATTATTATTTTCTAGCATTTCCCCTATCTTTGTACAACATACGAAAAGTTATGAGGGAATAAATAACAGAAATGGATCATGAGGTGTTTGACCGATAGGTGGAGAACCAGATGGTAATGATCCGTATGTTGGCAACATAAGTGGATGACTGCATAAAAAGACCATCGAGGCATCCTGTGCTAATGTATAGCCAGGATGCCTCGATTGTATGATTAGTGGATAGTGGAATCGTCCTTGCTACCCTAACCTACCATAGATAGAATGGGGAAAATTATTCTATTTTGTATTGGATAAATGCACTGCTGGATGTGCCGATGTCTCTGTAGCCTTTCGTCACAAATGGGGCACCATTTTTGCTAACATCCACTTGTATGAAAGAGTGCCCGGCAACATCTGCCCAGTTAGTGCAGTTTATAAGTGCCACAAAACCTTTTTTGACAGGGCCAACGGTTACATCAATCCGATCTCTGTCATAGCCTTTCTCTTTGCCAGTTTCGTCTGTTACCAAGAACCTCGGCCAAGCTCTGGGTTGTCCTGTCAGCTCACAAAAACCTGTGTAACGAACATAATACTCATCGATAACGTTGTCGTCATCATCATTGCAGGAACAGCATAATGTCAGACTGCTCACTACCGCAATCAAGAAAAGAAGAATCTTTCTGTTCATAATGCATTCATTTATGTGTATGTTTTTTTTAATCGAGCCACAAAGTTACACCTTTTTCTTCTCATCATCAAGATACCTTGAAATAATCAGCATGATATGCCTTAAATATGCATTAAAATACACCCATTTTACATGACCGAAAAATCAAATATCATAAAACCACTCCAACCATGCATCTCAGAGTTGATGTATCACTGGAATTCGATGAACACAAGGACGTAGCGGTTATAAGCAAGCAGTAATACGCATAAAGGGTGTTTGAGACAGACAACATCCTCTATTGTCTTATTTTCTCACGCTCATATACAATAAAACCATCCACAATGTGTTAAATATTCTACTATTTCAACAAAAACAGACATAAAAAAGGCTAAATATCTTTTGAGTTTAAAAGAATGTTTGTAAATTTGTACCGAAGTACATCTTATATAATATTTAAGGGAAGGTAACTCTTTCTTCAATAGTACCCGTAGGCTATGGCAGAGAATAAATACATCCGATTTGACTGGGCAGCGAAGAAGATTCTTCGAGACAAAGCAAACTTTAGTGTGCTGGAAGGGCTGATAACAGTTCTTCTGGGTGAGCCAGTGCACATACTGGAAATGCTTGAAAGCGAGAGCAATCAGTTTGACGCAGCAGACAAGTTCAACCGTGTTGACATAAAAGCACGCAACAGTAAGGATGAAATAATCATCGTGGAGATACAGCTCACCCGAGAATTGTATTATCTCGAGCGAATCCTGTATGGTGTAGCCAAAGCTATTACCGAGCACATCCATCTTGGCGACAAGTACGATCAGGTGAAGAAGGTGTATTCCATCAGCATCCTGTACTTCGACCTTGGCAAGGGAGAGGACTATGTATATCGTGGACAGACCTCATTCATAGGCCTCACAAAGAACGATACTCTGCAGATTACTACAAAGGAAAAGGATGTCATCAACATGAAAGCGCCAGAAGAGGTGTTCCCAGAGTACTACCTCGTGCGTGTCAATGCTTTCAACAAGATTGCAGAGAACCATCTGGAAGAGTGGATAGAATATCTTAAGACAGGAGACATTGACGAAAACACCACAGCACCAGGCTTGAAGGAAGCAAGAAAGATACTTGAGTACATGTCCATGAACAAGGCAGAGAAGCTTGCATACGACGAACATGTCAATGCCGTAATGATACAAAATGATGTCATCAGTACAGCAATGAAGGAAGGAAGGGCAGAAGGAAGAGCAGAAGGAATAGTAGAAGGAAGGGCGGAAGGAATAGTAGAAGGTCGTGCAGAAGGACGTGCTGAGGAGAAACAATCTATTGCTGCCAATCTTCTATCAATGGGTATGACCGTTGAGCAAGTTGCACAGGCAACCGGTCTTACGGTTGAACAGCTAAAAGAATTATAATAAAAACGGTTCCTTTCTTGTGAATACGTCTATTCACACGGTATGAATAACAGCATTCACACGGCATGAATAACAGCATTCACACGGTATGAATAACAGCATTAACACGGCGTTAATAACGGTATTCACACGGTACGAATAGCCTGTTTCCGAAACTGTATACAAATATAAAACACTCATCACTCTTCACCAACACCCGCTATTACACTGATATTCTTCATATTAGACGGGTGAAGAGTGGGTGAAGAGTAATCATGCACTCTTCACCCACTCTTCACCAACATAACACTTTGTTATTCATACAAATACATACACCTGGTGACGAGTGAAGAGTGTTTTTAATTTCATTTGTATTTCTCATTTCTCGTATAAATAAAATAATTTATATTTACTATGTTCATAAACGACAAAGAGCTACAAGCACGATGTTAGGTGTTGGCGTCAACAAACAAAAATTCAAACATTTCGCGATAAGCATCCACCTTCTTTGCAAACGCAAGCGGATAGGCTCGCGAAGAAGACGGGAGGCGATAGAGGATGATGGGAGAGCCTTCTGTGTTGCAGGTGTTGGGAATCTCCACATAGTGATTCACTTTAGGGGGCTGAGGAATGTTCATTGACTCGCAAATGGTCAAAGTGGCTTTCTCACCAGTGGTGACTATTGCCCTGCAATGAGGCAACTGAGCCAGCAATGATGGTATGTTGGTAGGTTCAACCACTTCAAGGAACTTATCGGATGCGTTATCTTGCAACCTACGAATAGCAGTGGATGTGTCGAAAAACGCTATGCCTTTGTCATTGCAAAAATCAACAATCTTTTCAAACTTGAAACATTTGTGCTCCGCATCGACAAAGTAGTCCTTGTTATTCTTCCACACCTCACCCTCAATGCGCCAATGATCATTTATGAAGTTGGGATAATAGAAATTAATTGACCATCGCTTACGCTGGGGAGGGAAGCTGCCAAGGAACAAAACACGAGCATTGGCAGGCAAGAAAGGACGAAGCGGATGCCATTCTACATCTGCAGTATTTCGGTTGATATTGTCGAAATTGAGATAGCTATATTGTTCCATTTTGGCCACAAAACGTAGTTGTTATTTTGTTAACTTAATTGTATCATTTATGTTAATTAATAAAATTTAGTTAATCAGCACTACAACACATATAATATAATGGTAAAAAGACCATTATTCAGAACTTATTTAGTACCGAAGGTCTCGAAGGTGCCATCATCGAAGAAAATGCGGACTTCCATAATCTTGCGCTGCGGACGCTGAAGCTGCTTCACTGTCTGCTCAACAATCTCAGAAATGTCAGCAACCGGCAGAGCTACATTTGATGCAGAACGTGGCATGACTCCATCAGCTGATGCTGGAACCTTAGAGGTCTTTGTCTTGCCAGATGATGGAATGTTCTGAGAAAAAAGATCTGCCTGAAACACATCAGATGGATCCTCGTATGGCGAATCATCGTCATCGGAAGAGGCAGAAGAGTGGGCACTTGAAGATGCCGATTCTTGCACTTCATCTATGTACATCGGACCGTCGTCGTAGAACAGCCATGCAGGATTGATGTCTGGAAACACAAATCTGATGCTTCGAAGTATGGGTAAAGTGGGGTTAGTCCTGCCACTTAAGATATGAGATAGCGAACCTGGCGTGATAGCAACCTTATTACAAAATTGAGTGTTGTTAAGATGCTTGTCAAGCATTATCTTCTCGATTTTTTCTTTGTCTGTCATATTCGTATATTTTTTACAAAGGTAAGGAGTTTTTTTGAAACATACAAGAAATCTACTTTGTATTTTATAAAATCAAAGTTTATTTATCTATTTACAAATGTAATAAACGAGATAGTGTTTTGTTTTTACAAAATTATTTTGTATTACTTTGTAAATATACGTGTATAAAATGATTTCACGTATCACTTTGTAAATTTGAGTTAAATTGTTGATTATGCTACTATTACGAATATACATTTGTTGTTGCGAGGGCTTTATACACAAAAGCAATGGTCGCAAGCGCATTTTTCAGGCGTTAAAACGTGTGCTTTAGTCTAATATATTTAGGTAATCTTATGGTTTACATACATATAAAGTGTGTGGTGTTCATAGTGAATATTCATGAATATCAATTTGTAAACCTCTGCATTTCTAAATGTAAACCCAAAAGCATGCATTACAAACGTAAAGTGCAGTTGTCGCTATACATTTGCAATTGTTGAAAAACGTATCATCGCCATTTGGCTTTGTAATTGTAAAGTGCAGAAATGCAAATATTAAAAAGTATTAACGTAAAAAGTTGAAGCTGCTAAAAATCGTCAAAAACGCAGCGATTTCCGAGAATCGCACAGGTGGTAAAAAAGCTGTTTTTTGTCAAAAACAGTGCTGTTTTCAGAGGGGGAACAAGCAATGTAATGTTCGGATTATCAGTAGGAATATGGTGCAATTTTTTGTTCGGGATTTTGAACGAAATAGATTTGAAAAGTGTAAAACAGATGCTCAAAACATAGTAAAACACACTTTTACCTGAGAGAAAATCCAGTTTTTTAGATGCAAAAACACAGCCAAAAATCCTCTTTACATTTTTTTAGACGAAAAAAAGGGAACAAAAAATTGTTCCCTAAATACATACTTTTGACTGTATATCTCAAAAACACCTCACAATTGACGCTTGAAAATGCAAACTGAAAATGTGCTCAAGAGAGAGCCCATCAATGAAGAATGAAATACACCAGTTCATGCATTATATCCGCATCGGTCAGGTTGCCTCGCTCGATACCTTTCAGGCGAGCATCCGTCTCTCTCAGCTTTCCAATGATCAGCATCGTCTTCATAGCATTGAAATTGCGCATACCTGTTGTGTAGTCGCGCAACTGCCAGCTATTGCGCAGATCCAGATGCTCCATCATACCCTTTTCACTGCGATCAGGACAATAATGCGCCTGCATCAACTGAGCAAAGTAGTTGAACAATGCAGAAACAATCATCACAGGAGGATTCGCCTTAGGGTTCTGCTCGAAGTGGTAGATGATACGATTAGCCTTCATCACATCTTTATTAATAAGAGCCGAACGTAACTCCCACATATTAAACTCCTTAGATATTCCAATGTTCTTCTCAACAAGCTCAATATTAACACGATTCAGCCCTGGAGGAAGAGCAAGAACAAGCTTATCAAGCTCGCCAGCCAGGCGGTTCAGGTCAGATCCCACAGACTCTGCAAGCACTCTGGTGGCTGTGTCATCTATCCCAACTTGCTTGCGTCGGAGGTAATCAATGATGAATTGTGGCAGCATTCCATCCTTCAATTTCTTGCTTTCGTACACAATTCCGTTTTTTTCTATCAAAGCAAGCACTTTTTTGCGGCGATCCACGCTACCATTTTTGTAGCAAATGACTAAAATCGTCGTCTTGAGGGGATTCTGAGCATAAATTGCAAGCTCATCAAATTTTAACAAATTCTGTGCCTCTTTAACAATTACAACTTGGTATTTCGCCATCATCGGATAGCGGCGCGCAGAATTTATTATGTCGCCAACAGAGGTCTCACGAGTGCAGTAGATGACCTGTTGGTTGAAGTCTTGCTCATCCTTTGTGAGAACATTGTCGGCAATAAATTCAGAGATGCGATCGATGTAGTAAGACTCATCGCCCATGAGAAGGTATATTGGGGCATAGTCTTGCTTACGCACAGCTTCCACTATTTCGCGATGAGTGATGTTTGTTTTTGCTGCCATAAATATGGTGTGTTGCTTTTTTCTGTCAGATATACTGGCAGGAACAATGTTTTTTTGTATCTTTGCGCAAAGATAACAATTATTTCGAAATGGAGCAACTGAATTTGCCAGCTTATCAGGCAAACATAAAGAAAATAGATGGAATGGTGAAGATAATGGATGTTCTTCGCCGCAAATTCGTTGCACTAACCCCTGAGGAGTGGGTGAGGCAGAACTTTATACATTATTTAATAGAGAAGAGGGGCTATGCACCCGAGCTGATGGGCAACGAGGTGGCTGTGACGCTGAATGGCATGAGCAGACGGTGCGACACGGTGGTGTATGGCAGAAAGGACGCCAAGGCTAAGATGATAATAGAATATAAAGCGCCGGAAGTGGAAATCACTCAGAAGGTGTTTAGCCAGATATGCAGGTACAACATGGTGCTGGAAGTAGAGTGGCTGGTGGTGAGCAATGGATTGAAGCACTACTGCTGCAAGGTGGACATAAAAGAAAGGCGGTATGCCTTTGTAGAAGACATACCGCCTTTTGAAGAGCTGCAAGGGTGAAGTTTCGTGCTTCGCCCTTTTTTTATTGCATTAAACTGACGCGCCTAAAGAATGAGGGGCTTGCTTTGGCTATTAATCCTCTGCTGGAGCAGCATCCTCCTTCTTAGTGCGAGTTGTGCGACGCTTGCGTGTTGCCTTCTCGTCTGCCTGAGGAGCTTCCTGCTTTACGCCAGCGAGCTCTGGGTCGATGAGAATACGGCCACAGTATTCGCAAACGATAACCTTCTTGCGCATACGAACATCGAGCTGGCGCTGTGGTGGAATCTTAGCGAAGCAGCCACCGCAAGCATCACGCTGAACGTAAACGATGCCAAGACCATTGCGAGAGTTCTTGCGGATGCGCTTGAAGCTCTGGAGGAGGCGAGGCTCGATCACAGCTTCGAGATTCTTTGACTTCTCGCGAAGCTTCTCTTCGTCAGCCTTAGTTTCTGCGATGATCTCGTCAAGCTCATTCTTCTTCACGTCAAGATCCTGCAAACGTCCATCGAGCTCTGCCTGGCTGCGAGCAAGGAGTTCTTCCTTTGCTGCTGAGTGGTTGCGAGCCTCGCGGATGCGCTTGTTTGCGAGCTCAACTTCGAGCTCCTGGAACTCAATCTCCTTAGAGAGAAGGTCGTACTCGCGGCTGTTGCTCACGTTGTTCTGCTGATCCTTATACTTTGCAAGCTGAGCATTAGCAAGCTCAATCTTGCCAGTGAGCTCAGAAATCTTCTGACGGAGGTCTGTGATTTCGCCATTTGTGTTCTCGATACGAGTCTTGAGACCCTCGATTGTGTCCTCAAGATCCTCTACTTCGAGAGGGAGCTCGCCACGCAAAGTGCGGATGCGGTCAATCTCTGAAAGGATTGTCTGAAGCTGATAGAGGTTTTTGAGACGATCCTCTACAGACATCTCTAATGGATTTTCTTTTTTCTTTGCCATTTGTCTATAAGTATTTTATTGGATTTGTATTTACGCTTGTTGTGAATATAGGCAACTCTGGAGCCACGCCGGCTATCACCTTCTTCAAAATCTCTGTTGTGTATTGCTCGCTCTCGAAATGTCCAAGCTCAGCAAGAAGGATGGACGCTTCGTGACCAAAGAATCGATGATAGCCTATCTCGCCTGTGAGGAAAGCATCTGCTCCTTTTGCGATGGCATTTGGAATGAGGAACGCACCTGCGCCGCCACATACTGCCACTTTAGATACAGTGTTGCCCACCCAGTTATTGATGCGGAGAGAGGCTAAAGAGAAAGTGTCCTTCACCTTATTGAGAAACTCCTCCTTTGGCATTGAAGCAGGGAGCACGCCAATGATGCCCTCTCCTGCGTTCTCGCCTTTTGGGTTGAGCCATTCGATGTTTTGCAATCCAAGCTTTTCTGCAATTTTGTAGTTTACACCATCGAGTGCGCTGTCCAGATTTGTGTGGGCAGAATAGATTGCGATGTCATTCTTGATTGCCTTGATGATTGTTCTCTCAATATAATCGCCGCCTGTGATATGCTTGAGGGGACGGAAAATGAGAGGATGATGGCTGACAACGAGGTTGCAACCGCGCTGAACAGCTTCGTCTATGACGTCTTCAGTTACGTCAAGACACAACAAAGCCCCTGCAGCTTCTGCATCCTTTGCTAATCCAATCTGCAATCCCGCGTTATCGTAGCCGTCTTGCAGGGCCAAAGGAGCGAATTCTTCAAGGGCGGAAGTAATTTGCCTTATTTTCATGTGATTTTCTAATTCGGTGCAAAGTTACGCATTATTTTTGAGATAGAAAGTTAAAAATATGTTAAATGTATTAAGTTTTTCGTTGTTTTATTTGGAGAATAACGTAATAGTGCTTTACCTTTGCAGTGTATTACTTAGGTAGTACACTAAAACAAAAGAGATAAATAACAATAAAATATAGTAGAATATGTTACAGATTAAAAACATCACTTACGGCTACAACGTAGCAAACAATGTAGTGGAGAATTTCTCCTTAGAATTCACAGAGCCAGGCGTTTATGGCCTGCTTGGCAAGAACGGAACAGGCAAGAGCACCCTACTCTATTTGATTATGGGTTTGCTGAGACCTAAGCACGGCGAAATAACTTTCTGCGGAATCGACACCAAGGAGAGAAAACCAGAAGCATTGAGCGAGATGCTGATTGTGCCAGAGGAATATGACTTGCCAGGCATCACTCTCCCAAAGTATGTGAAAGCCATCAAGCCATTCTATCCTAACTTCAGCAAAGATCTGTTAGTAGAACTCCTTGAAGTGTTCGATATGAAGAACACCAACGGCGCAGAGCTCGACAGCGAAGGCATTCCGATGATCAACCTCGGAGCTTTGTCGATGGGTCAGAAAAAGAAGATTTATATGTGCATCGCTCTTGCTGCTCGCACTAAGCTTCTCGTGATGGACGAGCCAACCAATGGTCTTGACATTCCATCGAAGAGTCAGTTCCGCAAGGTTATTGCAAAGGGAATGAGAGACGATCAAATCATCTTGATTTCAACCCACCAGGTGAGAGACGTAGAGCAGTTGCTTGACCATGTGACAATCATAGATCAGAACGCAGTGCTTGTGAACCAAGCAATCAACATGGAAGAGCCACTTGACTTGGAAGAAATGTTCATCAAGGCTGTGAACGGAGAGATTTAAGAATAAAACAGAAAACAACAACGCTAAAACAACAATATAGATTATGGCATTCGACAAAGATAGATTCGTGAACTTCGCGAAATATGACTTAACAATCAACAAGGTGTTTTTCAGAAACATGGCACTCGTCACAATGATTGGCGCTATCGGCATCGCTGTGGCAATGTTCTTCGGTCGCTACTCAATATGGAAAGGCATTGTGGGCAACGACATGGAAGCGTACGAACAGATGAAGGAAATGGCTGCAGGTGGATATGTTAGCGAGTCCATGCTATGCGTTCCTGGCTCATACCAGCACTTTAACACCATGCCAGGCACCACAATTGCTATTACAGAGTTCCTTGGCATCATGATGTTCATCTTCGCTGGCTGCTGGGCACACAACCTCCGCAACAAGCAAGGCAGAATAATGGAGCTGACCATCCCTGCAACCAACATGGAAAAGTATCTGTGGCACACAGGGTTGACAATAGTCGGAGGCGCTGCACTTACGCTCACCTCGCTTCTTCTTGCCGACGGCTTCAATGCACTGTTCACATGGATGCTTTGCCCTGCAAGCGACGGCTTCGCTTCATTGACTGCAAACTATTTCAACTTGCTGACACTCAACATAAACAACATATTCGGAATATTTGGGAGTATGCACGGACCAGGTCTTGACAGTATAGAATCAGACGAACTTTTGCAGTCGGTTTTTGCATCTTTCAGATTCTTAATGATATCATCCCTGTTATGCGGCTTGGCAACATACCACTTCGGCAATGCTGTTAAATACAAATTCAACATCATATTAACCTACATCGCACTGTACGTACTTGAAATCATCTGCGCAATCTGCATTGGCATTGGCTCTGCATTCATCGTTGGCAATCAGTACAACTTCGATCTTCATCCAAGCGATGGTCCTGAAATGATGAAGGGATTCGCCTATATTATGGGCTCTATCTTGCTGATCGTTACCATCTGCCTCCCTATCATATCTTATAAGCTCTACACAAAGGCACAGATTACAAGCAAGTTGAATAAATAATCAAGTGAAACAAAAAATATAATTCATCTTTCGCATGTATCTAACTATCTATTCATCAGTCAACTTTTACCCTTCTTTGTCGCATGCGACAATCTTTTATTGTTCATTCACACAAAGGGTAAAAGGATAAAAGGACCGTCCGGATGGCTTTTAATATCAAAACTTTTAATCTTTTACCCTTTGTGTGAGCCCCAAATAAGGGTAAAAGGCATCGCACGCGATGCTGAAAGGGTAAAAGATCACCATCTGGAACTTGCGAAACTTGTAAAATATAATCAAATTATGAAGAAGGTTTTATATCCCGTTTTGGCAATCATCATTTTCTTTATTATGCAAACTGCTGCTGGCATTGTGATGATGATCCCAACAATAATAAATATGGTGATGAACAAAGAGCAGATCACCAATCCAAACGACATAATGAACTACATTCCAATGGAAATGCTTGCAGCAGCAATAGTTGTGTCGGGCATACTTGCAATCATCGTCATCAGTTTCCTGAAGATGATAAACTGGAACAAAGTGCTGAACTTCAAGGATGTTAACTGGGGAAAGGCTATCATCTACGTTCTTGCAGCAGCATTCGGAATCTTTGCTTGCGGCATTCTTGAAGAGATTCTTGACCTTCCAAACCTCGTCGAAGTTGAAATGTCAGGCATGGCAAAGACAGTAATTGGAATGCTCTCCATCGGAGTGCTCGGCCCTATCTGCGAAGAGTTCATCTTCCGTGAGGCAGTGCTTGGCTACATGCTCCGCAACAATGTCAACACATGGGCTGCCATCATCGGATCTGGCATTGCTTTCGGCCTCATACACGCCAACCCAGCACAGATTCCTTTCGCAGCAGCTATGGGCGTAGTGCTTGGCTACATCTACTACAAGACAGGCAACATCATTGTTCCAAGCATCATCCACATTCTCAACAACTCAATCGCTGTATGGCAGATGAATGCCCTCGGCGACCAGATCAACGACTACTCAATGGTTGAAGCCGTAGGTGGAATGGGAGCAGCTGCAGGAATCATCGTTGCAGGCATCGCACTCTGTGTTGGCATCTTCGTCTGGGAAGCAAAAGGATTCGGGCATCATGGCAAGATGCGCATCACAGCAAGAGACAACAAGCTTGTGAATCAGGCATGGGATTTTAACGGCAATAAAAAGGAAACTGAACTATGAATTTCAAAGACAACAAAGCAATATACCTCCAGATAGCAGATCTGCTATGCGACGAAATCTTAGGCGGCGAATACGCTGAAGAAGAGCGCATACCGAGCGTGAGGGAGTATGCAGCCAAGGTGGAAGTGAACGCCAACACCTGCGCAAGAGCATACGACTGGATGCAGGGACAAGAGATCATCTACACAAAGCGAGGACTGGGCTACTTCGTGTGCCAAGGCGCAAAGGAAGTCATCCACCAGATGAAGAAGAAGGAATTCTTCGACGAGTTTCTGCCCGAGCTGAGCAAGAAGATGCAAGTGCTTGGCATTGGCAAGGAAGAACTGATTAGAGAACTTAACAAACAAATCAACAACTAAAATCATTACCTATCATTATGAAGACTAAAGTATTAGCAACAATAGCATTGGCATTGTTCACTCTCAGCAGCTGCCATTTTGGTGAAGTCATCAAGGACATCACCGTAAACATGAAGAAGGAAATGCAGGCAACCCACGACTACGAGAAGAATGTGGAGAAGTGGGGCGAGATCGTAACAACAGAGGTTGAAAACCCAATGCCTTTCACCCGAGTGCAGATCAACGGCAACGTGAATGTTGTGTTCACTCAGGATTCCGTATTCAGCATCAAGATGTATGGCAACGAAAAAGCCGTAGCAGCATACAAGTACTGGTGGGGCGAGAGCCAGTTTGTCATCAACACAGAGGAAGGCGTGAAATTCGACCGCACTCAGGAGTACAATAGCGTCACTCCCGACACGCCTGCCATCACTCTCTACATAACAGCACCTTTCATCACCGACATTGAAGTGTATGGAGCAAGCGACATCGAAATCAGCGATGGCTTATCGCAAGAGTCTTGCCTCAATTTCCAGATCAACGGTGCTGGCGACATAGAGATGGAACATGCTAAGATTGGTGGTACATTCACTGTGAACATCAACGGTGCTGGCAACATGGAATGCAAAGACGTTGTATGCGACGATGACTTCATCACGCACATCCAGGGAGCAGGCAACATCGAAGTTGACAACCTCAAGTGCAAGGATGTGGACGCAGAGGTGAATGGAGCAGGCAACATCGAACTTGATGTGGATTGCGACAACGTCAAGGCAGACATCAATGGCGCTGGCGACATCAAGCTGAAGGGCCAATGCAAGACGCTTGATCCAAACCACGGTGGCACACAAGGAAATATTGACACTAAGGAGTTAGAGGTTAGAGGTTAATGGTTAGAGGTTAGAGGTTAGTGGTTAGAGATTAGAGAAATTATAGTGTAACTACCCCCCACCAAACCACCAAACAACTAAACCACCAAACAAACTAAACAACTAAGATGATACATCTTGAAAACATTCACAAGACGTACAAGGGCGCACAGCCCTTGCACGTCTTAAAAGGTATAAATCTCGACATTGAGGACGGCGAGTTCGTTGCCATCATGGGTGCATCGGGCTCGGGCAAGAGTACGCTGCTCAATGTGTTGGGAATCCTCGACGACTATGACGAGGGCGAATACTATCTGGGCGACACTCTGATAAAGAACCTGAGCGAGACGAAAGCTGCTGACTATCGCAACCGCATGATTGGCTTTATCTTCCAGTCGTTCAATCTCATACCGTTCAAGGACGCGATGGAGAACGTGGCTCTCCCACTCTTCTACCAGGGAGTGAGTCGCAAGAAGCGCAACGCTCTCGCCATGGAATACCTTGAGAAAGTAGGACTCACGGATTGGGCACACCACTACCCCAACGAGCTCTCTGGCGGTCAGAAGCAGCGTGTGGCAATTGCTCGCGCACTCATCACACACCCTAAGATCATCCTTGCCGACGAGCCAACAGGAGCACTCGACAGCAAAACCACCGTCGAGGTGCTTGACCTGCTCAAAGACCTCCACAACCAAGGAATGACCATCATTGTGGTGACTCACGAACTCGACGTGGGCAAGAAAGCTGACCGCATCATCAATATCATCGATGGCACGGTATTTGCAGGAGAATCTGAATATCAAAAGAATGGAAAGGTAAAGTAATGGATACGTTATTAGAAATCTATGGCGACCTGATGCGCAACAAGCTTCGCACCATTGCTACTGGCTTTGCTGTGACGAGCGGACTTTTCCTGCTCATCGTCTTGCTGGGTGCGGGCAATGGCGTGATCCATTCCTTCGAGCATAACCTTGGCGGTTTCGCGTTCGATGCTATCCACATTTATGGTGGCAGAACCACCATGCCTTTCGAGGGCATGAAGGAAGGACGCTCCATTCAGCTCGACACTCGCGATGTGGAGATGACCAAGAAGAACTTCAGCGAACAAGTGAGCGGCGTCGTGCCTACACAGGAGGTGAGCGGACAGAATGCATCTTACAAGGCTAACCACATCAGCGCTACGCTTCAAGGCATCTACCCAGAGTATGCACACACGCAAGCTATCAAGATTCAGAAGGGACGATTCATCAACAACATCGACATAAACGACAGACGCAAGGTGGTGGTGATAGACAGCAAGAATGCCACCGATCTATTTGGAAATGAAGAGGCTATAGGCAAAGATCTCAACATTGGCGGAATATCTTACCGTGTGATTGGAGTGCGCAAAGCCAACGAGATGCGCAACTCTACCGAGTTCTACGTTCCATACACCACCGTAAGCACTATCTATAATAAAGGCAAGTTCATCGACGAGCTGACCATGAGCACTCGCAACATCCCAACCGAGGAGGCAATGGAGAAATTCATGGACGACTACATTGCTGCCGCGAGCCACATCCACTCATTCGACCCACACGACGACCGTGCGCTCTGGATTTGGAACCAAGCAGGCGACAGCATTCAGATGAACAAAGCCATGTCGATTCTGCACACTTCTTTCTGGATTCTTGGCTTGCTGACACTCTTGAGTGGCGTGGTTGGCGTGAGCAACATCATGCTCATTTCGGTGAAGGAACGCACACGCGAGTTTGGCATTCGCCGTGCCATAGGCGCTCATCCTTGGAGCATCATTCGCATGGTGATGATGGAAAGCGTTGTGATAACAGCCATCTTCGGCTACATCGGCATAGTGCTTGGTGTGTTCTTCTGCGAATGGATGGACAAGTCGGCAGGCAATCAGACAATGGACTTAGGCGTTTTCCAAGCGCAGTACTTCATCGACCCTACCGTCGATTTGAGCATTTGCATCCAAGCTGCGATCGTCGTAATCATTGCAGGAGCCATTGCAGGCTTCGTGCCAGCACGCAAAGCCATGAAAGTCAAACCAATTGAAGCACTTCACTCCTGATTATGAAGATAATAAAGAAACTAACGGATAGCGACCAGTGGGAGGAGATTTTCGATTCCCTGTCGCGCAACAAGTCGAGGACTTTCCTCACCGCCTTTGGCATCTTCTGGGGCATCTTCATGCTTGTGCTGCTCATGGGTGGTGGCAAGGGATTGGAATCGATGCTTGGCGAGAACTTCGCCGGCTTTGCTTCAAACTCAGGCTTCATGATTGCAAATCAGACGTCTAAGCCATACCAAGGCTACAGCAGCGAGCGCAAGTGGAGCATAAACCTCAACGATGTGGAGAAGGTGAAGAACAACATTCCCGAAATCGACATCGTCTCCCCTATCATACAGCTTTGGGGTGCTAACGCTATTGCAGGAAACAACACTACTGGCGTTTCGGTAAAGGGCGAGTACACAAACTATGCTGAGATTGATGCACCTAAGATCAAGTATGGTCGCGCACTCAACGATGTGGATGTGCTCCAGAAGCGCAAGGTGTGCGTGGTGGGCACTCGTGTGGTGCAGGAGCTGTTCCCCGATGTGGAAGATCCATGCGGACAGTTCATTCAGATTGACAGCATCAGCTATCGCATCATCGGCGTGAGCAAGAAATCTGGTGGCATTCAGATAGGCGGCAACCCAGAAAAGACGGTTCACCTGCCCTACACAACGATGCAGCAGATGTACAACAGAGGCGACGATGTGGACATTCTGGCTCTGACAGCCAAAGGAAGCAGAAAGATGTCGGACGTGCAGTACAAGGTGGAAGCATTGCTGAAGCGAGCACACAGCATTCATCCAGATGACACTCAAGCAGTTGTCAAAATCAACACCGAGGCGGTGTTCTCTATGGTTGACTCTTTGTTCAGCGGAGTGAGCATCCTCGTGTGGATGATTGGCTTGGGCACATTGATTGCTGGTGCCATAGGCGTGAGCAACATCATGGTGGTCACTGTGAAGGAGCGCACAACGGAGATTGGCATTCGCCGAGCCATCGGTGCCACGCCAAACGACATCCTCACAATGATCATGAGCGAGAGCGTGATTCTCACACTCATTGCAGGCATGAGCGGCATCACGTTTGCCGTAGGCATTCTGCAACTGGTGGAGATGGGCGTAAAGGCTGACACACCTAATGCCGAGTTCCAGATCACATTCGGCTTGGCAGTTGGCGCAGCATTGCTTCTCAGCTTCTTGGGCATCATCGCAGGACTTGCTCCAGCATTGCGAGCAATGAATATCAAGCCAGTGGATGCTATGAGGGAAGAATAAGGACCCCTAAAGACCCTCTCCCCTTGCCCTCTCCCGTTAAAGGGAGAGGGAGTAGTTACTCGGAAGAGGGGGTAAAGCAAATGGTATCATTAGGGGGGAAGGTGTATTAAATGGAAATAATTAAAGGTAGCTACATTGAACTTGACCTACTATTGACGCTCTTCGCAAGCGAAGAGCTGAACTGAAAGAAATTTACCATAAATTAACCGGAAATTAGTCAGAAATTTCTATGCTAACCAATAATTTCTGAATAATTAATGGGTAATTAACGTTAAATTTCTTTCAGTCCTACACGCAGAAGGCGAGTAGGTCAAGTACTATATAATTTCCTAATTAAAAAAAGACAAGATATGAAAAAGTTTTTCAAATGGGCAGTCATAGCACTGATTGCCATTATCTTTATCGGAACGTTCGTGTTCCTGTATCAAAAGTCACAACCTACTGTGACTGAGTACGAAATACATCAAGTGTCATTGATGGACATCGAGAAGACCACCATCATCACAGGCAAGATTGAGCCAAAGGATGAGGTGAACATCAAGCCGCAGATTTCGGGCATCATCACCGAGCTGTACAAGGTGGCTGGCGATGTGGTTCAGAAGGACGAGGTGATTGCAAAGGTCAAGGTCATTCCCGACATGGGCAACCTGAGCAGCGCAGAGAATAGGGTCAAGCTTGCCGACATCGCTCTGAAACAGGCGCAGACAGACTTTGAGCGTATGAGCAACCTCTACAAGGAGAAGCTCATCAGCGCAGAGGAGTACGAGAAGAGCGAGGTAGCATTGAAGAATGCCAAGGCAGAGCTTACTCAGTCAAAGGATGCGCTCAACATCGTTCGCGAGGGCGTTTCGCTCAGCAACGCGCAGATGAGCACCACCCTCATTCGCTCCACTATCGATGGCATCATCCTCGACATTCCTGTCAAGGTGGGCAACTCAGTCATCCTCTCCAACTCGTTCAACGATGGTACAACTATCGCTACTGTAGCTGACATGACAAAGCTCATCTTCCGTGGCAACATCGACGAGACAGAGGTGGGACGCATCACCGACGGCATGCCTGTGGAGATCACCGTAGGCGCTATACAAGACCTCAAGATTCCTGCCGTGCTGGAGTATATTTCTCCTAAGGGCGTGGAAAAGAATGGTGCCAACCAGTTCGAAATCAAGGCATCGCTCGCCATTCCTGAAGGTGCCAAGCTTCGCTCTGGCTATGGCGCAAACGCTGAGATTGTGCTCGACAAGCGCTCAAAGGCTGTGGCTGTGCCTGAATCTGCCATAGAGTTTGAGGAAAACACAGCATACGTGTACATCCTCACCGACTCGCTCAGCAAGCCAATGCAGTTCGAGCGCAAAAAGGTGACCACTGGCCTTAGCGATGGCATCAACATCGAGATCAAGTCTGGCGTGAAGGTGGGCGAGCGAGTGCGTGGCATCGAGATCATCAAGGACGACCCTGCACAGGCTAGCAAGAAATAATCTACACATTATTTATATATAAGGACATGAAACGATTATTCATCATTTCCTCACTCATACTCAATGCTTCTGTCGGCACCTTTGCCCAGAAGCAATGGACTCTGACCGAATGCATCGAGTATGCCATAGAGCACAGCATCAATATTCAGAGACAGCAAGATGCTGTGAAGCAACAGGAAATATCTCTCAACACAGCGCGCAACAGCCGCTTGCCCGACCTCACAGCAAGTGCAGGCGAGAACTTCGGCTTCGGACGCGCTCTGACATCAAACAACACCTACGAGAACAACTCCACAACAAGCACAAGCTTCTCTCTTGGCACAAGCGTTCCTCTCATCACAGGAGGACGTATTCCAGCAGAGATTTCCAAGAGCAGACTCAATCTGCAAGCCACATTAGCCGATCTTGAAAAGGCAAAGCAAGACATCAGCCTCAACGTGGCAAGCGCTTACCTCGAAGCTATCTGCGCTAAAGAGCTTGTCGATGTTGCTCGCCAGCAGATAGAGCTCAGCAAGGCGCAGATGCATCGCATAGAGATTCTCGTTCAAAACGGCAAGGCAGCAGAAACGCAGCTTGCAGAGATAAACGCTACCGTCTCTAACGACGAGCTCTCCTATACTCAGCAAAGCAACAACTACTCACTCGCTCTGCTCACACTCTCTCAGCTGCTCGAGCTTCCTTCGCCAGAAGGATTCGACATTGCAAGCATTGACGTGAGCAACATAAGCCAAACCATGCTCATAAACCCAGAAACAGCGTATAGCGAAGCTGTAGTTTCAAAGCCGCAGATTCTTGCTCAAGAGATGAGAATACAGAGTGCAGAAAAGGACATCGCCATTTCGAAGAGCGCTCTCTATCCTTCTCTCTATCTCTCTGCAGGATTGGGAAGCAACTACTACAACACCTCTGGCTACAAGACTCAGCCGTTCAGCGATCAGATCAAGGACAACTTCAACCAGTACATTGGTCTTTCTCTGTCAGTGCCTATCTTCAATCGCTTCTCTACGCGAAACAACATTCGCTCAGCTCGCTTGCAACTGCACTCGCAGCAACTCACGCTCGACGAAACCAAGAAGGCTCTCTACAAAGAGATTCAGCAAGCATACTACAATGCCATTGCAGCACAAAAGCAATGCGCAAGCAGCGAAACTGCCCTCAAAGCCAGCGAGACAGCTTTCTACCTCATGGAGAAGAGGTTTGCCAATGGCAAAGCAACTGCTGTAGAATATCAGGAATCGAAGACAGCTCTCGCCAAGGCAAAGTCAAACAACATCCAAGCTGTTTACACGTTCATTTTCCGTCAGAAAATACTCGATTTCTACAGAGGTATAGAGTGGTGAAAAGGCGTGTCTTTCTTTACTTTTTAGGCATATAAAACAGCCATTTTTAACAGCTTCGGCCGTAAAAAAATTACGGTCGAAGCCATAACATCATTACGGACCGTCCGTAATACGTATTACGGACGAACGTGTAAAAAAATTACGGCGAAACGCGCAATTTCAAGTTCATTTTTTCATCGAAAAGCACACGTCCTAACACCCATTTTTCATGCGTTATTATTCTTTCCACCACCCATCTTCAACGCCGCTGATGATGCGCACCAGCTCGTTCATGACGAGGCATTGCTCACGTGAGATAGAGGCAAGTCGGTTGCCCTCTTCGTCATACGCATCACGCTGAAACTCGATATTCTCAATGCCTGGATAGAAATGATCACCCAGAGCAACTTCTATACTTGCAATAGTATCAAGCGTGAAATTATGTGTACCACGCATCCATTTGCTTATTTCTGCCTCTGATTTACCAAGCATATTAGCGAGATCTTTCTGCTTATAGCCCTTTGCAGTAAGTATCTCATGAATCCTATCCACAATCAGAAAAGACAGATTCACCTTGTTGCGAACAGCAGGATCAACACTCTTCCTGCGAGCTTCCAAAATACTACTTTTTTTCATCTCTTGTAGAATTTAGATTGCAGTTGTTGAAACGAAAAACAAGGGGGTATGCACAATGTACACACCCCCCTATAGCGAGAAAATCATCAGTTTTTTCTTGTTTTGGGGAAAACTCCCCCATAAGCAGTTACATCTTCGCCTACCATGGCTCTTACCATTGGAGCATCTTCAAGTGCCTCTACGTATGAACGTCTGTTTTCGTGATTATTAACTCGTGCCCAACCAAGCTCTTCCAAGTTGTTTTCGAGGAAATCATTGAATACTGCTTCGATTACAGGAACAGAAACAGAATTGCCAAACTGCTTATAGGCGAACTTGTCCGATGGATTTACTATGAAATCATCTGGGAATCCTTGCAGACGAGCGCATTCACGTGGTGTGATGTGACGCGCCTGATTATTCTGTATTACGCCAAGGCGATTGCAGTCGGAAGAGGTCAGCGTAATGGACACACTCTGAGGGTCAAGATACTTGAATACTTCAAAGCTCATGTTTCCGCAAACAGGGCTATACTTTCCGTCTTCAACCTTCAAATAACCCTTCTCAATAAGCGAAGCGGCAACTTGCTCAGCATCGTCGTCGTGGTAGAATGTGCGTATCTGCTCCATCGTTAGCTTCTTACCGTCTTGATGACGACCAAACTCTGGATGGCGACGATTCTTTATAAGAAGGTTCATGAAGCTCTTCTCTGCGTCAGAGCATTGTCCACGCATACCCAAATCCCATGAATGAACAGATTGACCTCCACGATAATCCATCATGCGCCAACCATTGAGAATGCTGAGGTCTTCACCTACGGCAGTACGCAACATCTGCTGGAATCGCTCCGAACAAATGTATTTGGGATCAACTTCATCTTCGAGAATGTCTGCTACAACAGCATGATTTTGACCACCAAACAAGTCAAGTTGCTGATTACGGCGATAAGCATGGGAATCCACTGCTCCAAGGTTCGTGACAAGCGTCATGTTAGGTTCTGCATCACGAATGCCAAGTATGTAAAGACGCACACGATTCTGAGGTACGCCAAAGTCGGAACTGTTGAGCAATAGGTCGTATGTACCATAACCAAGGGTATGAAGGTGCTCCATGATTGTATGGAATGTTCTGCCCCCATCGTGAGTATAAAGCCCACGAACGTTCTCAAGCAAGAATGCCTTAGGACGATATTTGCCAATCAAACGTTCCACCTCAAAAAAGAGTGTTCCACGAGTATCGCCAAATCCTTGGCGTTTACCTGCATACGAGAATGGTTGGCAAGGAAATCCAGCCAGCACAAGGTCGAAAGGCACAACTTCGGCTATCTCACGCACATCACCTTGCGGATGTTCGTGATAGTTGAGTTTGTATGTTTCACATGCCTTCTCATCTATCTCGCTCGAAAGCACGCATTCTGATTCTATGCCATGTTGTGCCAGAGCATTGACCACACCTCTGCGGATGCCACCGATGCCGGCAAACAAATCAATAAACTTTATCATCCAAGTTTTTCCTTGATAAATTCTACAAGTACATCAAATTCTTCTGGGGTACAACCTACGTTGCAATGGCTGTTGGCACACATCACGTCGCAAGCAGCTCTACGCGAGAAGTTACCTACACCATCGATAATGTAAGCCACGAAACTTCTCTTGCGAATTACCGCCTCAAAGCGTGCCGCAGCATCTTGACCTTTGCGTTCAACGGTACTGTTGCTTGTTTCTTGAAACGAAACCTCGATGCCTACGTATGGTTTGAAACGCGAAGTGTCAGAAATGCGATCAACAACCACATCAAATTTTGCCTCAGTATTTCCATCGTTGATAGACACACCTGGAATTGTTCCGAATACTTTCACATTGTAATCATTTCCAAGTTTATCGGCAATGTAGTCAGCAGCATATTTCTGAATAGAGTTGCCAAGGTCATTAGCAGTACGACCAGCAATGATACGGCTAACACGGATGTAGTTCTGTCGGATGTGCAGTTCTATCTTTTCGTCATTTCCAAGAAAATCGCTAATGATGCAACGAAATAGGACGGCACGAGTCTTTGCGCTAACGCAAGCTCCTCCATAAACGAGAATCATTATCAAATCGGTGATAAGCTCGGTGTTGCACTTATCGTTCAGCATATTTTCCTTGGTGTCCACTCGCATCTTCTCGTTGCTAAGCGCCCCTTTTACAGGTAATTCCAGAAACTTATAAGTATGGGTATTTCCATCTGTCTGGTACTCCATTTCACCATTCGGAAACAACTCAGCAAAGTTCTTGTTCATTCGCTGGAGTGGTTCAGAACCCACGTCTGTAAGTATCATCAGATGCTTCAGGAAACACTTTATCGAGAATCCAGATGCCTCCATGATACGGAAAACGCTCTTTGAATCATCACGATTTGCAAGTTTCAGAATGCTGATGAACTTCTCCTGTGTATCAAGGAGAGTTTGGAGTATGCTGAACTGATCTGCATACTCTCGTATTTCTTTTGGCCACCACTTGCAAGCATACTTTTCAAGCTGTTCCATGGTGCGAACGTATTTGTCTTCCATTGTCTATTTATTGCAAATCTTGTTAAACATTGCAAAATTAGGAAATAATCAGTGACTTCCCAAGG
Organism: Bacteroidaceae bacterium; assembly: GCA_045600665.1. Classification (GTDB taxonomy): domain Bacteria; phylum Bacteroidota; class Bacteroidia; order Bacteroidales; family Bacteroidaceae; genus Minthosoma. Next base: position 29,026 of record JAZRYI010000025.1, read on the forward strand.
ATATAGAACAAAAAATGAAGGGAAAGGACGAAAAAAGATAATGAACTGTCGGTTCGCTGCCATTATTATATAATAATGTGTATGTATTCTGGTCACGCTTTGCAAGTGGAAGGTGTTCGAGGGGCAATGGTAACAAGAGTAATGAAATAGGTAACTATATAGAAATTGACGCTCTTCGCAAGCGAAGTGCTGAACTGAAAGAAATTGATCAGAAATTAACCAGAAATTAGTCAGAAATTCATATGCTAACTGATAATTTCTGACTAATTTCTGGGTAATTAACGTATAATTTCTTTCAGTCCTACACGCAGAAGGCGAGTAGGTCAAGTCCTATATAATTTCCATGAAATATGTGGCATAAGGCTTTGTTTTGCTGTCTTTTTGACATTGATTTGCAAAAAATATTAATTTTTGTTTGTCGTTTTAGTATTTTTACATAACTTTGCATTCAAATAAGCAATAAGACAAAGCAAATGAAGTCATTTTACGGCACATATTTTTATTATTACTTTTACTTTAGCAATAAGTAAGAGCGGGAATTTATGTGTTATGGCTTTGCAGCATGAAGAGAATAAATAAAAGATAATATAGTCCCGCTCATAGAGAGCGGGATTTTTTGTAATATGAAGAGAATAGCAATACAAGGACAAGTGGGTTCGTTCCACGACGTGGCAAGCCACCGATATTTCGAAGGTGAGGACATTGAGCTTATCTGCTGCGACACATTCGAGGATGTGTTTGCCCAGATGAAGGCCGACAGCAACGTGATTGCACTTGTGGCAATAGAGAACACGATAGCAGGTTCTCTGCTCCACAACTATGAGCTGCTGCGCGAAAGCGGTATGCAGATTGTGGGAGAACACAAGCTGCGCATCAGCCACAGCATCATGTGTTTGCCCGATGAGGATTGGGACGACATCACAGAGGTGAACTCGCACCCTGTGGCGTTGATGCAATGCCGAGATTTCCTGAAGAAGCACCCTGAGTTCAAGGTGGTGGAAGCCGATGATACTGCGGGTTCGGCAAAGATGATAAGCGAGGGCAAATTGAAAGGTCATGCAGCTATCTGCTCGAAGTTTGCTGCACCACTCTACGGCATGAAGGTGCTGGAGGATGAGATTGAGACAAACAAGCACAATTTCACTCGTTTCCTTGTGCTCTCAGATCCTTGGCAGGCAGAAGAGCTTTGCGCTCCAAACAAGTCGAACAAGGCAAGCATCGTGTTCAGCCTTCCTCACAACGAGGGCTCACTCTCACAGGTGCTCAGCATCTTCTCTTTCTACAAAATCAATCTTACAAAGATTCAGTCTTTGCCTATCATCGGCAGAGAGTGGGAATACATGTTCTACATCGACGTGATGTATGACGACTACACTCGCTACCACCAGAGCATTGACGCAGTAAGACCATTGACAAAGCAACTTAAAATACTCGGCGAATACTTAGAAGGCCGTTCAACAATATGATACAACCAGCAGACAGACTTTCGCTCGTTAGCGAATATTACTTTTCAAGAAAACTAAAAGAAGTAGCTAAGCTTAACGCAGAAGGCAAGGACATCATCAGCCTTGCTATCGGTTCACCAGATATGCCACCAAGCCCAGAGACAATAGATGTGCTCTGCGAGAACGCAAAGAAAGCTGATGCGCACGGCTATCAGCCAACTATGGGCATCCCTGAGCTTCGCAAGGCCATGGCAAGTTTCTATAAGCGCTGGTATGGCGTGGAGCTCGACGCTGCAAGCGAGATTCAGCCACTCATCGGTTCGAAGGAGGGTATTCTTCATGTGACTCTCGCTTTCTGCAACCCTGGCGACAAAGTGCTTGTGCCAAACCCAGGCTACCCTACTTATACCTCGCTCAGCAAGATTCTGGGTCAGCAGATTGTGAACTATGACTTGCAGGAGGAGAACGGCTGGCAGCCAGACTTTGAACAGCTGGAAAAACTGATGAGCGAGGACGAAGAAGAGAATGGCAAATACCGCTTGATGTGGACAAACTATCCTAACATGCCAACTGGCGGTCGTGCCACACGCGAGCTGTATGAGAAGATTGTTGCTTTCGCAAAGAAGCACAACATCGTTGTAGTGAACGACAACCCATACTCTTTCATCCTCAACAGAGACGAGCACCTGTCTATCCTTCAGGTGCCAGGCGCAAAGGACTGCTGCATAGAGTTCAACTCAATGTCGAAGAGCCACAACATGCCAGGATGGCGTGTGGGCATGCTTGCCACAAACAGTGAGTTCGTGCAGTGGATTCTGAAAATCAAGTCAAACATTGACTCGGGCACATTCCGCCCTATGCAGCTTGCCGCTGCTCAGGCTTACGACAACACAGAGGCTTGGCACACAGCTGCAAACATTGAGACATACGCAAGCCGCCGCAAGATTGCCGAGCAGATAATGACTAAGCTCGGATGCTCGTTCGACCCAATGCAGCAGGGCATGTTCCTGTGGGGACGCATTCCTGACAGCTACGCTGATGTGGAAGACCTGACAGAGAAGGTGCTGCACGAGGCAAGAGTGTTCATCACTCCTGGCTTCATCTTCGGCACAAACGGCAAGCGCTACCTTCGCATCTCGCTCTGCGCTAAGGATGAGAAGATGCAAGAGGCACTGAACAGAATTGAGAAAGTTTTCAAATAATTGACAATAAAAGAACTACAATATATGGAGTTAGAATTAAAACCACTCAACCTGCCTTCTGACAATGAACGACCATTCGTCATAGCAGGTCCATGCTCTGCAGAATCGGAAGAGCAAGTAATGACAACTGCCAAGCAACTCGCAGACAAGGGTTGTCACATGTTCCGTGCTGGTGTGTGGAAGCCACGCACTAAGCCAGGAGGCTTCGAGGGACATGGAGAGCCAGCGCTCCAATGGATGCAGCAGGTGAAGCAGGAGACAGGCATGCTCACAGCTACTGAGGTCGCTACTCCAGAGCATGTGGAACTTGCGCTGAAATATGGCACTGACATTCTCTGGGTGGGTGCTCGCACTTCTGCCAATCCATTCGCTATGCAGTCGCTTGCAGATTCATTGCAGGGAATTGACGTTCCTGTTCTTGTGAAGAATCCTGTGAACCCAGACCTTGAACTCTGGATTGGTGCTCTTGAGCGCCTCAACGGCGCAGGCATCAAGCGTCTTGGAGCTATCCACCGCGGTTTCTCAAGCTACGACAAGAAAATCTATCGCAACCTCCCTATGTGGCAGATTCCTATCGAGTTGAAGCGTCGCATTCCTAACCTCCCTATCGTGAACGACCCAAGTCACATTGGTGGTCGTCGCGACCTCATCGCCCCACTCTGCCAACAGGCTATGGACCTTGGCTTGGACGGTCTCATCGTGGAGAGCCACTGCTGCCCTGACGAGGCATGGAGCGATGCAAAGCAGCAGATCACTCCAGACATTCTTGACTACATCCTCTCGATTCTCGTGATTCGTGAGAAGGGACAGACAACAGAAAACATCTCTCAGCTCCGCAAGCAGATTGACGAAGTGGATGATGCTCTCATTGAACTTCTCGCCAAGCGTATGCGCGTGTGTCGTGAGATTGGTCAGTACAAGAAAGAGCATGGCATGACCATCCTTCAGACAACACGCTACAGCGAGATTCTCGACAAGCGTGGTGCGCAAGGCAGCCTCTGCGGCATTGGCCCTGACTGCGTGAAGAAGATTTTCGAGGCTATCCACGAAGAGAGTGTTAACCAGCAGATGGAAATAATAAATAAGTAATTATGAAGATTCTTATTTTAGGAGCAGGCAAGATGGGATCGTTCTTCTGCGACCTGCTGAGCTTCGACCACGAGGTGGCTGTGTATGAGATTGACCCAAAGCGCCTCCGCTTCATGTATAATGCAGAACGCTTCACCACACTTGAGGAGGTGGAAGAGTTCAAGCCAGAATTAGTCATCAACGCCGTTAGCCTCAAATACACGCTTACCGTTTTTGACGAAATCATCCCTCACCTTCCTGAAACTTGTATCCTCAGCGACATCAGCTCTGTGAAGACAGGTTTCAAGGAGTATTACGAGAATACAGGCATGCGCTACGTCAGCACTCACCCTATGTTTGGCCCTACATTTGCCAATCTGGGCAAGCTGAGCAGCGAGAATGCCATCATCATCAACGAAGGCGACTTCATGGGACGCTGCTTCTTCAAGGAGCTGTACAATAGCCTGAAACTCAACATCTGCGAATACACATTCGAGGAGCATGACAAGACTGTGGCATACTCTCTCTCCATCCCATTCATCAGCACCTTCGCCTTCGCTGCCGTGATGAAGCATCAAGACGCTCCAGGCACCACCTTCAAGCGCCACATGAAGATTGCAGAAGGCGTGCTCAGCGAGGACGACACCCTGCTTCGCGAAATCCTCTTCAACCCATACACAAAGGATCAGGTAGAGCAGATTCGCAAAGAGATGAAGGAGATAATTGAGATTATCGATGCCAAGGATGAGGAGCACATGCAGCGATTCCTCACAAAGATTAGGGCAAACATAAAGTAACAACTTAAGGCATCGAAAACATTTGCTATAATCATAATATCATAAAACCCCGAAAGCACAACTTTCGGGGCTTTATGCATTTAAAAGAGAAAGACTTACTGTCTCTTAAACTCACCCTCAAACTGTTTTAGCAGTTCAGGATTGATAGCAATGGCACGCTTCACGTCTTCCAATGCACCAGCCTTGTCGCCTTTCTGCATACGGATGCTGCCACGCAACTGATACACCTCCGCATCTTCCACTTTCAAAGTGTCGATCAGTGCATCAAGATCCTTCAATGCATTATCAAATTGCTGCATCTGACACAGCACTGTAGCACGCTTCTTATACGCTTCGGCGTTGGTGCCATCCTGCGCTATCGCCTGAGTTGTCTCTACAATAATTTCTATTGGATTCATATTTTTGTTATTGATTTATCGTTCAATACTATCTTGCAACCATTCATCACCACCTCTTCTTCATCCATCATGATGCGAATTGCAGCCTCTACTGCATCACTCTTCTGAGCTATGAGATGCTTTCTCAATGCCGTGAGAAGATGAGGCTCGCCATCGCTCAAGAAATTACAGATGAGCGCTCTGACTGTTTCCACATCATTCGCAGACACTCTCTGCATCTTCTTTCTCTCAAGACACACATCGCACTGTCCGCAATCCAAAGCCGTAGTTTCGCCAAAATAATTAAGGAGCATCCGGCTTCTGCACTTCTCTGTCGAGCTTGCATATTCCACAATCTGATCTATGCGCTGCTGATAGTCAGCCCTGCGGTCACTATACACGAATGCTGGCATTGATATCAGTTCCGATTCCACTCTCGCTATTGTGAAAGATACCGTCGGAGTCTTGCGGTGAGGAATGAAATCTATGATACGATTATGGTTCAATTCCTTGAGAATGTGATACACGCGCTCTACGGACAGCCCTGTCTGATGAGCCAAATAAGTCTCTTCAATATACACAAAAGCGGCAAACACACCCGAATATGTGCGCAACACTGTCTGAATGACAAGATCCGTGTCTTTGTCTGTCTCGTACATGCGATACAGTTCGTCCTTTCGCAATATGAAATGCAGCGCCGACTTGAATTCCTGCTCTTCATGATATTCAATGTATCCTGCATTGTTCAGCAAGTTCAATGCACTATTGGTCTGCACAGGAAACTGCCTGAAAGTGCGGCAGAACATCTCCATAGGAAAATAGAAAGTGCGCCCCAGTGCTTCTCCCACTCCCACTTGCAAGAAATAGCAGACATTCTCATACGTTTGCTTTATGTATTCCACGTCGGGATAAGTCTCTGGCACTCGCCTGTTAAGCAACTTCACATCCTGTGGATTGAATAGCAGCACAGCATACGATGCTTTGCCATCGCGCCCCGCACGACCTGCCTCTTGAAAATAGGCTTCAAGCGAATCAGGCATGCTGAAATGAATGACGAGACGCACATCAGGCTTGTCTATGCCCATGCCAAAGGCATTCGTAGCCACCATCACACGCACGCGATTCTTCGTCCAGTTCGTCTGGCGAAGATCCTTTTCCGCATTAGTCAATCCTGCATGATAGTTCTCGGCAGTAATACCATTATCTTGCAAAAAACGAGCCACATCTACAGTTTGTTGCCTAGTGCGTACATACACAATGGCACTGCCACTTCTCACCCCATTCAATATGTGCAGCACCTCGTCTGCCCTATTCTCCGTCTCGCGCACCACATAGATGAGATTCTTTCTCTCAAAGCTCATCGAGAACACGTTCTTCTCCTTGAACTCCAGCCTCTCCTGTATGTCCTCCACCACCCTGGGAGTGGCTGTGGCAGTAAGCGCAAGCACAGGCACATCATACGGAATGATGTGCCTCACCTTGGCTATCTGCAAATAAGATGGTCTGAAATCATACCCCCATTGCGATACGCAATGAGCTTCGTCCACCACAATCATGCTCACGTTGCTCATTCTCTCCAGCTTGGCGATGAACAAATCGGAAGCCAATCGCTCTGGCGACACGTACAAAAGCTTGTAGGCTCCCAGCACGCTGTTGTCGAGCACACGTATTATGTCCTCACGCATCATGCCTGAATAAACAGCCTCAGCCTTAATGCCTCGCTCACGCAACTGGTTCACCTGATCCTTCATCAGCGAGATAAGCGGAGTGACCACAATGCACAAACCTTCACGCACCAATGCAGGCACCTGAAAACATATCGACTTGCCGCCACCCGTAGGCATGAGTCCTAAGGTGTCGCGACCCTCGCAGATACTGTCAATGATCTCGCTCTGTATGCCACGAAACGAGTCATAGCCCCAGTACTCCTTCAATATGTCCAAATACTTCTGCTTCACTCGCTCGTTCTGATATCCTCAATCTGCAACTGCACCTCCCCGTGCTTGCGCGAGTTTTCCTCTACGCTGTACACGATGTCGAACGCGCGTTTTGTCTTTATGTATCTTGCTTCAGAACTCTGTCCAAAAGCAATGCCATTCATCACGTTATTTGATTTGTTGTCAACAAGTTCAAGCTTGATGTGTTCCTGTTCTCTGCCCACCACCTTGCTCGTGCCATAGTCATACACATGCTGAGTGCAGAACAGCGGCTTCACGTTTTCAGGGCCAAATGGGCGCATGCGCTTCAAATCGTTGTGGAACTTTGGATTCACGTCGCGGAAATTAACTACGGCATGTATGTCGAGGTTAGGACAAGTCTGCTCAGGATTGATGTTCGCCTCAACGTATTCCTCAAACCTGCGACTGAACTCCTCCACATTCTCAAGTTTCATCGACAAGCCAGCAGCGTAAGTATGACCGCCAAAGTTATCGAGCAAGTCCTCACAATGCTGCACCGCCTTATACACGTCAAAACCGCTCACGCTTCGTGCGCTACCTGTCACGACGTTGCCATCGAGCGTCAGCACCACCGCTGGACGGAAATAGATCTCAGTGAGTCGAGAAGCCACGATGCCTATCACACCCTTGTGCCAGTCAGCATTGTAAATCACGATGGCACTCTTGCCCTCTTGCTCTGGGAGCGTCTTAACCAACTCGCTTGCCTCCTCAGTCATGCGCTTGTCCAGTTCCTTGCGCTCCTCGTTGTAGCGGTTGATGGTCTCCGCCATTTTCACAGCACGCTTGTAGTCGTGCTCAACAAGCAGATCCACCGATTCTTTGCCGTTCTGTATGCGTCCACTGGCATTGATGCGAGGACCAATCTTAAAGATTATGTCACTCATTGTCATGTCCTTGTCAGTCAATCCGCACACATCAATCACTGCCTTCAATCCAACGCTTGGGTTGTTGTTGAGCTGGCGCAAGCCATGGAAGGCAAGAATGCGATTCTCTCCCATGATAGGCACGATGTCGCTGGCAATGCTCACCGCAGTGAGGTCGAGCAGCGGAATCAGCGTGCTGAATGGTATGCCATTGCTGATGGCAAATGCCTGCATGAATTTAAAACCTACACCACAGCCCGACAGATCGAGGTACGGATATGTGTTGTCAGCACGCTTCGCATTAAGAATAGCGACAGCGGGCGGCAGCACCTCATCAGGCACATGATGGTCACAAATGATGAAATCGATGCCTTTATCCTTGGCATACTGTATCTCATCAATTGCCTTGATGCCGCAATCGAGAACGATGATGAGCTTCACTCCCTGTTCTGCGGCATAGTCAACACCTTTCAGCGACACACCATATCCCTCGTCATAGCGATCGGGGATGTAGCATTCCACGTTGCTGTAGTATTGAGTGATGAAACGATACACCAAAGCCACGGCAGTGCATCCATCCACGTCGTAGTCGCCATAGATCATGATGCGCTCCCTCTGGCCCATCGCCTCGTTCAATCGCTCCACCGCACGATCCATATCCTTCATCAAGAAGGGATCGTGCAGTTCATGCAACTGCGGACGGAAAAAAGCGCGTGCTTTGTCGGCAGAGTCTATGCCTCGTGCCAGCAACAGCTGCGCAATCACTGGGCTAACTCGAATCTCGTTAGCCAGTTCCGCTGCACGCTCTTGTTCCTCGGGTGTTGGTTGTTGATAATTCCATTTGTATTTCATTTATGTTGTCATTTTTATTATCTATCTCAGAGGTATAATCCCACATTCTCAAACACACTTTTCTATTGTCTTCTACACGTTCATCTGCACGTCATCAGCACAGTTCTTTCGCCTTCCAATCCATTATACGTTGTAAAATTACGAAAAAAAAACGACATGCACACCATTTTCTGCAAAAGTTTACGTTTTTTTTTGAAATTCGGCAAATATTATTGACGTACATCAAGAAAATACAACAAAACTCAAACTTTTTTCAACTTTCTTCGTTTCTATCGAAAAAAGTCCTTACCTTTGCAATGTGTTTTTCATAGTATTAGATTTAAGGTTAACAAAGGTATGGGCTACGGCGGTAGCCCTTTTTTTATTTTAAAGCACAAAAAATGCCTCGGACGGAGCGTCCGAAGCAAATATTCCACAAGCAAGATTCACGGTCTCAAGCAATCTCAAAGCCTATGCTTTCCACTGCATCTTCAATTGCTTTATCGTCTAAGCCATCGCCCGTCACCTCTGCTTTGCCGCTTTGCAAATCCACGGTGACAGCTTCAACCCCTTCCACACTTCTTATCACTTTTTCCACATTTGCTCGGCAATGGTTGCAAGTCATGCCTTTCACGATGTAGGTGCGTGTCTCGCAGCTGTCATCATCGTCTTCACCACAATGACAATGCTCTTCGTCCTCACAATGGCAACGCTCACCACCACAGTTGCAATGTCCACCATGACTATTATGCTCATCGTGACAATGGCCACAAGAGCAAGTTTCCTTATGCATAAGCTTCATGCGAAGCACGTTGAGAAGCAATAGTATAAGCACACCAGAGCATGCCCATTCAAACCAACCAGTTTCCTCATGGCAGCAAGCCTTCATCTCCACCAAAGCCTGTGTGAACCACTCACGAGGCAAAAGATAGTCGATGCCGAATCCGAAACACAAAGCACCAGTAACAATTGCAATGAGATAAAGCACAAGCGTCTTTCTGCCCAGCACTTTATTTATCACCAAGATAGAAGCAGCATTAGCAGCAGGTCCTGCCATAAGAAGAACGAGTGCAGAACCTGGTGTTAAGCCCTTCATCATCAATGCCACAGCAATAGGGATACTGCCCGTTGCACACACATACATCGGTATGCTGATGCAGAGCACGAGCAACATGCTCATCACAGAGTTATCCTTGAAGATAGCGAACCAAGAGTCAGGCACAAGAGCTGTGATAAGGCCTGCAATCAACAAGCCGACTATGAGCCACTTGCCTATGTCTTCCATCATCTCAACAAAGGCAAACTTGAACGCTTCGCTGATTTTCTGAACGAAACTATGATGTTCTTCCGAATAATCGCGAGCATCTGCTACTGTTGCGCTCTGCACATCCTCATCATTCTCGAAACTATTCACAAACACGCCTCCCAGAACTGCTGTCACCAACGCAACGATTGGACGCACAATTGCAAATGGCAATCCCATAAGCGAATAAGTTGCGAAGATGGAGTCAACGCCCGTCTGCGGAGTAGCAATGAGGAACGACACCACCGCACCCTTCGACGCTCCCTCGCGTCGGACCGACATTGCTGTTGGTATCACGCCACATGAGCACAGCGGCAGCGGCACGCCAAAGATGGCAGCATTGACAACCGAGCGGAACGTATTGCCCGACAGATACTTAGTGAACCATCCGTTTGGTATAAACGCATGCATGATTCCTGCTATGAGGAAACCAAGAAGGAGATAGGGAGACATCTCGTTGACAATGTCAATCACTGCCTCGCCGAATGAGAATAAATAATTCATAAGCTTTGCTGTTTTTTTTCGGGTGCAAAGTTACGACATTTCTGTTGCAACTGAATTGCAAACTCTCTCTTTTTAGTCTTCTCTATACTCCAGCACGTCGCCTGGCTGACAATCCAATGCTTTGCAAATCGCTTCAAGCGTGGAGAAACGGATTGCCTTTGCCTTGCCTGTTTTCAGCACACTCATGTTTGCAGGAGTGATGCCTATCTTCTCGGCAAGCTCGTTTGATGACATTTTTCGCTTTGCCATCATCACATCTACATTTACTATTATACTCATACCACCTGATGATTAGATTGTCAATTCCTGCTCTTCCTTCATATCTTTGCCCATAAGGATAATCTGCGAGATAATCATCAGTGCCAGGCCTGTGAAGATAAGCATCGGATTGGATTCATTCACAAACTCTATGTTATAATAAGCAATCTTCACTTGCGACATCATTGTTTCTGTCATGATGAAACCGATCACCACTTCCGACAGATACGCAACAACCATCAGTATGCCAGATGTTTCCAAATACTTGGAGATCTGCTGAGTGAACACCTCGCCTCGGCGGATTCTCTTTATCAGTTTTACCACAAGACAGAATATCCAAATGTACATCACGCTCATGATTGCCAGTACAGCTATCATGCTTGCAAGCACGCTATTCTTAACGCTCTCAGCCTTTGTAAAAGGTATTTTTATCTTCACTTTCTGCATCTCCACCTTCACGGGATCAGGGAAGATGCTCATTGGATCTTTTGAACGCAATGTTGGATGTCTTGGGTTCTGCTTTGGACGAACATTTACCGTCAATTCAAATGTTGGTTGCCATTCATAATAAATCGTCCCATCTTGCAGCGTGTCGTTCTTCACATACTCCTCTCCATCCATTTCGAAGTAGAGTTTTTCGTCTTCATAGGAGACAGATGAGTCATGATGAAAATGGAAAATACCAGCCAACGCAAATCCTACGATGGCAACAATCAGCATCATGCTGTAGATTTTAAGTTTTTTGTTCATACCCATTATATATTTATTGTTAAACGATAATTAATTTCGGTGCAAAGATAAACGATTATTTTTATTCGTGCAAGAAAAATGAAAGAAAAATTATCGAATAACAATAAGTTTTTAATAAAAAACACAAAACAGAGAGAATGAGAGGGGTTAAATTGCGGTAAGATGAGGAAAGCATTGCCGCTGAGAGGCACTATTAAGCATTGCAAAGACATATTCACCCTTCACGCCAAACGGCTCTACAACCTCACACTCAGCAACTCTTTCCACTAACACTCAGCAACTCTTTCAGCCCACACTCAGCAACTCTTTCAGCTCACACTCAGCAACACGAAAGTGGTGTGGTCCACAGCACTTCAGCGGTGTGGACCACAACGGTCAGGTGGTGTGGACCACACCACTTGAGGCTTTGTGAGTGAAAGGTGAAAGAGCTGTTGAGTGGGAGGCAAAAGAGTGTGTGAGCATGAAGAAAAAGGAGGATCGAGGGTAAGGGCAAAGAGCATACGAGTGGAAATGAGCAAACACGCTGAGCACGAAAGATTAAACAATGTTAAAGGAAAGAAGAAAAGCACAAATAAGTATTGCACGATTCGCAGTAAGTGCATATCTTTGCAATATCATTTTGATATCATTTCAATAGATAGGAATACACATTATTAATATTAAAGGAAAAAGTATGGCAACAAACAAGCAGAACATTCAGAACGAATGTGAGTACAATGGAGGTTATCTGAACGGATTCCTCATGATCGTGATTGACATCGTGCTTTGGGCAGGTGTAATAGGTTGCATCATCAATGGTGTTGTGACAGAGACCGCGGCATCATTCATAATGATGTTCATTCTCCTCGTGTGTGCAATAATCTTCAGCTGCGGTTTCACTATGCTGGAGCCTAACGAGGCAAAGGTTCTCACCTTCTTCGGCAAATATGTTGGCACATTCCGCAAGACAGGTTTCTACTGGATCAACCCATTCATGAGCGCTAAGAACGTGTCGCTCCGTGCTCGCAACTTGAACGCTGAGCCAATCAAGGTGAATGATAAAACTGGTAACCCAATACTCATCGGCTTGGTTGTGGTGTGGAAACTGAAGGATACATACAAGGCAATCTTCGACATCGACACCGACGTGAGCAATCAGCAGCAGGTGGGCGGTGCAGCTTCGGCTCGCATGAACAAGTTCGAGAAGTTTGTTGCTGTGCAGAGCGACTCTGCTCTTCGTGAGGTAGCAGGCATGTTTGCCTACGACAATGAGGGCAAGGACAAGAACGAGGTTACTCTCCGTGGCGGCAGCGAGGAAGTGAACGAAGTGCTGACAAGCAAACTCAACGAGCGTCTTGCAATGGCTGGTCTCGAAGTGACAGAAGCTCGCATCAACTACCTCGCCTATGCACCAGAAATTGCAGCAGTTATGCTTCGCCGTCAGCAGGCAGCAGCTATCATCGCTGCTCGCGAACAGATTGTAGATGGTGCTGTGTCAATGGTCAAGATGGCACTCGACAAACTCTCTGAGGAAGAAATTGTTGAACTCGACGAAGAAAAGAAAGCTGCAATGGTCAGCAACCTCCTCGTGGTGCTCTGCGCTGACGAGCCAGCACAGCCAGTAATCAATTCGGGAACGTTGAATCATTAAAAGTAATGGCTACAGAAAAGAAAGATAAAACCAAAAGTTTCATTTTGCGCATTGACGCCGACACGATGTCTGCCATCGAAGCCTGGGCAGCGGACGAGTTCCGCTCCACCAACGGTCAGCTTCAATGGATCATCAACGAAGCATTGCGCAAGAGCGGACGACTGAAAAAAAAGAAAGCGGAAGGCAATTGAGCCTTCCGTTTTTTGTCGGTCACTAATAGAATGCTTTATGCTGGAATCGTGATAAAATCAACTTTTTTAATGCCTTCATGACAAAAAAAGAGTGATGGCCTTGTATTATATTATATAAATGTGTAATTTTGTGGCGACAATGAGGAATTATGTATCACAGCGATTGTTTCACTTCTAAAAAAGATTGCTTATGGCACTGAAGACATACATTGCAAATCCGCTCTACGACTCGGTGTTCAAGTTCTTGCTTGAAGACACAAGAATAAAAGCTTCTTAACCATTCACCAACATGTAGCACTTCCCCCATGGATAAAATCATTTCTAACATATTGAATAAAAGTGGTTATGAAGACCTTAAGCCATTGTGTATAAATGGCAAGAAAAGTGGTTATTATGCTTATGTTGCATGGCAAAATCATTGCTACACTATTTGTTTTTGCGACGAAAACCTAAACACAAAGCAAAGAGCTGATATTGGAATACCAGAAGGCATTTTTTACATTGCTGTTTCTGATGAGTGTTACTGTTATAGAGGCACCACACAAAGCAATGGACTTCTTGTAAATTCTGATGGTCAATTTGTTAGAACTTGTATTCCGAAAGATTATGGGAAAAAGGCGTTTCTTATATCTCCGCTTATCAAGGAAGATTGCTACTGTACAGAAACACCATTTTATTACACACTTGGAAAACAGTATTATAGCATTGAAGGCCAATACTGCTTGTATTCGTTTTCATTAAGAAATTGTCATTTCTTCATTGGTAAGCTTAACCCCGAATGGTGCGGATTTACCAATCACAAAAAGGACTCGCCAGTAGAATATAAACTAATAGTAGTTGACGACAAAGGAAAGGTTTTGTTCTCACAACAAAGCTCATTTGTTTTTGTCTGGTGTCGTTCTGATGGTAGTTATTATATTGTTAGTTATGAAAAAAATGAGTACGCAATGTTTCTACGCCTTAGTGTGACAGACAACTCATTACGAACTATAGATGGGTATGGAAAGCCTTGCAATTCCACACGAGTCTATATTTATAAACATGGAGGAGGCTATCATGATGCTTTTCGTCCCAAACTAGGCTTTCTGTATAATAACTATTGCGATTGTACAGAAACAAGGCTACTAATATGTGGACAGCATTTCTTTTCAATTGTAGAGAGGAATAGAACTAATGATAATTTCGAGAGAATTCTTTCTTCCGAAGCATGGGAGAAACAATTTGATTGGTTGGAGTTTTTTAGATATAAATACTCTAATGACATATTACGTGTTAAGGTTGATGCTAATGAGATTAGCTACTCTGACACGAAGAAACGCGATGACGATTTTATGAAAGAATGGAGAAAAGGCGGAGCCTACTTGTTGTGTGACATGAAGGGATTTATATTCGCAGAACAAAAATATGGAGGAATAACATACATTCCATACAATCATTCTCTGCCTAAAAAATGTGGCGTCTTGACAGAAGAACATGCCATAATGATCCCTTTCATATATGATGAAATTATTGGGCTTGACTTATTTACATTGGAGAATGACACAAAGAAAGAACACAAGAGACTCTATATTGCACTTACTGGTACAAAGTCTAATGACAATTTGTATGACACTGTCACTCTTTATCTTAATGAGAAAGAATTGATTTCTTTGTCTTCGTGCGAATACAATATCTTTGACAACAAATATGTCCAATTAACATCATACAACGAACAAAATAATCCATACAATGTGCTGTATTATTATAAAGGGCAATTGATTGATGATGAGTATTCTCATGTTGAAAATGGTGACAAACTCTTTATAGAGAACCCTCGCTTAATTGAAAAACTGAGCGATTCATTTGATATAATGTTCAACAATTCTAATCCTAACATACTTGAAATACGTCACTATTTCAGTGTAGTATTCCCACCAAGGAATATCTACCGGAAATCAGCCCCAAGTCTGTGTTGCTGGAATAGCAATGAATTATGGATACTGGCAGGAAACTGTTACAACTATGATAAATACATACAGGAAATAGACATAAAAAGAAGATTGGAGGAATTAACGCATTTAGCGTCAGAAGGCGAATAGAATAATTAGATTATCATTTCATGCGAATTAGTAAAGAATGGAAACATATAGAAGACCTCTTATTCCCAACGCATTTTCATGCATACCTTGCATGAAATTATACAAAGAAAACAAATTTGCATTAATTTGCGATAGTAGCTTTCTTTCCGGCTATGATTTAATTGACGTACAAGAGATTATTAGCACTGGAAAAGAGCGCATATTTCTCACTCTATCAGCAAATGGAATAGAAATAATATCATCGCATGGAAATCATCTTACTGGCGTCATTGAAGGTATGGATTTCTCGAATGTTTATTATATTCGTAATGACTATGACAAAAAGGGAAAAGCCATTGACACTACGGTGCTATTTATGGATGATAAAAGATTCGGAATATATTCTATTCTACACGGCTGGCTATATAAGTTGTCGCAGGTGAGCAGCGTAGTTGTGTATGAACATCTTTTTGTAGTTGACTCAAAATACATTATTACATCCAAAGGAGACATTATTAACGGAACATTAAATGAGATTTCTATAGGTACAGGTTTTCGTTTTCCCAGACAAGGGAAAATTGCCAGATATCCTAATTACGCTAAATTATTGCAAGTCGATGGGCAAGAACGGTATTTCGTCGTTGATGAAATTGATTTCTACGAAGGAGTCAAATCAACTAATGACAGCAAAATAATCATCTTTAAAGCACAAGAAGACTACGAATATAGATACTACATAGAAAAGAAGAAGTTTTATCTTGAATACATAGGCTACGATGACTATGTTGACTACGACAGTAGTTATGGGGCTGATTGGACAATGGAAGATTCATGGGATGCAATGACCGATGGTCAATACGGAGATTATCATGGTAGTTGGGATAATGATATGTTTGGTTTATGATCGTTTGCAAACCAATGAAGAAGCGACTCGGTATCTTGAGAATTTCTCAAGTATCCATAAAGATTATTAGTCAAATAGAAACAAAAAAACAATTATGGCATTACCAATAAGCATAAAGCAGTTACTGGAAGGCAAGACTGTTGAATGGGAACGTCTGGACTTCAAAGAAGGATGGAATCCAGAGGATGTGATGCACTCTATGTGTGCCTTTGCTAATGACATACATAACTGGGGCGGCGGATACATTGTGGTTGGAGTGAAGGAACAGGATGGTGTTCCTGTACTGCCACCCGTTGGAGTTGATTTGTATAAACTGGATGATATTCAAAAAGAACTGGTACAACTCACATTCAAGGTGGAGCCGTACGTCTCCATAATTGCCGAACCTGTGGAGTACATGGGCAAGATGATATTGATAGTTTATGTACCTGGTGGCGACACACGTCCATACAAATGTCCAATTCATCTAGGCAAATCGGAAGAACTGAGGGGCAAGGTTTATTATGTGCGTCAAGCTTCAGTGACTCGCAAGGCAAACGAAATGGATGAGCAATTGCTTATTTCGCTTGCGGCTAAAGTGCCTTTTGATGACCGTATCTGCCATCAAGCTGAAATTACCGATATGAGTAAATTGCTGATAGGTGATTACCTGAATCGTGTGGGCAGCAGCATAACGGAAAGCGATCTTGAACGAATGTCGATGGAGGAGATTTGTCGCTCAATGCACATTGCCAGTGGACCTACCGAGTTCTTCAAACCAAAGAATGTAGGATTGCTGTTCTTTTCACGTAATGCAGAGAAATACATCCCATACGCAAGAATTGAGATCGTGCATTTCCATGATGATGTTGGTGATCACTTTGACGAGAAGGTGCTACA
Organism: Bacteroidaceae bacterium; assembly: GCA_045600665.1. Taxonomy (GTDB): domain Bacteria; phylum Bacteroidota; class Bacteroidia; order Bacteroidales; family Bacteroidaceae; genus Minthosoma. Next base: position 46,043 of record JAZRYI010000025.1, read on the forward strand.
CGGACCTATACATTTGCAGTATGATGAAGCAATGCGATATCTGAACAGTGTTCTCGTTGAGAAGGTAATGAAGGTGAAGGGTGAGTCGGAGGCAGTACGTGCATGGAACTACCCATATCAAGCTTTGGAAGAAGTGGTGGCAAATGCAGTTTTCCACAAGTCGTGGGATGACTGGAATCCTATTGAGATTCGTATCAACAAAGATAGCATCGAAGTGTATAATCTAGCAGGTCCCACTCCACCTATCACGAATAAAGACTTGAAAAGAGACAAAGTTGTCAATCGTTCTTACAGGAATAGGCGCATCGGAGATTTCTTGAAGGAACTACATATCACAGAGGGACGCTCTACGGGGTTCCCTAAGATTTATCGTGCCTTGAAAAACAATGATTCTCCATTGCCTACGTTTGAAACAGACGAGAATAATCAGTATTTTCTTGCCACAATTAAGATTCATGAATCATTCATCGACGAGGACGCTTACTTGAAGAAGATTGGAAAAGAAAGGGATGATGAGATAGAAAATGTCCCTGAAAATGTCCTTGAAAATGTCCTTGAAAGTATCTTAGAAAAATTAACTGAACGTCAGCGAGTTATATTTTACTTGATAAGAAACAATCCAATGATATCACGAGACCAAATGTCCCTGAAAACAGGAGTGACAATTAAGACCATTCAGCGTGATCTAAATGCGATGAAACACATCGTTAAGCGTGTTGGAGGTGACAACGGAGGACATTGGGAGATTATCAAATGAATCTGTCTGAGGAAAGGTTTTATAGATGAAATGGAAAAAGAAAATGATAAGTATAGAAATGCTATATCTGACCTACATTATGGCAAGTTGTCGTTCAATTAGCTTCTTTTTAATGGTGAAGATGAATCGTAAATAAAAAAATGTAGTACTTTTGCAAGGCAAAAGGTTTGTAAAGATTTATTTATAAGAATTTATTAACGATTCAGTAATGATAGATCTTAGAAATCCAAAGCACCTAAATATAGCTAATCAAAATGAGGAAGAAAAAGTTTTTTATTACACTGGCTGTGTCGTTGTTAAGCTTTACCACATCCTGGGCACAGAAGAACGAAGTATGGGAAAAAACATTATCAACGTTTAGCCGTATAACACAACTCTTGTGCATCAGCAAGGTGGAGTTCTGCGATACGGCTACTGTGCTTACATTCCATTTGAACTTTCCTGCCGGACAGCAGATTGGTTTCTCAAGCGAGACAATGCTGCAAGCTGATGGCAAGGACTATAAGGTGAAGGTACGCCTTTTCTTGCTATCTAACGCAATGCACACGGGCTTTATTTGCAAACTAAGAAAATGAATCGAGCTTATTTCTGCAAATTAAGATAATAAAAACGACGTTTTTCATGCAAATAAGACAATGATTAGCGATACAAAAGAGGGCGTTTCCCACTTGCATCTTGATCACATGCAGTTTTGTATGAACCATAATCTGAAGACGGGGTCGGCAATCACTACTTTGTTGTTGCTTGTGTCAATCAACTCTTTGTCTATGAGTGCGTTTTTGATTCGTGTCACATTGGACTTCGCTCCCAAATCGTAGATGGCGGAAAGCGCTTTTTTGCCATACACTTCGTATTTTCCAGCAAGACTTTAGCATAGAAATAGCCATACAATCTATTTGATATACGATAAAGTTAACTACACGCCCATTGCCTTTTCGCATATTCACTTGACTATCAATAAAAACGGAAGGCTCCCCTCGCCTTCCGTTTTTGTTTTTCCCTAATACTTCGCCATCTCCTGCTGCATGGCTGGCCTATTCTTGTATTTCAGACGGAAATCAGAAATGGGTTTGTCGGCAAGATGTTTTCCTGGTGTGCATGTGGAACGCAATTCTTGAAGATTACGAACAAGTTGTTGGTATTTGTCACGCCCCATATTGCTATCAGCAGAACGTCTGAATCCTGGTTCCAAGCGCAACACGAGTTGTTGCTGATGCTCAGAATCAAACAGATGGGCATATAGCTTTAAGGCATCAAGAAGTCTAGTTTGAGCACGCATCAAAACAACTCAATGAGGCAGACAGAATTTTGCAAAATCACAGCAATTTGAATGCTTTATGCCAGGAATCATAGACTAACTGGCTTCAATATAACAAATTTACAAGTTACTGATGATCAATATTTGTTATTTCTGTTAATTTGGAGCAAATAAGGCTCCACTCAATACTTTTTTGTATTTACAAATCAACTTAATTCAGTTGACCCTTCGAAATCAAGCGAAATACCTTGATTTTGTATCGTAAGACTTGCGTTATGCAAGATAGAGCTATCACTATACATTAAATAATCAAACAAATTAGCTTGATTTCACAAAATCAACCAAAATAACTTGACAGAATCAAGAAAATGCGATACCTTTGTATCGTCAAATAATTAATATCTATGATTAAAGGTGTATTAACAGGAGATTTAGTCAACTCCTCCAATATTGCAGTCGAATGGCGACAGACTGTTGTAGATGCATTAAATGCGTGTGTCACGGACTTCTTGCCACTGACTCCAGTAAAAATAGAGATGTACAGAGGCGACAGCTTTCAGGTCGTTGTGGACAATCCAGAGCTCTCACTGGCTGTAGCTGTTGCACTTAGAGCTAAACTCAGGGCTTCTACACCCGAGAAGAAGGAGATTTGGGATGCCAGAATTTCTGTTGGAATCGGTGATGTTTCCTTCGAAAGCGGCAATATAGTCACCAGTGATGGCGAGGCATTCAGATTGTCAGGCAGAACTTTTGACGCTATGGGCAAGAAAAAACTAACGATAACAACACCGTGGTCAGAATTCAACAATGCAATGGAACTCGTCACACGCTTTGCGGATGATGTTGTATCTTCATGGACAGTCAAACAGGCGAGAGTTGCATATCACTCATTGCTGTTTCCTAAGACACAGAAAGATATGGCGGC
>JAZRYI010000026.1:0-27512 GCA_045600665.1 Bacteroidaceae bacterium
AGCGCCATGTTAAGAAAAACCTTTGATAAACAGAACAAAAACAAGAAAAAACATTATGGTTTTCCTTTTGTTTTCTTTTGTTTTTTTTGGTTTTTCTAATTGGCCGAAGGCATGAAAACAATTCATCGAACTCACGTTAAATAAGTGGCAAAAGATATGAAAATGAGAAAATACTTGCTTGCAGCATTGCTTGTCAGTGCTGCGAGCACGGCAGCATTTGCGCAGCAGTACACCAATGCGTACAAGCCTGAATTGGTGAAACTTGCACAGAAGTGGGCAAAGAAAGGCGAGTGGAGAAATGGCTTCACGAAGGCAAGCCCATCGAAGCAGGTGAATCTGGTGGAATTCTATTTGCAGTATCAGAAGAATCCGGAGGAATGGAAGGCACTGTTTGAGTGGCTGCAGAGCAATGACCTCCTCGCTGTGCCTGGCGGCAAGATTCCTATAGAGGGAACAAACCTTGTGGTGAGCGTGGAGGACAGCGAGAATTGGTGCTCAGACCAAGACCTCAGGGATGGCAAGGGCTCAGAGTCGCACGAGAAGAAAATCGATGTGATGTATGTGGTGAAAGGCAAGGAGGGGTTCGCTCGTCTGGATCACGGCAGTTCTGTGGACAAGGGATACAAGGCGGAGAAGGATCGACATGAGTATGAGTTCGATGCCAGCAAGCTGCAGCGTTATGAAAATACGGAGGGCACATTCGAGATCATGTTCCCTTGCGACTGGCATGTGGCAAAGGTAAAGACGGGGGCTGACTCGCAGAAGCTCCGTGTTCTCGTGATAAAAATGAATTACAAATTATAAATTAAAAGTATTGTATGTTTAAGAATTTATTTGCAATCGTGCTTGCAGCGCTTTGCTTTGCTGCTTGTACATCAAAGAAGAATACTGAGGCGACTGAAGAGTCGGCAGAGCAGGCAAAGGTGCTGGTGCTCTATTATTCTCAGACAGGTGCAACAAAGACTGTTGCGGAAGAAATACAGGCACAGCTCGGTGCTGACATCGAGGCTATTGAGGTGGAGAACCCATACGATGGCGACTTCCAGCAGACAATCGAGCGTTGCCAGAAGGAGACTGAGTCTGGCGAGCTGCCTCAGGTGAAGGAGCTCAAGTCAAACATCGAGGATTATGACATCATCTTCCTTGGCTACCCAATCTGGTTCGGCACATACGCAAAGCCAATCGAGGCTCTTGTGAAGAATGTGGCTTTCGAGGGCAAGAAGATCGTTCCGTTCTGCACATTCGGCAGCGGTGGCTTGCAGGCAAGCGCCGAGGCTTTGAAGGCTGCATTGCCAAAGGCTGAGGTGATGGAGGGCTATGGCGTGCGCACTGTCCGCGTGGCTGCTGCTCCTGCTGAGCTGAATCGCTTCCTCATCGAATGGGGATACAAGGAGGGCGAGATTGAGAGCCTGCCTGCATTCATGGAGGAGAAGCCTTGCACTGACGAGGAGGTGGAGATCTTCAACCAGGCTTGCGGCGACTATCAGTTCCCTCTTGGCACTCCTGTCACTGTAGCTGTCCGCGAGACATCGACAAGCATCGACTATCTCTACACAGCAACATCTGCTGGTCAGAATGGTGAGGAAACTTCATCTAAGATCTATGTGACTGTGGCTAAGGAGGAAGGTGCTAAGCCTGAGTTCACTCAGGTTGTAAGATAATAATGCAATAAAAAATACATTGGTAGGAAGATCAGAACAATCTTGGTATTTCTGATGTTCGCAACATATTTGATGCCACTGCCTGCTTCATGGGCAGATGGCATCAAATTGTTATTTGTGTGTTCTGTCAATTTTGAGCTTGACAAGAAGAACGGCAAGCCTAAACGTCCATAGGGTATTTCACGCCCCATTCCTTTCTCAGCGCATCCATCTGGTGCATGATGCTGATGGTTTCTGCATGCGGCATCATTGGTGATTCGAGCAAGCCTTGCTCGATGCAGCGGCGGCATTCATATACCTGATATTCATAGCCGTTCACCATGCCGTCAGGACGACCGTAGGTCTCTACGAGTTCATAATTGCGCACTACGTCGATGCGCTCTGGGCAGTTCACGTTGTCCACTCTGATGTAGCCGTCCACGCCGCTGATGATGCCCTGACGGTCGTTGAGAGTGAGAGCGCCGGATTGCAGATTCGCCATCTTGCCATCAGCATAAGACAGTGAGATGCTCTCCATCATGTCCATGCCCTCAGGACCAAGGTGGCAGTTGGTGACAGTGCGAACGATGTCTGTGCCAAAGTACATGCGGGCGAAGTTAAGAACATACACGCCGAGGTCGAGAAGTGCTCCGCCGCAAAGGTCGGCGCGAACGATGCGCTCCTTGTGCTCCATCATGTAGCAAAGAGTTGCTGTCAGCACTCGTGGCTCGCCAATGATGCCTGAATCCATGAGCTCCTTCACCTTGTGCGACAAAGGCATGTAACGTGTCCATATTGCTTCGGTGATGAATACATTCTTTTCTTTTGCCAATGCTATAAGTTCCTCAGCCTCACGAGCATTGGCAGTAAATGCTTTCTCTACAAGCACAGGCTTGCTGTGCTCGATGGCAAGTCGGGCGTGCTGGTAGTGATGAGAATGCGGTGTGGCAATATAAACCAGATCCACATCTGCGTCCGATACCAGTTCCTCATAGCTGCCGTATGCTTTTTCTATTCCATACTGCTTAGCAAACTCTTCTGCTTTCTCCTTTGAGCGCGATCCAATTGCGCAGACGCAATAATCGTCGAGCGGTGCCAATGCTTCTGCCATCTTGCAGGCAATCCATCCTGCACCTATGATTCCTACTTTGAATTGATTAGTCATAGTGTAAAAATGATTGTTTTCAGGTTAGTTATTTATTGTTCTTTTCTCTTTTTGCTATTGCATGGATGCCATCATCAGTTTCTCAGCCTTTCCATCTTTATCACTTCGGTAGTGAAGTCCACCACTGCGAGGCGATGGGTGACGAAGATGATTGTGATGTCTTTGAAGTGCTGCTTCAGATTCTCGAGCAGCTTCTTCTCTGTCTGCACGTCAAGGGCAGAGGTTGCCTCGTCGAGAAGGAGTATCTTGCAAGGGCGGAGGATGGCGCGGGCAATGGCTATGCGCTGTGCCTGACCTTCAGAAAGGCCTCCGCCTTGCTCGCTGCACTTTGTGTAGATGCCATCGGGCAACTCAAACACGAAGTCTGCCATTGCTATGTGGAGAGCGCGGCATAGCTCTTCAGTGGTGGCATTAGGATTGCCAAGCATGAGGTTCTCGCGGATAGAACCGGAGAATAGGGTGTTGCCTTGCGGTATGTAGGAGAAGAAGTTTCGTTCCCACACTCGGTCATTGCCTTTGCTTAGGTTATTAGCGAATGGCATTTTGCCTTCAGCGTCAATGAGTTGCACATCGCCATCTTGAGGCGAGACAAGCGAGAGCATCATGCGGATGAGTGTTGTCTTGCCTGCTCCTGTTTCACCAAGTATGGCTGTGAATGAGCCTGGCGCAAACGTGTGTGAGAAGTGTGAGAGCACATTGTGTGACTTCTCTGAATAGCGGTAAGTAACATCGTCGAATTTTATGCCAAGCGACTTTGTATCATAGTCTTGCAGCATATCAGCCTTGTCTGCAACATCTTCCAGCGGCAGCGATTCCAGTTCTATGAGACGCTCGCTCGACGTGATGCTGTTCACAAACACTGGCAGGAGGCGCGCTATGTCAATGAGTGGGCGCTGTATGCGGTGGATGAGCATCGTGAACGCCATCAGCACACCCATGGTTATCGTCCCTTGCTGCACTTGTATCAATCCCAGCACGAATGCCACAAGGTACGAGCCTGAGAATCCGATGCTGACAAGCGATTTGGTCAGTATCGAGAAGCGAGCGCGAGATTTTGTCTGTGAGCGCAGCAGGGCTTGTCGCCTTTCCAGCTTATCTACCATGCTCTGCTCCTTGCCAAACACTTTTATCACCATCTTATGCTGCACGCATTCCTGTATGATGGCTTGGATCACAGAGTTGCTGTCCTTGATGTGGCGCACTATGCGGCGCATCCTGCGGAAGTATATGCGGCTTAGAATCATGAAGATAGGTGACACTACGATGAGTATGATGGCGAGTTTGCTGTCCAGGAACAGCAGATATACCATGTATGCCACAAACTGCACAATCACAGTGAGGAACGTAGGAATGACATCGGTCATGAGGTTCACGATGTCGCCCACGTCGCCAAACAGTCGGTTGAGTATGTCGCCGCTGTGATATTTCTCCACGCCGTTCCATTTTCCACGCAGCAAGCGGGAAAAGAAATACTGCTGGGTGATGTTCTGAGTCTTAACTCCCAGCACTGCGCCCACCCATGTCTGGGCAATGTGCAGCGTCAGTTCGCCCACAAAGATGCCAACCAATATGAGTGCGGTTGCAATGATCTCGCCTTCCTGCTTGCCGAGGGCGATGTCGGTGATGGCGCGGTAGGTGTCCACACCGAGCAGTCCAAGCGATACGAACGCTATGCCTATCAGGGCGTTGATGGTGGCTTGGAGACGGCAACCTTTGCTGTGGCGATACAGCCACTTCACTATGGTGCGTGTGGAATATTTAGTCTTGTTGATTTTCATTGTGCAGTAGTTTAGCAGCGGCGGTCAGCACCCCACATCATCTTCTTGCGCAGGGTGGAGAAGAAGTTTTGGCCCTTGCGAGTCACTACGTTCACGACGTATGGTGCCTTGCAGATATGCAGGTGCACGTTCTCAGGATAGCTTTCGCTTCGTCCGTCGAGCGAGATGAGGAAGCTGTGGCTTCGGCTCTCCACTCTCAGCGTTATCTCGCTGTCGTCGGTCAGGATGATTGGTCGCATGTTGAGGCTGTGTGGTGCTACTGGTGTCAGACCTATCGTGTTGCTTTGTGGCACGACTATCGGCCCACCCACGCTGAGCGAGTATGCTGTGCTGCCTGTTGGTGTGGAGATGATGAGTCCATCTGCTTGGTATGTAGTTAGATACTCGTCGTTGATGTCGGTGTGTATGGTTATCATCGACGAGATGTCGTGCTTCAGTATCGCAATCTCGTTCAGTGCGCAAGGGTAGTCTTTTAGCTGCAGTTCATCGCATGAGATGCACAGCACGCTATGCGCTTCGGTGTTGAAATTCCCATTATAAATGTCGCGAATCGTTTCCTCGATGTGGTCGGGCGAGAACGATGCCAGGAAGCCAAGTCTGCCAGTGTTGAAGCCAATGATAGGAATCTCCTTGCTTGCCACGCGGCTTGCTACGTCGAGGAACGTGCCATCGCCGCCCATGCATATAACATAGTCGGCAGTGAAGTTGTTGTCGGTGATGATCTCGCATTCTGGCAAGTTGATCTGCAGGTTGTCGCGCAGGAACACATAGAATGTCTCCGAGATGGCAATGTCTGCCTCCATCTCACTTGCTATGGCAAAGAATTTTTGCACGGCTACACTTTTCCTCTCTTGATATACATTGCCAAAAATAGCAAACTTGAGCTTTTTAGTCATATTTAAGAATAAATGTTGAGTCTATATTATTAAAATTGTATATCTTTGCAACCAAATCTTATCATAGTCGCCAAAAGGCGCTTTGCTGCAAAAATTTTGGGCAAAGATACAAAACTTATGATGATTTATAAAGCAAAACAAGTAGTAAATAACATAATAGCAAACAAATAATACAAAAAACTATGGAAGAACTCAGTATTCTTGAGCTCGCATCGAAGGGAGGATGGGTAATGATTGTGCTCGCAGTACTCTCTGTCGTTGCTGTTTACATTTTTGTGGAACGCTACTTTGCCATCCGCCGTGCTGGCAAGGAGGATAAGCTGTTCATGGATCGCATCCGCGACTACGTGAAGAACGGCGACGTGAAAAGTGCCGTCAACTTCTGCCGTGTCACCAACACAGCTGGCGCTCGCATCATCGAGCGAGGCATTAGCCGTCTTGGCAAGCCTGCCTCTGAGATTCAGTCTGCTATCGAGAATACTGGCAACCTTGAGGTGGCTGGGCTTGAGAAGCGTCTTCCTGTTCTCGCCACCATCGCTGGCGGTGCGCCAATGATTGGATTCCTTGGTACTGTGATTGGCATGATCGAGGCATTCTGGCAGATGAGCAACACTGGCGGCAACATCGACATCAGCCTTCTCTCTGGCGGCATCTATCAGGCAATGATCACTACAGTGGGCGGTCTTGCAGTCGGCATCGTTGCGCTCTTTGCCTACAACTACCTCGTAGCCAAGGTGGACAGCGTAGTGAATGAGCTTGAGGCAAAGACATTGACGTTTATGGACATCGTGAGCGAGGGATGAAGCTGGTAAAATAGTAAATTCATAAATGGTAAATAAGCAAGATGCTAAAACGTAGAACAAAGATATCGCCAACCTTCAATATGGCGTCGATGACCGACATCATCTTCCTGCTGCTGATCTTCTTCATGATTACCAGCACAATGGTGTCGCCAAACGCTATTAAGGTGCTGTTGCCGCAGAGCAACAAGCAAACCACAGTCAAGGCTACGGCGCGAGTGGTGATAGACAAAGACCTCAATATCTATGCTTCGACTGGCGATGAGGATGAGCGTCCAGTCACGCTTGCCGAACTCCCAACGGTGCTCGGCGAGAACCTCACTGACAGCACTGAGCTCTTCGTCTCTCTCTATGCCGACGAGGCTGTGCCATACAAGAATATTGTGGAAGTGCTGAATGTGGCAAACGAGAATCACTTCAAGATGGTTCTTGCCACCAGAGCCGCTTCGTCCGCTCCGTCGTCGGACAAGAAGGAAGCAGGCTCGCAGCCAGAATCGCAACAGGAATAATCTATGAACAATAATAACGACAAGTTAAAGGCTATAGCGGCCACAGTGGTTGTCCACGTCCTGCTGCTCCTGCTTCTTGCTTTCCTCACCCTCAGCGCAGCCAAGCCAGAGGAAAGGAATGAAGACGGCGTGCCTGTGATGCTTGACATGGAAGAAGAGCTTGGAGACCTTGCTGCAGACAATGGCGGCACTGATGAAGCCTCTGCCGAGGCAGACGCTGGCGATGGCGGCAGCGAAGCTTCCATAGAGGATCTCGCTCCGCAGATTGGCAATCAGTCGCCTCAGCAAAAGCCTGAGCAGCCATCTCCTGCCGTGGCAAAAACAGAAGCTCCAAAGGAAAAGGAAGCGGCCAAGCCTGATGCTAAGCCAGCCAAACCGCTCATCTCTCAGAAATCGGAAGCATCCATAGCTGCCGAAGAGGCTGCCAAGAAAAAGAAAGAGGCAGAGGAGGCGGCAGCACGCAAGAAGGCCGCTGAGGACGCCGCAGCTCGCAAGGCTGCTGAAGCTGCTGCAGCAAAGAAGCTTGCAGAGGAGGCAGCTGCCAAGAAGAAAGCGGAAGAGGCTGCGGCCGCTGCATCTGCTGCCAGCAAGGTGACAGGTGCATTCGGCAAGGGCAACGGCAATGGTTCGGGTGCAAATTCTGGCAATGGCTCAGCTGCTGGCTCTGGCAATGGCGGTTCGGGAACTGGTAATGGCGCTGGTGGCGTAGGTGGTTCAGCGTCAGTTGGTTCGCGTACGGTCAAATATCTTGCCACACCAGCATATTCCGATGCTACAAGCGAGGGTAATATCGTGGTTGCCATCACCGTCAATCCTGATGGCAATGTGACAAGCGCAACAATCAAGAGCAGCACCACAACTTCTGCACCACTGCGAAACTCAGCCATCGCTGCTGCTAAGCAGTCGAAGTTCAGTCAAGGCAGCAGTACTGAAAACGGTACCATCACCTATCGCTTCAAGCTGAAATAATTTCTTAAATCTCAACTAAACTTTCTCAACAAAAATATGATATTTGTATTTCTTGCTCCTGGCTTCGAAGAAGTAGAAGCCCTTGGTCCTATCGATGTTTGCCGTCGCGCGGGACTTGAAGTAACAACAGTTTCTATCACTGATTCTCTCACCGTGATGGGTTCACATGGCGTTGGCATCGTGGCAGACAGCCTCTTTGCCGACAACGATTATGCAGATGCTGATCTTCTTTTCTTGCCAGGAGGTATGCCAGGAGCTGCTAACCTCAATGCACACGAGGGTCTTTGTGCAGCAATTCTTGCTCACAGCGCTCAGAACAAGCCTCTTGCAGCCATTTGTGCAGCACCAATGGTGTATGGCAACCTTGGTCTTGCAGAAGGCAAGAAGATGACTTGCTACCCAGGTTTCGAGCAATACCTCACAGGCGCAGAGTACACTGCATCGCTTGTGGAGAAAGATGGTCTGATGTTCACGGGCAAAGGACCAGCAGCTGCCCTTGCTCTTGGCTATGCCATCGTTGAGTACTTCAAGGGAGCGGAAGTTGCTGAAGGCTTGAAGCAAGGAATGATGTACTATGACTTGTAAGGGCTCCAATCAAATATCCCCAGAAAGGGAAGCCATGTCGTGCGGGCAGCAGGCAGTGGTGATTGTGGCTGGTGGCAAAGGATTGCGCATGGGGGGCGACATCCCAAAGCAATTCTTGCCCATAGCAGGCAAGCCTGTGCTGATGCGCACCATAGAGCAGTTCCTCGCTTATGATGCAACAATGCAGGTTGTGCTTGTCTTGCCTGAGAGTCAGCAGGAGTATTGGCATTCACTGTGCGAGCAGTATGGCTTTGATGCTCCATACACTATTGCCAATGGGGGGGAGACACGCTTTCACTCAGTGAAGAATGGCATTGCAAAAGTAGGCGACAGTGCACGTCTCATTGGAGTTCACGATGGCGTGCGCCCATTTGTTTCCATTGCAACTATAGGTGCATGTTATGACGAAGCAGCAAAGAGTGGGGCTGTGGTTCCTGTTATCGAGGTGGTGGAGACTGTTCGCCATCTCATCGGACAGCAAGGTAGCGAGACTGTTCCACGCAGCGAATATCGTTTGGTACAAACGCCTCAGGTGTTCGATGCCACCCTCCTTCGCAATGCTTATTCCCAGCCTTACATAGACTTCTTTACCGACGATGCTTCGGTTGTGGAACGCTTTGGGCATAAGGTCACTCTTGTGGTTGGCAATCGCGAGAACATAAAGATAACAACTCCATTTGATCTCACAATAGCAGAGGCTTTGACTAAATGTTAGCGTGAATACGGTTATTCATACTAAGAGAATACTTGTATCCTTACGGCATGAATAACCGTATTCTTATCGTATGAATAGCCGTATTCTTATCGTATGAATAACCATATTCACACTACAAGCGATTTTCTGTCTGCTACTATGCTGTACAGTTAGTTTCATTTGACACATTCCATCGCTTGATACGGCAGTGATTGACAAAGCGTCGCCAGATTGCAGAGAATTTAAAATCACTCTTCACTCATCACCAGTGCATCGTTGCTTATTGATATTCCGCAGTTTATGAGGGTGAAGAGTGGGTGAAGAGTCGCAACGATCACAAAAAAGGCACGTTCGGTTATCAGCCGAAAGTGCCATAGGATAGAGAATTTGCTGTGTGTGTCTATTTCTGAAGTGGTAGAGGCATCGGTTAAATTCAACTGATTGCCCCCCAGTTTATGTTGCTCTTACGTAATTCGCGAAGATGTGTCCAAAGGACATTATTCTGAGGATTGCGCTCTTCTGGATCAGAGTCGATGACTTCCTGTGCGGCTGCGCGGGCGAAGTTGAGTATCTGGCCGTCGCGAGCGAGGTTGGCAATCTTGAGATCGAATGCCATGCCTGACTGCTGTGTGCCTTCGAGGTCGCCAGGACCACGAAGCTTTAGGTCTTGCTCGGCTATCTCGAAGCCATCGGTGCTGTCAACCATGATTTGGATGCGCTTGCGGGTATTTTCTGCTATCTTGTAGTCGGTGACGAGGATGCAGTAGCTTTGGTCGGCGCCTCGACCAACGCGACCACGGAGCTGATGGAGCTGAGAGAGACCAAAGCGTTCGGCGTTCTCAATAATCATTACGGAGGCGTTAGGCACGTTGACGCCAACCTCGATGACTGTGGTGCTGACGAGGATGTGCGTTTCGTGGCTGGCAAAGCGCTGCATCTCTGCATCCTTGTCGGCTGGCTTCATTTTGCCATGCACCTTGCTGACCTTATATTCAGGAAAGGCTGCGCTGATTTCCTCAAAGCCTTGCTCAAGGTCTTTGAGGTCCATTTTCTCTGTTTCCTTGATGAGAGGATAGACGATGTATATCTGTCTGCCAAGCTGGAGCTCGTGGCGCATCATTTCGTATATCTTAGGACGGTGTGTGTCGAACTGATGGATGGTGCGAATCGGTTTGCGGCCAGGAGGCAGTTCGTCGATGACGGACACGTCGAGGTCGCCGTATAGCGTCATTGCAAGGGTGCGGGGAATAGGTGTTGCGGTCATAACAAGCACGTGAGGCGGAACTTCATTCTTCATCCAGAGCTTTGCGCGCTGAGCTACGCCGAAGCGGTGTTGCTCGTCGATGACGACAAGTCCGAGGCTGTGGAAAATGACGTTGTCCTCGATGACTGCGTGGGTGCCAACGAGAATATGTATATCCCCAGTGATGAGGTCGTTGAGAACCTTCTCGCGCTTCTTGCCTTTCACAGTGCCTGTGAGCAACTCTACTCTGACTGGCATATCGCCAAGGAAGGAACGCAGGGTCTCTACGTGCTGCTCGGCAAGGATTTCGGTTGGCGCCATGATGCATGCCTGGCACCCATTGTCGAGTGCGAGAAGAGATACCATCAAGGCTACAAGAGTCTTGCCGCTGCCCACATCGCCTTGAAGGAGGCGGTTCATCTGACGCCCCGACTTCATGTCGTTGTGTACCTCACGAATGACTCGTTTCTGCGCTCCCGTCAGTTGGAATGGTAAGTGGTTGTAGTAGAATGTATTGAAGTGCTCGCCTACGCGCGAGAATACTATGCCTTTATAGCGCAATTGGCGATCCTTGGCATAGCGAAGGATGTTGAGCTGGACGTAGAACAGTTCCTCGAACTTGAGTCTCAATTGTGCGCGGCGCAGTTTCTCTGCAGAGGTAGGGTAGTGTATGTTTCGCACAGCCTCATCGTAGGATATGAGGTTGTGCTTGGCTATGATGTACGGAGGGAGTGTCTCGCTGAGTGGCTGCTTGAGCAACTTGAACATATTGGCAGTGAGCTTTGCCATTCCTGAGGAGGTGAGGCCCGCTTTCTTCATCTTTTCGCTGGTGTTGTAGCTTGGACAGAGACCTTTGAAAGAAGAAGGAGCGGAATTTTCATCGGACAGCGAGGTAGGAAGGAGCGTGTTGAGTTGAGAATCGGGAAGAAGATTTGGATTGATTTCTTTCTCAAACAAGTCGCCAGTGGTGCGTGCCTCATACTTGAGGTTGTCAGGTGCATCCTCTATTTCTGGGTGCGCAACTTGTATCCTGCCGTTGAACACGGTTGGCTTGCCGAACACAACATACGATTTACGGCAATCGTAGGTCTTCGTCACATACTTTATGCCCTGAAACCATACAAGGTCGATGATGCCTGTGCGGTCGGAGAAGTGGGCTACGAGTCGCTTTCCTCGTCCTTCACCAATGGATTCGAAAGAAAGTATTTGGCCGCAAACCTGTACGTATGGCATGTTGCCGTCTATGTCGCTGATCTTGTAGATGCGACTGCGGTCAACATATTTGTATGGATAATACGTGAGTAAGTCGCCAACGGTGGTGATGCCCAGTTCGCTGGCAAGCAGTTCGGCGCGGGTAGGACCAACGCCTTGCAGGTATTTTATGTCTTGGCTGAGGATTGACAAGATATATAGATTCTAAACTCTTAAACTTGACTCTTTATTGACTACATTGGGCCCTTTGGGAGCGACATTTTAATTCATCATTTAACCAACACTCTTTCGCCTAATCGTTTTGCAAGCTCGCGCTGTATGTTGTTCATTTGCATGAACCGCTGCAGCACTTCCGTGTATTTAGCGCTGTTGCTCTTCACTTCTGGCAGAGTGAGCTGAGAGGTGCATTGCTTCAGTTCGTCGTCGATTATGGCATATTTGTAGTCGAGCAGCATGCGGGAGATGTACGTGGTTTTCAACTCGTCCTCTGTCTGGCTCATCTGGTTGCCAGAACTGAGCTGGTATTTGTCGCTCACGAGATCGACTGCTTCACGACTGATTTCTATATCGGTATTGTTGATGAGGAACTTGCTTGCCTTGAAGTCGGCATCGTGTACGTGCTCTACAATGGTGTGAAGCATGCGAGAATATAGCGGAGAACAGAATTCGATGCTGTCAAACTGTAGATCGTTGAGCACGTATTGCGCTAATGGTATTTCGAGCGGTTTGCCGTTTTCGTCCTCACCCTCTATCAGTGCTTCTCCATAGCGTGCCACGAGCGACATTATCATTCGCTCAATGCCGATGAAGTGTTGTTCTTTCTGGCTTTGTTTGGTCAGTATGGTGTTAGAAGGCGGTGCGAATGTTTGCTGTGCTGATTGCAGTGGGGGGGCTTCATGAGGAGGAAAATCCGTTGGGTCGAACGGTGGCTCATCAGGGAAAAATGGCGGCATGCCTTCATCATTTTGCGAACTGGTACTGCCTGAAGACTGAGTCTGCACATTAGGTGCGGCTTCGCTGTTCTTGCCCTCTTCTTGCTGTTTGGCAAGCCTCTCCTGGCGCTCACGCTCCATCTGCATATCTTTCTTCAGCTTTTCAAGAATCTCTTTGCGGTTCTTGTTTGTGCTGCGCATCAGCACGCTTTCGTCCATGCCGAGTATTTCAGCGCACTCATGCACGTATGTGGAGCGGATGATTTCATCAGGAATGACTGCTATGCTTTTGATGATGTCTTCTGTGAGCTTGGCGCGCTTGATTGGGTCGCGGCTGGCATCCTTGAGCAGGAGGTTGCTCTTGAAGATGATGAAGTCGGTTTGGTGGTCTGCCACGTATTGCTTGAATTCAGTGGCATTGTGCTTTCGTGAGAAACTATCAGGATCGTCGCCATCAGGCAGAAGGAGAATCTTCACGTTCATGCCTTCGGCAAGCAGCATGTCGGTGCTGCGAGTGGCTGCGTGCACACCTGCTTCATCACCGTCGTAGAGAAGAGTTATGTTGTTGGTGAAGCGATGGAGAAGGTGGATTTGTGCTTCGTTGAGTGCTGTGCCTGAGTTGGCAACAACATTTTCAATGCCGCATTGATGCATGGCAAGCACATCGGTGTAGCCTTCCACCATATATACGTTGTCTTCCTTGGCAATTGCTTTCTTAGCTTGGAAGATTCCGTACAATTCGTTCGCTTTGTGATATATGACAGAATCGGGAGAATTGACGTATTTTTGTGATACGCCTTTTGTGCGAGAATCAAGCACTCGGCCGCCAAAGGCAACGACTTTGCCGCTGACGGAAATCCATGGGAACATGGCGCGCCCGCGAAAACGGTCGTAGATGGTGCCGTTGTCGCGCTTGACGCAGAGTCCTGTACTGACGAGGTACTGCTCTTTGTAGCCTTTGGCTTTTGCTTCGCGCGACATGGCGTCGGAACTGTCGAGACAAAAGCCAAGACGGAATTTTGTGATGATGTCGTCGCGGAAGCCGCGACTGCGGAAGTAGGCAAGACCAACGGCACGACCGTCCTGATGGTTATGCATGGTGTCGTTGAAGTACTTGGCAGCCCACTCATTGACAGCAAACATGCTCTCGCGCTCGCTCATCGACTGGCGCTGCTCGGGCGTGAGCTGCTCTTCCTCAATTTGTATGCCGTATTTCTTTGCTAAGAATTTGAGTGCCTCAATGTAGCCCAACTGCTCCATCTCCATGATGAAATGGACGGAGTTGCCACCTTTGCCGCAACTGAAGCACTTGCACACTCCACGGGCTGGAGATACGGAAAACGACGGAGTCTTGTCGTCGTGAAACGGACACAATCCTTTGTAGCTCGCACCTGCACGACGAAGGGTGACATAGTCGGAAACAACATCGACTATGTTAGCTGCGTCAACGATACGGTCTATGGTGGATTGATTGATCATCAGTTCTTTATCAGTTTCATGAACTCCTCGCGTTTGTCGTTTTTCTCAAAAACGCCTGTGTAGTAAATCGTGGTTGTTGTGGAGCCTTGTTTCTCTATACCTCGCATCTGCATGCAGAGGTGCTGCGCCTCTATCACTACAATGGCTCCGAGAGGTGTGAGTGCCTGCTGAATGCAGTCGCAGATCTGCTTGGTGAGATGCTCTTGCACCTGCAGGCGGTGGCTGAAGATGTCCACCATGCGTGGAATCTTGCTGAGCCCAACGATGTTGCCGTTAGGTATATATGCGACATGAACCTTGCCGAAGAAAGGCAGAATGTGGTGCTCGCAAAGTGAGTAGAACTCAATTCCCTTCACAACTACCATTTGGTTGTATTCCTCCTGGAAAGTTGCCGACTTGAGCATGGCAATAGGGTCTTGCTCATAGCCGCGAGTGAGTTCAAGCATTGCCTTTGCCACGCGCTCAGGAGTCTTGGCAAGCCCCTCGCGCTGAGTGTCTTCGCCAATGATTTCGAGTGTCTGGCGGCAATGTGCCTTCAACGATTCTAACTGTTCTTCCTTGTTCATAAGTATATTCTATGGTTGATAAATGAACACCTCGCTTCTCACGATGATGGCATCCTGAGTGAGTTTGGCATCTTTCAGTTTCTTCATGTAGTCTGAAGCTTCTTGTCTGTTGACGAAATCGCCAACTCGGCATCGCCAGTTAGGAGAGTCGAATGTGGTGTATGCCTGAAGTTCTGGGAACAGCGTCATCACCTTGCTGCCTGCTCGTTGCGCATTGGCTTGGTCGTTGCGAGTGCTGCCACCAAAGAACACCTGGATTCGGTATCCACGTGCCTTCATTTTCTTGCCAGTCTGAATGCCTGGCAGTTTCTCTTCCTTCTCTTTCACTGGTGCCACATACTGCTTCTTGCCATTCACAATCTCATCGAGACGTGGGTCTTGCAATACGGTCACAGTGCCTTTGCCACCTACTTTCTGCGTAAGTTGTTCCATGAACTCCTGCGCATTGAGCGTTGCAAAGAATGTGGAAAAGAGTAATATGGTTAGAAAACGTGTCATAAAAATAAGTGAAAAGTGAAGAGTGAAGAGTGGAGAGTGAAGAATGGTGTTCCGAACGACTTGCATATTGCAATGTGCATTGCGTCTGCGGACATTCTTCATTCTGCACTCTTCTTTGCTCACTTAAATATTAGTTCCAAGCGTCGATGATTCCCTTGAAGTCAGCAGCCTTGAGTGAAGCGCCACCGATGAGACCACCGTCGATGTCTGGCTTAGCGAAAAGCTCAGGAGCGTTAGAAGCCTTGCATGAGCCACCGTAGAGGATAGAAGTCTCAGCAGCAGCCTCAGCGCCGTAAACCTCAGCAACGCATGAGCGGATGTAAGCGTGGATCTCCTCAGCCTGGTCAGCTGTAGCAGTCTTGCCTGTACCGATAGCCCAGATTGGTTCGTAAGCGATGATGATGTTCTTCCACTGCTCAGCGTCGAGGTGGAATACAGAACCTGCGAGCTCAGCCTTTACAACCTCGTTCTGCTTGTTAGCCTCACGCTCTTCGAGAGACTCGCCGATGCAGAAGATAACCTTGAGACCGTTAGCGAGAGCGAGCTCAACCTTCTCCTTGAGAATCTCTGGAGTCTCGTTGTAGTACTCACGACGCTCTGGGTGACCGAGGATAACATACTCAGCACCAGTTGACTTAACCATCTCAGCAGAAACCTCGCCAGTGTAAGCGCCAGAAGCCTTGTTTGCGCAGTTCTCAGCAGAGAGCTGGATGCAGCTGCCCTTGATTACCTCTGCTACAGAAGCGAGGTGGATGAATGGAGTACCAATGATTACGTCACAGTTTGGTGCCTTAACAACCTCTGTGAGCTCCTTTGCAAGAGCAATGCCTTCCTGGAGATTCTTGTTCATCTTCCAGTTGCCAGCAACAATTTTCTTTGCCATAGTTGTGTTGTTTTTTTTATTAGTTAAACTTTACTTTTAAAGTACTTTTGTATTATTCCTATTGTTTGCCATACATCGCCTCGATGCTACCGAGGTTGTCTGGCATGTTGTAGTTGCTCCACTTCTTCAGAATCACGCCATCCTTCATTAACACAAGTCCCGGATTGCCTCTCACTATAGTTTTGAGCAATCTGTCGTCGGAAATGTAGAACTCGTATTCCGCGCCTGTGTGGTCGCGCCAGTACTGCTGCGACTTTTCGTCGGCAGAAGCCGTGAGGCAATAGAAGCTGTAGCCCTTCTCTTGCGAGATATCGTATGCCTCGTTCACCTTGTCAATGCACCCCTCATCTGCTTTCATGAGGTCGGGAATGGTGAGCAGCAGCGTATAGCCGTCCGAGTAGATTATGTCCTCTGTCACATCTTCGTCATCTAAGTCCGACACATAGAAATCTGCTGTGGCGAGACCGTCAGTGTCAAGTTCTGTGCGTCGTGTCTCCACGTATGTCCATGTAGAGTCGGGATCATCGTCCTCCAGCGACAGCTCTATAGTCTTTCCGTCCTTCTCATATATGAGCTTCACATCAAACCTCTCTTTGCTGTTGCCATTTCCCAACACCTCACGCATGTTTGTTCCCACTTTGTATGGGCGGAAGTCGATGACAGGCAAACTCACGATGCAATAGACAATGTAGGCAATGATGCCGATTAATGTCGTTAGCGAGATGAGACCCTTTATGCTTTCTCTCACCTTGTCGTACATCAGCTTATACCATTTCAGCAACGTTATCGCAGCAGCCATCAGCACGATGTTCTTGCCTAAGGTTGCCTCGTTGCTGAGTATGATTGCGTCGCCGAAGCAGCCGCAGTCAGACACAGGGTCGGCTATAGCAATATACACAGTGAGCAACGTCATCACAGCCATGAATGCTGATGTGAGTCGCACTGTGCCTTTCTTGCCGATGCAGAAGAGGAGGTTGATGCCAAGCATGAACTCAAGCAGAGCAAGCAGCACTGCGCCTCCCAGTACTATGAGTTCTGGAATGTCATTGAGATTTATGATGGCGAGGTAGTCCTCTAACTTGTATACTGTTCCAAAAGGGTCGTTTGCTTTGACGAATCCCGAAAAGATGAACGTTGTCGCAAGCAATAGCCTGCAAGCATTCACCAGGACTTTCATCGTCAGCATTTTGTTCTTTCTGGTCATCGGCAGTTGTATCCTTGTTTATGCCTCTGCAGCCTCAGTTAGCTTGATGAGGCCGAACACAGAGTAGTTGATCATATCGAGATAGTTGGCATCGATGCCCTCTGAGATGAGAGTCTTGCCATCGTGACCTTCAATCTGCTTAGTGCGATTGAGCTTCATGAGGATGAGGTCGGTGTATGAACTCACTCTCATTGAGCGCCACGCTTCGTCATAGTCATGGTTCTTCTTCAGCATCAGCTCCAGAGCACCTTGTGCGTACTTGTCGTAGTATTCCAATGCCTGCTCCGCTGTCAGATCCTCACGCTCTGCGTATCCTAACTCTAACTGTATCAAGCCAACAATGCCGTAGTTGACGATAGCCTGAAACTCAGGGAATATGCCCTCGCCCACGAGCGAAACGCCCTTCACCTCCAGGCTTCTGATACGGTTTGCCTTGATGAATATTTGGTCAGTGACGCTGGATGGGCGCATGATTCTCCATGCTGCGCCGTAGTCGTGCAACTTCTTCTTGAAGATGTCGCGGCATCCTGCCATGGCTTGCTTGAATTGCTGCTGAGTATCCATTCCTATATTATGTTTAATGGCATACAAACCGCTTTGTATGCCATCTATATTATTTGTTATATGTCAAATGCTTTGTTTATGAACACTTTAGTTTCTGTCCTGGGTGGAGAGTTGATGTTGACTTGATGCCATTGAGCTTGCAGAGCTTGTCAACAGTTGTGCCATGCTTGCGAGCGATAGCAGAAAGTGTGTCGCCGCTCTTTACAGAATAGCTTACGCTCTTCTCCTTTTCCTTCTTCTGCTTGCGCGATGACTGCTTTTGCTGAGTTGTTGCAGCTG
The DNA here is from genome assembly GCA_045600665.1 of Bacteroidaceae bacterium. GTDB lineage: Bacteria > Bacteroidota > Bacteroidia > Bacteroidales > Bacteroidaceae > Minthosoma. The sequence goes on from JAZRYI010000026.1 coordinate 17,897, forward strand.
TTTCCTTTGCATTTTCTGCTGTGTTGGCAGCGAGAGCCTTGTTTTCATCCTCTTTCTCAATGCGACTTGCTGTGCGTGAAGCAGAACCCTTCGATATTGAACCAGTCTTTGCGATGTAATAGTCGCCAGTTACGTCTTGGCGCTCAAAGTCGAACATGTATGCAGGGTTGATTGCCTGACCGAGGAGGCGAGTCTCGAAATGAAGGTGTGATCCTGTCGAGCGACCAGTGTTTCCTCCGAGGCCGATTGGCTCGCCAGCGCGAACAATCTGATCTTGCTTAACCAGCTGCTTGCTCAGGTGGCCATAGAGTGTCTCAAGACCATTTGGGTGACGAATCACTACATAATAGCCGTATCCCTTGCCGTCGTACTTGACCATACGAACTTTGCCGTCGAATGCAGCTGTGATAGTGTCGCCAATATATACTTTAACGTCGATGCCCGCATGCTGGCGTCCCCAGCGTGGACCGTAGTTGCTTGTTACCTTGCGGCTTGAAGTTGGCATGTGAAAACCGCGCAAATCAATCTTGTAGTTTGATGCCACGCGACCACCTACATTCGAAATCTGATCGTTGTTCCAGTCAGAGTAGATATCAGCTGCAGGATTGCTGAGGTCGGCAGTTGATGCTGAATGTGATACGGAGTGGTGCAGTTTCACGTTGTGCACGTCCTTCATTCGCTTGTCGGACGGAGCTTGCTTCGCGATGAGGTCTTGGGCAAATCCGCCGACTGACACCATCGAGAGCATTGCTACTCCAAGAGTTTTCTTTATTGCTGAAAAAATCACTGGTCTTTTTGGTTTTTTAAGGTAAATTTATTGATTTGGGTTTGGTAAAGGTTAGAGAGTTTGTACGATTAATACTCGTCGTTGGCGTAAAGATACTGGAATACGCCTGGAGTGTAATCGAAAATCTCCTCTGGCTTGAAGAATCTGTTCAGCTCAATTATTGCGTTCTCTGGAGAATCGGAAGTGTGAATGATGTTTTCCTGGAAACTCATACCGAAGTCGCCGCGGATTGTACCCGGAGCTGCTTTGCGGCTGTTAGTGCTACCTGTCATGTTACGTACTGTCTCAACGGCATCAACGCCCTCATAGCAGCAGCAAACTACAGGCGAAGCCATCATTGAATTCTTGATGCGCTGGAAAAATGGCTTCTCTGCGAGGTGAGCATAATGCTCGTTGAGCAACTCGTCAGTGAGCTGCATCATCTTCATACCCGCAAGGCGGAGGCCTTTGCGCTCAAAACGTGCTGTTACTTCGCCAACAAGTGCGCGCTGTACAGCACCTGGCTTCAATATTACAAGAGTTTTCTCCATTGTTGTTTTAATATTTCCGTATAAATTGATATGAACCGATTATTCAATTCTCGATGCAAAGTTAAGTAAAAAAAATAAGTTAGGCAAAAATGTGAGAAAGTTTTTACGGAATTTTCACAAAAACCGTCAATTGTCAATGTTTACGCAACGGTTTGTTAACGTTTGTTTGCATTTGCCGAGGAGTTGCTTTGTCGAGTTAGCATTATTGCATGTTTGATAAGCTAACTAAACTAAAGAGAACGCTCCAAATTGCTTTGGAACGTTCTGCTGGTTGTTTTAAGTATATGTTTTGATTTGTGAGGCGCGACTTTCGCCGCGCCTCACTTGTGCTATGTTTTTTTATTGAATCGTGCGCACTATTAGATTACACCCTGAGCCATCATAGCGTTAGCAACCTTCATGAAGCCTGCAACGTTAGCACCCTTCACGTAGTTTACATAGCCGTCAGCCTCTGTGCCATACTTAACACAGTTCTCGTGGATGTTCTCCATGATCCAGAGGAGCTTAGCGTCAACCTCTTCTGAAGTCCAAGAGAGGCGCTGTGAGTTCTGAGCCATTTCGAGACCTGATACTGATACACCACCAGCGTTAGAAGCCTTACCTGGGCAGTAGAGGATCTTAGCGTCCTGGAATACCTTGATAGCCTCTGGAGTAGTAGGCATGTTAGCACCCTCAGCAACAGCGATTACACCGTTTGCAACGAGAGCCTTAGCTGCCTCTTCGTTGAGCTCGTTCTGAGTTGCACATGGGAGAGCAACCTGGCAGCCCTTCTCGAACCAAGGCTTAGCACCCTCAACATACTTAGCAGTTGGGTACTTGTCAACATACTCCTTGATACGGCCACGGTAAACGTTCTTGAGCTCCATGATGTAGTCGAGCTTCTCGCGATCGATACCGTCTGGATCGTAGATGTAACCGTTAGAGTCAGACATTGTCATTGGAGTACCGCCGAGCTGGAGAACCTTCTCTGCAGCGTACTGAGCAACGTTACCAGCACCTGAGATGAGAACCTTCTTGCCTGCAACCTCTTCGCCCTTAGTCTTGAGCATAGCGCGGAGGAAGTAAACTGTACCGTAACCAGTAGCCTCAGGACGGATGAGTGAGCCACCGAATGAAAGACCCTTACCAGTGAGCACGCCCTCGAACTGACGGCAGTACTTCTTGTAAGCACCGAACATGTAGCCTACCTCGCGACCACCTACGCCGATGTCACCTGCAGGAACGTCGCAGTCAGCACCAATGTGACGATAGAGCTCAAGCATGAATGCCTGGCAGAAACGCATAACCTCTGCGCTTGACTTTCCGCGTGGAGAGAAGTCAGAACCACCCTTAGCACCACCCATAGCGAGTGTAGTGAGTGAGTTCTTGAATGTCTGCTCGAATGCGAGGAACTTGAGGATGCCAAGGTTTACAGAGCTGTGGAAACGGATACCTCCCTTGTAAGGGCCGATAGCGTTGTTGTGCTGTACGCGGTAACCCATGTTTGTCTGGATGTTACCCTTGTCGTCCATCCAAGTTACGCGGAACTGATATACGCGCTCTGGGATACAAAGACGCTCGATAAGGTTCACCTTGTCGAACTCTGGGTGCTTGTTATACTCTTCCTCGATTGTGCCGAGAACTTCTTCTACTGCCTGGTGATACTCAGGCTCATTAGGAAAACGTCTTTTGAGGTCTTCCAACACTTTTTTAGCGTCCATTTTTAAATAGAATCTTTTGTTGGTTTATATAATTTTTGTTTATTCTCTCTATTGTTGACTTCAAGTTTTCAGGTTTACTCTTAAACCGTCATGTCTTGTTTTGTTTTGCGATGCAAAGTTATAATAAAAATAACAAACTCACAACAAAAATAAGAAAAAAATATAAATCTGCTATAAAAAAGTTGGAAAATGTGTCTTTTTGTTGCGAAAAAGCGAAAAACTCTGAAAAAAAGAGTCGCAACACTTGATTTGTGTCAAATCGGTGCTGCGACTCTTTTAAGCCTGGAAAAACAGTGTTTCCCCTTATACATTATTTATATTTAAAGCAGAGCCATGTGCCATGCCCCATTTTCACTCGCTTAACTTGAGGCTGCCTTGTCTTCAATTGCTCCATTTCTCTTCAGGTTTTCCACCATGATGTCAATCTTGTGCATTTCCTTAGGGATGGCGATGCGCTGCGGGCAGTGGCTGACGCACTCTCCGCAGCCAATGCAATGGTCGGCTTGGCGCAAGCGAGGCACGCTGCGGTCATACCCTACGAGGAATGCCTTGCGCTGCTTTGCGTAAATCTCCGACTTGCGACTGTGAGGCATGTTGCCCTCTTTTATCATCTTGTTGTAGTGAGAGAAGATGGCAGGTATGTTTATGCCGTATGGGCAAGGCATGCAGTAGTTGCACTCATTGCAAGGGATGGTATTGAGGTCGTAGATGTCTCGAGCAATCTCCATGAGGAATGCATCCTCTTCTTCTGTGACAGGCACAAGTGGTGCGTATGTGCGCAAGTTGTCTCGCAAGTGCTCCATGTATGTCATTCCCGAGAGGACGCAAAGCACGCCATCTGGGGTTCCAGCGAAGCGGAACGCCCATGATGCAACGCTGCTCTCCGGACGCATGCTCTTCATCTTGGCAATGATAGGATCTGGCACATTGGCAAGGCGGCCGCCAAGAAGTGGCTCCATGATGACGGAAGGGATGCCTCTCTTGTTAAGTTCGTTGTAGAGATAGACGGCATCGGTGTTGGACGGGTTGATTTCGTTGGCGAAGTTCCAGTCGAGGTAGTTGAGCTCTATCTGCACGAAGTCCCAGTGATAGCGCCCCTCGTCGTGCCAAAGGAGTAGCTGGTCGAAGATGGCGATGTCGCCGTGGTACGAGAAGCCAAGATTGCGGATCTTGCCCTCCTTCTTCTGCTCTACGAGCCAGTCAAGGATGCCATTGTCCATATAGCGTGCATTGAAAGTCTGATGCGAGTCGAGGTCCTCGCCGTTGAGGTTGCGGCTCGTTCCGCCTATGGCATGGAGAAGGAGGTAGTCGATGTAATCTACTTGCAAGTACTTGAGCGAGTTGCGGAACATCTCTTGCGAAGCTTCGCGTGTCCATGTCTCAGGCGCGAAGTTGCTGAGTTTCGTGGCAACGAAATACTTGCTTCTGTCATGACGGCTAAGGGCAATGCCTGTGGCTGTCTCGGAGTTGCCTTGGCAGTAAGCAGGGCTCGTGTCGTAGTAGTTCACTCCGTGCTCCATGGCATAGTCAACTTGCTTGTTCACCATGTCCTGGTCAATGACGTCGGGATCGGTGTCTTCCTTCTTGGGCAGCACGGGCAGGCGCATCATGCCATAGCCGAGTATAGACACCACATCGCCAGTGTTTGGATTCTTGCGCATTGTCATCTTGTCGGTTGGCGGCTCTTGCTGCTCAGCAGTGGTTTGCTGGGCATCCTTGGATGTGCATGCCGCAAGGACGGCGGAAGAGGCAACGGTTGCGCCTCCGAATATCTTGAGGAAATCTCGTCTGTTTACTTGTTTCATTTGAGATGTAGTTTTTTCGTGAACTATAGGCGATAGCAGCTGTGCCATCCGCTTTAGCCCATTGTTGGAGTTAGTTGTATTTATGCACTTCGTGACCTTCCACGTAAATGGCAGAGAATGGGCGTGCAGGACAAAGATTCTCGCACGCGCCGCAACCGATGCAGCGTGATTCATTCACTGCTGGAATCATTGGCTGAGTCTCATCGCCGTTAGGATGCACCATCTGTATTGCACCCACAGGGCAGTGGCGTGCGCAGTTTCCGCATGATGCACCTTCTGCTACAGGGATGCAGTTCTTCTTCACCCACACTGCATGACCAATCTGGATGGAAGACTTCTCCGCAAGGTCGATAGGCATGATTGCTCCAGCAGGACAAGCTGACGAGCAGCGGTTGCACTCAGGTCGGCAATATCCGCGTTCATAGCTCATTGTCGGCTGCATCAGGTTCCTGAGGTCTGTGCTTGGTCTAAGCACATCGTTAGGGCATTCGCTCACGCACAATTGGCAGCCAATGCAGCGCTGACTCATGTTCTGTGCAGAAAGAGAGCCAGGAGGGGTGATAGGGGTACTGCGCTCTGGCTGCACCTTGTCTTCGATCACTGCCAGACCGCCATCCACCTTCTTCTTCTCCTGGGCAAGGGCTGCGGTGGTGATGGCAATGCCTGTGCCCACGAGGAACTCGCGGCGGCCTGCTGTGCTTGCAGTGGCACCAGTTTTTTCTTTTGGCTCTGCGCTGATAGGCTTCTTCACGCTCTTGCAGTATGAAAGGGCGTTGAAGCTGCATTGCTCAAGACAATTGCCACAGGCAACGCATCGAGAGTAGTCGATGCTGTGGTTCTTTATGTCTATGCATGACGCTTTGCAGTTCTTCTCGCATTTGCGGCAGTTCTTGCATTTGTCTGCATCGATGTTTACTTTCATGAACGAGAAGCGCGCGAGCTGGCCAAGCACAGTGCCTACAGGGCAAATCGTATTGCAGTATGTGCGACCGCCTCTCCATGCTAAGATGGTGAGAGTGATGAAGCTGATTGCTGCTATGATGAATGTAGGGAGTGAGCGCACCCACACCTCTCTCTCGTAGAAAGTGTAGCTTTCCATGCGTTCCGACATCATTGCGAGCAAGTTGTTCGCTCCGATGTAGATAGGCTGGAAGATGTTCTGCATGATGCGGCCAAAACTGCCGTATGGCGCAAGGAGAGACGTGATGGAGCCAAAGCCAAAGATGATGGACACGACAAGCAGCGCAAGCATTGCATATCGCAACCATGACTTGGCTGGCGAGTAGCTGAAATGATTCTTTTTCCTGTTCAGGCAGGAGAGAATATCCTGCATGATGCCGAGCGGGCAAATCACCGAGCAGTATATTCTGCCGAACACAAGCGTCAGGATGATTAGTACTGCCAAGACGATGAAATTCAATGCCAGCACAGCAGGCAAGAACTGGATTTTTGCCATCCATCCAAGGTACGCATGGAGCGTGCCCGTGAAATCGAGGAACAACAATGTTATCAGTGCGAACACTATTGTTGCAAGAGATATTCGGATTTTTCTTAACATAGAATAGGTTTTGTTATTGCGGATAGAGTTAGTTTTCTTATTCAAAAAATTGTTGTCGCAATTGTTGTGAATTGCAATTGTTTTGCAAAAATACATATAATTGATTAATGTACCAAAATAAAAGCCTAAAAACGTAGAAAAAAGTTGGTGCATTCGTTTTTCGTAAAATCACATAGAGTGGTATTTGCATGTGCAAGTGCAGTATCATGGTGGCTTTTCATCTTTTTTGCTATACAAGGCAGTATTTTTTGCGTTATTCAAATTAAAATCGTTATCTTTGCACACATTAATAATATATAAAACAAAACTGGAAATATGACAACAAACGAAAAGATACAGGCTTTGCGCGAGGTGATGCGTCGCGAGGGCATCAGTGCTTTCATCACGCCAAGCACCGATCCGCACTCGGGTGAGTATGTGCCAGAGCGATGGAAGGCACGCAGATGGATTAGTGGTTTCACAGGTTCGGCTGGCATTGCGGTGGTTACGCTCGACAAGGCTGCGCTGTGGACAGATTCACGCTATTTCATTGCTGCAAATGAGCAGTTGAGCGGTTCGGAGTTCGTGCTGATGAAAGAAAAGATAGAAGGTACGCCAACTCAGGCAGAATGGTTGGGCAGCGTGCTGGAGAGTGGCAGCGTGGTGGCTGTCGATGGATGGGTGAACACGGTGGAGTATGTGGAAGAACTGGCTAATGACTTGAAGCCATACGGCTTGACACTCAGAACTGGCATCGACCCATACGCCGAGGTGTGGCAGGATCGCCCAGGCATACCAGATGGCAAGGTGTTCGTGCAGGAACTTCAGTTTGCAGGCGAGAGCGCTAAGAGCAAGATAGGTCGTATTCGTGAGAAGCTGAACGGCTGCGGCTTGCTCGTGTCTATGCTCGAAGAAGTGGCATGGACACTCAATCTGCGCTGCAACGATGTCGAATACACTCCGTTCCTCGTGAGCTATATGTTCATCACGCCAAGCACAGCCACATTATATATAAATGAAGAGAAGCTCACTCCAGAGGTGGAGGCATACCTGAAGAATGAAAATGTCGATATTCGTCCATACGAAGCAATAGCTAACGATGTGGCTTCGTGCGAGTTGCCAATCTATGCTCAGCCTGCCAAGACGAACTATGCGGTATATTCTTCTATAAAGAATCCAGTGCGCAAGGATAGTCCTGTGGGACATCTGCTCATATTCAAGAACGAAGTGGAGATAAACGGCTATCGCTCTGCTATGGAGAAAGATGGCGTGGCAATGGTGAAGTGGATAAAATGGACGCTGGAGAATGTGCCACAGGGAGGACAGACAGAGCTGTCGCTTGCCGACAAGCTTGAATCGTTCCGTGCAGAGCAGGAATACTTCAAAGGCATCAGCTTTGAGAGCATTATGGGTTATGCAGAGCATGGTGCCATCGTGCACTATGAGCCAACGTCTGAAACCGATGCGCCTGTGAAGCCAGAAGGCTTGCTGCTCATCGACTCTGGCGGCCAGTACCTTGATGGCACCACCGACATCACACGCACCATACCTCTCGGTCCTCTCACATGGGAGATGAAGCGCGACTACACCCTCGTGCTGCGCGGCTGGATCAAGCTGGGCGCTGCTGTGTTCCCTAAGGGAACTTGCGGCACGCAGCTCGATGCTTTCGCTCGCGATGCAATGTGGAAATATGGCATCAACTATCTGCATGGCACAGGTCATGGCGTGGGACAGTTCATGTCTGTGCATGAGGGCATCGACTTGCATCAGTTCCGCATGCAGTGGCGACCAACGCCTCTGCTTCCTGGCATGACAATCACCGACGAGCCTGGCATTTACATAGAAGGCAGTCATGGCGTTCGTCATGAGAACACCATGCTCGTTGTTGAGGCTATGGAGGGCATCACGTTCGGACCATACTACAAGTTTGAGCAACTCACTCTTTGTCCTGTGCTCACAAGCCCAATACTTGTCGAGATGCTGGAGAGGGAGGAGATAGAGTGGTTCAACAGCTATCAGCAGATGGTCTATGACCGTCTTGCACCGCGATTGGACGAAGAGCATAAAGAATGGTTGTTTAACGTAACAAGACCTATTGGATTATGATAGAATACGTAAAAGGAAAGATAGATGACTTGACCCCTGCTACAGCCACAATTGATTGCAATGGAGTGGGTTATCTTTGCAACATCAGCTTGAATACATACACAGCGCTTCAAGGCAAAGAGGAAGGCAAGCTCTATGTGCATGAAGCAATTAGAGAAGATGCGTGGGTGCTCTTCGGCTTTGCCACAAAGAAGGAGCGTGAGCTGTTCCTCCTGCTCATCAGCGTGAGCGGTGTGGGTGGCAATACTGCTCGCACCATGCTCAGCAGTTTCTCTGCCGCAGAACTGGCAACGCTCATCATGGATGGCAATGATAAGATGCTAAAGACAGTGAAGGGCTTAGGCTTGAAGACTGCACAGAAGATCATCGTGGAACTGAAGGATAAGGTGACCACGCTTGCCATTGGTGGCGAATCGCCTTCTAATGCGTCGAGTGGCGCAGCTGCTGCAATGCCAAATAGCGAAGTTTACAACGAAGCATGTGAGGCATTGAAGATGCTTGGCTTCTCGCCAGCGCCTGTGGCTAAGGCTGTGAAAGCGATATTGAAGGACGAGCCTGATGCTAAGGTGGAGGTGGTCATCAAGAAAGCATTGAAGATGCTGTGATGATTGCAGTCGTCTTTGCCGTAGGCTCACGGCATTACAATGCCAACAAATCATCTAATCGTGTAAATAGAAATATTTTATTCGTTCTGTCATAGATACTGTCATTTCAAGTCATGAAATAATTATTCCAAGACTTGAATCCGTCATTCCAAGCTTTGAAATCGCCATTTCAAGGCTTGGAATTTTTGTTGCTCTGAGCATATTAGCAAAGCGAGGATAGGCATAATAGAAAACCGCCAACATCATACGGTTAGAAATGTTGCTTTTGCTGTTAATTTTGCAACATAGCCACCTTTTCTGTTTTATGTATTGTGTACAGTAACCAGAAGTAAACCAACAACTTTTATACGATGGCGTATTTTTGGTGTATTATTTTATCGTGTTTCAATAGGCTTATTTGAGAATAAAAGTGTATATTTGCATCAAAAATAATCGCAAGAATAATATGAGAAAACTGTTTTATTGCGTGGTGGGGCTGATTGTGGTGCTTGCCATTGCCTCTTGCTCTGACCACAAGGGGGCACGTGAATTGTATGACCGTGTCAA
>JAZRYI010000027.1:0-28300 GCA_045600665.1 Bacteroidaceae bacterium
CGCAACCGCGCGATACGACCTGTGTGAACTGGATGTCTGCCATAGTCTAATGTATATTAGTGTATATAATATAGACGGGCGTCAACCCTTTTCATGAACTTTGGCGACTACAAATTATGTCATGAGGGTTTCATTTAGATAGATGTTTTTGTGATTAATAATAATGTTAATTGTTTTCGTTAATACTATTTTATATTAAGAGAAATAGTCAGTTTGCACAATCTTTGAATAGAATGTGTATTTGTATTTGTTCTGGATTATCTCAGTACAAATAGCCAAATGAATAAAACTTTGTTTGTCATTTTCTTTATCTGTATAGGTTACATTGAGACGTATAAGCAATTTACTATTGCAAACATCTCGTATTCTTTTTCTGATTGCAACCCCAGAATCAACAATATATAAAAAAATGAAAGGACGTGGGTTGCTGTACTATCCTGCTTATCCCGTTATCGAGGCTCTGGTAAAACCTTTGTTGTAAGGATAAGCAACCAGTTAGCCCACGTCACAGGAGATATACAGGAATCACAATATGAAACCACAAAAGCATACAAGAAGAGTATGCATTGAAGTGTGGATGTGATTGGGTATAAATCGCCCACGTGGACGTTCCGATTGCGAATGCTTCTTACAACAATTGAAAATTTACCAGATTTTCGATAACAGAAGACAAACGTTACGTAAACGCCCTTTGCAACTCATCTTCAACTCCTTACGGAGTATCCAACTCATTGCACCATCGATGTCTTGAGGCACGAAGCCTCATGTCAGCAAGGCAACTCTTTCGCCCCGCCCCTCCCTTGTGGTCACGACCAACGGGAGTCCCAGCCGCCATGATGGACTAACTGGTTCGAGTGCAAATGTACACATTTATGCATTATTAACAAAACATTTCCCCACCTTTTTCCACTTTACAACAAAAAAAGCAGTTTGCAATACGCACACAGCGCATTGCAAACTGCCAAAATCAGAATATCTATAGTTTGTTCAATTATACGTATATGGAAGAAGGAAATTTAATATCAGTATTGAGTGCACTCTCTGCTTCGTATAGAGATTCTGTAGGAATGTCTATAGTGCCTGACAGCCATAAGTCAATTATTTCGTTTGATATGCCGAGTCGAGAAGCGAATGAATGGGGAGTCATGCCGCACTTAATTATAGCGTCATATAGGCAGGCAGCTATTTCCATACGCATTTCTGTTTCTTGAACATTAATGAGAGTGATTCCTTCCATCAAAGCATTTATGTTCTTATCTTTTTTAGTCGTCTTCATAATCGTCTAATATTTGTTCACAAATAATATTGCCTTCTTCATCAATAACAATATCTTTATTCTTTATAGCCTCATCTATGATTGCAGAGATGCGTTGCAAAAGTTTCACACTATTATACAGTTGCGGAGACTCTTGATATGTACGAGTGGTTTTAATGCCTCCGCCACCCAAAACAACCGTGGTATTGCCATACCTAAGACAATAGAGTCGAAGTTGCTTGTCTGGCCTGTCATAAAGAGCAACTACATTGTCGCTTGCCGTTCCCTCGCTCATCTTGAAGAATGGTTCACGCGCACCTTGACTATGCCCCATAACATACATTCTAGTCATCATATCGCGCAACTCATTAGGATGGGTTTCTAAATTCTCTTTAACGAATTTAGTGTATAGCGATTCCTCCTCACCATTTACTACAACAGTGTAGAAACGTGCCTTATTGCCAGAAAACTGTGTTAGCTTTAAGAATTCAATTGTCATATTCAATTTTTGCGAATGCCCATTGCAACTCATCATCAACTCCTTAAAGAGTATCGGACTCATTGCACCATCGATGTCTTGAGGCATAAACCTCACGTCAGCAAGGCGACTCTTCCGCCTTGCTCCTCCCACGTGGTCACGACCAACGAGAGGCCCAGCCACCCTTATGGACTAACTGGTTTGAGTGCAAAAGTACACATTTCTATATTATCATCAAAACATTTCCCCAACTTTTTTCACTTCACAACAAAAAAAGCAGTTTGCAATACGCACACAGCGCATTGCAAACTGCAAAAGAATCAACAATGTACGAAGAAACTTTAGAATGCAGTTACCACCTTTATAGTGAACGCCCCAGCATCATCGCGATGCTGGGGCGTTCTGCTTTCCTAACTAACAAAATCTTATATTACCTGTATTATCTATGTTTTTAACATTTCACCTTTTGAGAACCCTAAAGATATGGGAATCTTAAAATTATGTCTGTTGTATTTGCTTTCGAGAGTACTAACTAATTTTTATCACTTTATCAATTACCACCAATTTTTTACTAACCTTTTTATTAACTATATTACTAACTATGCATTACCTTTTTTGTTTTTTGACGCTGCAAAGTTACGCACTTTTTCGTGTGCTCGCATACTCATTTTCCCTACACTTGAAAGTAAAAACCCTATTGTTGGTGGAAGTTTCCCCCTTGTTGCTAAACAAACACCTCAAGTATCACAGTCTTAGCTTCCTGTGTAAGGAATAGTGGCAAGGAGAGTATGAGTGCCTTGTCTGTCTGAGCGTAGAGGTATTCCGCTCCGCATTCATGCGCTATGCCCTCAGCGGTGGTGGTGTGTGCGGCTGCGATGTTGCTGTCGAGACAAGGGCTCTTGAGTCCTGGAAGATGGTGGAAGATGTCGCCGCAGCCATTGTTGAGAAGCAGGATGCGGAGAGGAGCGGATGGATTTTTGGCGTAGGCATTCCAGAGAGCGTTCTGGTCGTAGAAGAAGCTGAGATCGCCAGTGAGCAGGATGGTTGGAGCGTTGCTGCCAGTGCAATAGCCAACAGCCGCAGAAGAAGAGCCTTCGATGCCGTTCACGCCGCGATTGCAGTGGATGGGGTTAGTGCCGCTGTACAATTGCTGCAAGGCACGCACCATAGTGCTGTTTGCCACTTGTATGTGCCAGTCGGGCGATAGTGCTGAGAGAACGGTGGTGAGCGTTTGGTGGAATGTAGACACAGTGAGTGGCTTGTACGTCAATCCGTAGTGTGAAAGTGTGTATTGCTTGCCTTGATTGGCAGATAGCTGGCAGAGTGCGGAGAGCAGTTGCAGAGGGGTGGTTTCGATGATGTCGGTGCAGTGCATGAAGAGGTCTGCCACTTCGCCCAGTGGAGATATGTGCCAGTGGTGCTGTGGCGGATTCTTGCGAATGTGCTGCTTCAATGTCTTGGACACGATGTGTCCGCCTATCGTGATGATGAGGTCGGGCGCTGCTGTGAATGCATTGTCTTGTGGCAAGTCGGCAGAGGAATAGATGTCTTTGCTGCAATATAGATGTATGTTGGAGAGATTCTCAGCATAGATGGCGCACCCTGATTGTGCTAACTGCTGGAGCAGAGGAGCGCAGAATCGCATTTCCTCTGGCAGCATCTGACCAACGATGATGAGGGTGCGTGATGATTGTTGCCATGCTTGCAGCAAGGGAGTGCTGAGAGTGAATGCGGGTGTGGCGTTGTCGTGCCTGTGGATGAGTCGCTCGTGTGGCAGAGAGGGTTCGGAGAAGTCGAACATCGGTTCTGTGATAGGAATATTGATCTGCACAGGGCGATGAGTGCGCTGCTGAGCTATGAGAGCCTCATTGATGAGACGGTTGCAGTACCATCTGCTTTCCTCGTCGGTGGGTTCGGGAAGACTCACGCTAAGTGCTGCCATGCTGCCATAGGCATTCGGCTGGGGCAATGTCTGCCCGTCCATCTGACCAATCCATCGCTGCGGACGGTCGGCTGTGATGACAAGCAATGGGAAATTGCGGTAGAAGGCTTCGCTCACGGCTGGGGCGAGGTTGAGTACGGCAGAACCGCTCGTCACGCACACAGCAACGGGTTTTCCACCGTTTGCCTCAATCAAGCCAATGGCGAAGAAGCCTGCTGAACGCTCGTCGGTGATGCTGAAACACTGTATGCCTGCTGCGTGCAGAGTGTGCACTACGGCAGAATTGCGACTGCCTGGACACACTACGGCTTGAGTGATGCCGTACTGGAGAAGGAGAGAGGTGAGTTGTAGTATGTTGGTTTTGGTAGAAAACATATATGGAGAAGGGGGAAGTTGAGAGGTGAATGTTTGGAGTTGAGGGCTGAGGGAGGGGGAAGGGAATCAAAGCACTTGCTGTATTGTGCTGATCTTATGTTCTGTTTCTGCGTATTCGCTCTCTACTGTTGAGGCTGGCAGTATGCCGCCGCCAGCATAGAGGGTGGCGATGCCGTTGTGTATGCGACAGCAGCGGAGATTGACGTATAGGTTCGTCTCGCCTTGCGAGTCGAGCATTCCAACCACGCCAGAGTAGTAGCGACGGTCGTAACCCTCATTGCTTAGAATGAATGATTTAGCCTCGTTCTTTGGCATGCCGCACACAGCAGGAGTGGGGTGGAGCTTGGAAATGAAGTCGTTAATGCTGACCGATGGGAGAGGTGAGAAATGGAAGAGTGTCTTGAGGTGGAGAAGGTTGCCAGCGTGCGCTGTATATGGTCCTTCCTCTTCCACCACACTGCTCATGGGAGTGATGATCTGGCGTATGTAATCTGCAACGATGGCTTGCTCGTGGCGGTTCTTGACAGACCACTCGCCCTCGCTCGTCATTGTGCCAGCAAGCGCTACGGTGCAGAAGTGGGATTTAGCTCCAGAGATAAGAATCTCAGGTGTAGAACCCAGCCAATAGCCTTCATCCTTAGTATGGCAGAGATAAACCATAGTGCGTGGATATGCTTTGCAGGCACGGAAGAATGCCTTGAGCGGATCGCCGTCATACGGTGTGTCTATGTTGCGCGAAAGCACGAGTTTTGGGAATGGCGAAGGTATGGCAGAGTGGAAGCGTGAAAAAGCTTCAGCATATACTTCTCTGTTGCCGTCGGGATGAAGCTTCGAGCCTTGCGCATCAATGTCGAGCACAGCCGTATTGATGGTCATCTCTACATCGGGTGTGATGCGTATGGTGGCGTGCTTCGTCTCGTCGAATGGAATCATGACAAAACAGCGGCTGCCAGCATGGGCGGTTTCTCCATACTGACACACCACTCTTATCTCGTCTGCGAATGGAAGGCGATACAGTGCGTATGCCGCATATTTGTTCAAGTCAATCATATTACTCTATTTTTTATAAACCTCTAACCTCTAACCTATCCCCTTCTCTTAATAATCCTATTCGTCACTCTCTCCGTAGAGATGATTTGTCCATCCTCGCCCACAACATCCACATTCCATACGTGAGTGCTTTTGCCTGCGTGGATGAGTCGTGCCTTGCCATACACCTTGCCCTCAGTGGCAGACATCGCTACATGGCTGCCGCTCACCTCAGTGCCGCACACAGCGTATGCCTCATCATACTGTGTGATGTGGAGCGAGCCCACTCCAGCAATGGTTTCGGCAAGCGTGAGCGAGGCACCGCCGTGCAGTATGCCTAAATACTGTCGAGTGGCAGCGCAGATAGGCATTTCAGCCACAGCGTATTCGTCGTCGGTTGGGATGAAGCGCATGCCAAGCGCCTCTATCATCGTGCCCTGCATGCGTGAGTGCAGGAAATCGCATTCTTGTTGTGTAAGCATAGTTATTGAGTATGGTATTTGCGTAGTTCTTGTCTAAGTTGCTTTGCCTTGCCATCTGTCACTCTGTCCATTTCTGCCCAGAAGGCAGGGGAATGGTCGTGGTGGATGGTGTGGCAGAGTTCGTGGAGTATGACGTAGTCGATGAGGTGCTCGGGCACAGACATAAGGAACAGGGAATAGTTGATGGAGCACGAAACAGAGCAAGATCCCCATCGGGTGCGCGATGACTGTATCTTCACGCTCTTGTACTTGAATCCCCACATGTAGGCGAGTTCTGCCGTGCGGCGTGGCAGGTATGCCTTGGCGGCAAAGCGCATCTGTGCTATGTCCTCGTCGGTGAATTGCTGCCTCTCCTTAATGCTGGCTTGCTTCGTCAGCAGCGAAGTGCGGTGCTTGTCTATCACCTCGCGAACGAAAGAGAGCGTTGCCCCCCTGAAGGCTGTGACACGAAGACCGTCAACCTCAGGACGCATAATGATGCTACGCGCTCTGGGGTTGACGGTCACAGTCACCGTCCCAAAATCGGGATCGTGGTATTGCATTTACTTGTTGAACTCAGCGTAAATCTTTGCTGCAATTGCCTGCATCTCCTCTGCAGGGAGAGAGAGTTTTTCGTTGGCGAAGTTCGCGTCCTTCTCGCTCTGCAATGGAATGAGATGGATGTGTGCATGTGGCACTTCAAGACCAAGCACAACCTGTGCCACCTTAACGCAAGGGAAGGCTGCCTTGAGAGCCTTTGCTACCTTCTTTGTGAATATCTGGTAGCGTGCAATCTCATCGTCCTCCATATCGAATACGTAATCAACCTCACGACGAGGAATGACGAGCGTGTGACCCTTGACGAGAGGATTGATGTCGAGGAATGCATAGAACTCCTCGTTCTCTGCACACTTGTAGGAAGGAATCTCCCCAGCTGCAATCTTAGAAAATATATCCATGGTCAGTTTTCTTGTTTCATGGCTATAGAGCCTGTGCAATATTAGAAGCTAATGCTCAAAATCTCGAAACTCATCTTGCCGCGTGGAACAGTCACCTCTACCACGTCGCCTACCTTCTTGCCGAGCAAGCCCTGAGCGATAGGAGTCTTCACGCTGATCTTGTTCTCGCGGAGGTTTGCCTCACCCTCGCTTACGAGTGTGTAAGTGAGCTTAGCGTCGTTAGCTGTGTTGCGAATCTGCACCTTTGAGAGAATCTGCACCTCATCCTTCTTGCCAAGCTTGCTTGGGTCAAGTATCTTTGCGTCTGCAAGTGTAGCCTTGAGCTCTGCAATCTTTGTCTCGAGCTTGCCCTGAGCCTCCTTTGCAGCATCGTATTCTGCGTTCTCCGAGAGGTCGCCTTTCTCACGTGCTTCAGCAATCTGGCGAATAACCTCTGGGCGATCAACCTCTTCGAGTTGCTTAATCTGGGCACGAAGCTTGTCGTAGCCCTCTTGTGACATATATGCCATAGTAGTTTCTTGTTTTTAAATAATGTTCTGTTTCAGGTTAATAAACGAAAAAAGTAAAACAAAAAGAATCCCGACGCCGTGATGACATCGGAACCCTCTTTCTTAAATTCGGCTGCAAAGGTACGCTTTTTCTTTTTTCTTCCCAAACTTTTCGGATAAAAAGTTATCGTGAGCAGCGTATTTTATTTTTTATTAGCACATTAGAATGACATTGCCACGCCTGCAATTACGTTGGCACCGATAGCGCGGTAGCCAAAATAGCGGTCGTGCTTCTGGTTGAGAAGGTTGTCGCCCTTCACGAAAACAGAGAGTGGCAAATCGATTGGGAATGCGTAGCGGAGTGACATGCCGATATTATTTGTGATAGGACGATCGTATGGCTTCATGCCCGCATTGGGGATGTCTGGATTGTTGTAGTAGCTAATCTCCCAGTTCAACCCAGCGTGCAGATTCTCCACGATGGTGAAGTCTGCCTTCCAGCGCAAGTCGAGCGTTGGGCGGGTGTATGAACCTGATATCCATTCGTCAGCATCCTCGCCTTTGTGCTTCCACGCATTGAACTGGTTCTTCAGGTCAACCTTCACCTTGTCCTTGTATGCGAACGTGAAGTCGGCGTTGAGGTAGAAGCGATGGCTATTGCAGAATGTCACCAAAGGGTATTGCAATCCATTTTCAATATTCGAGATCTCGTCAATCTCTGCCACGTTGCTTGCCACGTCATAGCCTGCATTCAGGTTGCCGCTCACTCCATTATTGGAGTTGAAGCGATAGCCAATGCTGGCATTGATCTGATGGAACTCGGCATCCACCTTCAGGCTTTTGTGCATCGGTATCTGGAAGGCGAAGTATGGGTGGATGTTGCTCAAGCGGCGGAAATCGTTGTCCACGTCATAGCCTATGGCGTTGATGTAGAAATCGCTGCGGGATGTGACGTGGTAGGCGAATTGCACGTCTGGAGCAATGTCGCCATCTGTGCCGCCCACGATGCCAAGCTGCAGTTTCACGTTGTCGCCATTGTAAATGTAATGTGGAGTGAAATGAAGGTGAGTAATGCCCTTCACTTCGTCCATACTATAGCCTGACTTGAAGAACTCTACGCCCAGCTCTACGCTGTGCTCGTCGCTGAACATGTAGTCTGCCAATCCATTCAGATTGAGTATGCTCTCGTCGTATGTCTCGCTTAGGTTCGTTGGGCGCTTCTGACCGAAATATTGCAACGATGCAGTTCCGCTCAATGTGAGGTCGCCCATCTCGTATGGCGTGATGCCTGCAGCGATGGTGGTAAGGAAGTTGTGCTGCTTGTCTGTCTGGTTGCTAAACACGCTGAACGATGGCATGTAGTTGAACACATGATCTTCCAGATCGCCCTTCAGGTAGAAATCCACGCCATTGTCGAAGCGATGGTTGTACTTGCCTGCCACACGACTCTTGTAGAAGCGGCTTTTCCAGTCGTTCACGTCATAGTATTCATTGTCGCGAGCTGTGCCATTGAATCCCTTCAGCGTGAGGTCGATGTTCAGCGCGTCATGGTTGGAGAAGTCGAACTGATATGCGCCCTCAGCGTCCACCTGTCCGTGGCTGCCACCAGCCAACTGCAAGTATCCGCGCTTGTTGCCATTGTAGGCTGCGTCGCAGCTGTAGTCGCGAAGCGGCTCGTCAGCAAAGCTTGTGTGTGGCTGCGACTGACTGGCATACTCTACCTTGTTGTGCTTCACAGGCGTTTCAACCACGCTTGGCAGCACGTTTATCTTGTTTGCATCCTTCACCACAGGTTTCACCTCATTCGTCACCTCCACCGTGTTGTCGAGCTGAGCAGATGCTGGCAAGGCGAATGCACCGAGAAGCGGGAATAAAAATATTGTTGATTTCATACGTTACTCTTTGTTTACTTTAGTCTTTCCTCTATCATAGTATTAATCTCTTCACTCTCAGTGTAGTTGCTCTTCAGCGAGAGCAACGTCTGACGTGCCTCCACGTCTCTGCCCTGAGCCTTGTACACGTCGCTGAGCAGCACAAAGGAGCGTGCAAGCCAGTATGTGTGAGCGGTGCCGGAGTCGATGAAGTTGGATATCAGCAATTCGGCAGAATTATATTGCTTGGTGTCGTATGCATACTGTGCCAGGCGCACCGTAGCTTGTGCTCCATACACTGTCTGCGTGTCGAGGGTGAGCACCTGCAGGTCATCTACCGCCTTCTGCTGATCACCTTGCTTCATATTACAGTCGGCACGATACATTCTTGCCTCTGCCTTAACCTCTGGCGAGAGCTTGTTGGCATTGTCGAGAATCTCTGTTGCTACAGCGATGGTTGTGGCATAGTCACCACTAGCGTAGGCACTACGCAAGATACCTGTCTGTGCCTCAAGTCGGTAGTCGTCAGATGGTGTCTGTGCGCGCAGCTGGCTGTAGTATTGCTGTGCCTGATTGTAGTTGCCATTCGTCATCGCTTTCACGGCAGCGTCATGCACCATCTCGTCCAGTTCCTCAGCCGAGAACACCTTGCCCATCTTGCTTGCCAGTTCCATATACTCGTTCACGCGTCCAAGCCCAGTGTAGATGTCCTTTAGGTTGGCAAGTGCAGTCTGAGCTTCCTCTGTGTTAGGGTAGTCGTTAATCACTTGTCTGTATGCACCTATTGCTTCATTTGTCTTGCCACTTTCGGCAAGCAGCATGGCGAGTTCATTGCCAGCCTTGCGAGCGTTGGAACTCTGCGGATGACGCTCAATGAGCGACTGGAATGTGTTGGTTGCCGATTGTATATCGCCTTTCTGCACGTATGCTCTGCCTTGCTCGAAGAGAGCGTCTGATACGTACTCAGAGTTGGTGTACTCGCTGTTCATCTTATCGATGAGCGCCACCTTGGCATCATAGTCGCCCTTCAATCCTTGTATGTATGCCTGTTGCAGCAAAGCGTAGTCGCCTCTTGCCTGATCCACTTCCAGTGCTTTCTGGTAACTTTCGTATGCTTTGTCATAGCTGCGAGTGTCGAGATAGCAGTCGCCTATGCGGTTGTGAGCATCCGATACGAGCGCATTGACTTGCGCACCGCCTGTCTGCGATACTACTTTGCCAAGCTGGGAGTTCACAAACTTCTGGAACTGTGGCAAAGCGTCTGCATATTTCTTCTGCTTGAACAGTGTATAGCCCAAGCTGTATGTGGCATAGTCGTTGTTTTTTAGTGCTTTGCTTGGGGTGCTTGCACCAAGGGTGAGTGCTTGCTTCAGGTCGGTTGCTGCCGACTGATAGTTGCCAAGCCTGTACTCATTCTCGCCCTTCAGGTAATATGACTCTGCATGAGCCTCAGCATCTTTCTTGCCAAGCGCTATGGATTGGTTTACGAAGTTGAGCGACTTGTCGTAGCTGCCCTTTGTGAACTCCTGTATGCCGAGGTTGTAGAGCACTCTCTGCTTGGCAGTGAGTATCTCGTTGTTTGGTTGCTTTATCTTGTTTATGCTGCTGAGAGCAGCAGAGTAGTTCTTGGTGGTGAAGTACACCTCAGACAGATACTGCGACACATTGTTTGCATGCTTTGAGCGTGGGTAGTCGTTGAGGAAACGCTCAAACACGTTCACCGATTCGCCAAATCCCATCGATGCACCCTCGTGCAGCGTGAGGGCATAGTTGTAGAGTGCCTCTTCGCGCACAGATGCCACGCCCTGTATCTCGCTTGCCTGCTGGAATGCCATCTGGGCGTTCTTCTTGTTGCCAAGTTGCAAGTAGCTGAGACCTGCGTGCAGCCACGCGTTCTGAGCCAGTTCGTCGCGATCAGTGTCTGCCGACATGCTGAGTTTGCTGGCAGCCGACTCATAGTTCTTTGTGTTGAAATAGCTCATACCGAGCTTGTAAAGGCTGTTGCGTGTTTCCTCGCCCTGCGTCAGGTAGCCAATGGCTCTTTCGTAGTCGCCTTGGTCGTAGAACTTCTCGCCAGCCAATCGGTACAGCACTTTGTTGTAGCTTACTGCCTCCTCGCTAAGATTGCCAAGAGGGTAGGCATACGTTGTGTTGCAGTTCAGGCATTCACCTTCGATTTCGGCAGCGAAGAAGAGTCCTAAAGCCTCGTCGTAGCGTCCTTCTCTCAGCAGGATTATGCGCTGCATGGAACTGAGCGGACTCACGTATGGCGATGCAGGATTCTCCTCTACCCATGCACCGATGTTGTCGGCAGTGCCGGGGTTCTGCAGCACGTAGTCGCACACCAGCATCAGCGCCTCTGCCTCTTCCGTGTGCTTATCGCCTGTCTCTGCCTCGTTCAGGTAGCGCTCCAGTTGCTGACGCGCGCCAAAGAAATGACCGTCAGCCACCATCTTTATCGCTGTTTGCTGAGCCTGTGCCAAGCTAGAGCAGCAAGCCATCAGCGCAGCAAGAATCATTCTATTTTTGTTCATCTTCCAAAAAATATTGTTTTTATGCCACAAAGGTAAGAATAAAAATCCTACCTTTGCACAAAATACTCACTAAATTATTGTTAAAACCACTGATGAAGGCGAAAAACAACCGTACAATCACTATTAGCGAAGATGAAAAGCCGGTGCTTATGCCACTGATAAGCACTGCCTTGCAAGCTGAAGGCATCGTGTGTGCCGACCTTTTCGACGTGCTATCTTCCATACCCGATGGTTGTGCCAACCTCATCGTTGCTGATCCTCCATACAATCTGCACAAGGACTTTGATGGAAATAAGTTCTCAGCAATGTCCTCCGCTGCCTATGAAGATTATCTTCGCACATGGCTTCCGCTCCTGTGTCAGAAACTCACGCCTGATGGCTCACTTTACCTATGTGGCGACTGGCACTGCTCGTCCAGCTTGCAGCGAGTGCTGGAAGAAAACCTGACCGTTATCAACCGCATCACTTGGCAGCGCGAGAAGGGGCGCGGTGCGTCACGCAACTGGAAGAATGGAATGGAGGACATCTGGTTTGCAGTAAAGGATCCGCAACACTACTACTTTGACCTTGAAGCCGTGAAGCAGAAGCGTCGCGTACTTGCTCCTTATCGTGAGAATGGCTCACCTAAGGATTGGCAAGACACCGACGATGGCAAGTACCGCATCACTTGTCCTTCCAATTTCTGGGACGACATCAGCGTTCCCTTCTGGTCAATGCCCGAAAATACAGACCATCCCACGCAGAAGCCAGAGAAACTCATAGCAAAGCTCATCCTTGCCTCTTCGCGTCCTGGCGATCTCATCATCGACCCATTCCTTGGCAGTGGCACTACCGCTGCTGTGGCAAAGAAACTGAACCGCCGTTGCCTTGGAATAGAGCAGAGCTTCGACTATTGCCTTCTCGCAGCCAAGCGCCTATTGCTTGCTGATGACAATCCTCGCATACAAGGCTATGAAGATGGTGTGTTCTGGGAAAGGAATAGTGGAAGGTGATTAGCGGTAGTTTTTTGAATAGCCGCACTTTGCAATTATGGCATAAAACAAGGTCAAATGACTCATAAACATACTTTTTTATGCGCGAGAGTGGGTGTGTGTCATGGAATTTTAGTATTTTTGCCTCATAATTGATAACAACTTATGACTAAGAAGTATGATTTCCTCATCATCGGCTCAGGTGTGGCTGGTATGAGCTACGCCTTGAAGGTGGCGCAGGCAAAGAAAGGCAAAATTGCCATTATCTGTAAGACAACCCTCGAAGAGGCCAACACAGCAAAGGCTCAGGGAGGTATTGCCTCGGTTACAAATCTGCTTGTTGACAATTTCGACAAACATATAGAAGACACCATGATTGCTGGCGACTGGATCAGCGACCCTGATGCAGTGCGTCAGGTGGTGACTGGCGGCCCTGCAGGCATTAAGGATTTGGTGCAGTGGGGCGTGAACTTCGACAAGAAGGAGGATGGCGAGTTTGACCTTCATCGCGAGGGTGGTCACTCGGAATTCCGTATCTTGCACCATGCCGACGACACGGGCGCAGAAATACAGCGTGGATTGATGGAGGCAGTGCGCAGCAATCCTGACATTGATGTGCTGGAGCATCATTTTGCTGTGGAAATAATCACTCAGCATCATCTTGGCATTCGTGTCACTCGCCGCACTCCAGATATTGAATGCTTCGGAGCATACGTTCTAAATCCTACTACTGGCAAGATTGATACATATCTCTCTAAGGTCAATTTGATGGCTACAGGAGGAACAGGCGCTGTGTATGCTACCACAACAAACCCAAATATCGCCACTGGCGACGGCATAGCAATGGTGTATCGCGCCAAGGGAAAAGTGAAGGATATGGAGTTTGTACAGTTCCACCCTACGGCTCTCTACAATCCAGCAGAGCGCCATCCTGCCTACCTCATCACTGAGGCTATGCGTGGCTATGGTGGCATTCTCCGCTTGCCTAACGGAGAGGAATTCATGCAGAAATATGACGAGCGTTTGTCTCTCGCTCCGCGCGATATCGTGGCTCGCGCCATTGATAATGAAATGAAAATTCATGGCCTCGATCATGTTTGTCTCGATGTAACTCACAAGGATCCTGAGGAAACTAAGCATCATTTCCCAAATATCTATGCTAAGTGCCTCTCAATCGGTATTGACATCACGAAGGAGTACATTCCTGTGGCTCCATGTGCTCACTACATGTGTGGCGGCATCAAGGTTGACCTCGATGCTCAGTCAAGCATCAAGCGACTCTATGCTGTGGGTGAGTGTTCATGCACAGGTTTGCATGGAGGCAACAGATTGGCAAGCAACTCGTTGATAGAGGCGGTTGTGTATGCCGACGCTGCTGCTAAGCATTCGCTTGAGGTGATTGACGAATATGAGTTCAATGAAAAGGTGCCAGAGTGGAACGATGAGGGCACTCTCACAAACGAGGAGAAAGTGCTTATTGCTCAAGACGCTAAGGAGGTGAATCAGATCATGTCAACATACGTTGGCATCGTGCGCTCAGACCTTCGCTTGCACCGTGCGTGGGAGCGTTTGGATTTGCTCTACGAAGAGACGGAGCACTTGTTCAAGCGTGTAAAGCCTACAAAGGATATCTGCGAGCTACGCAATATGATAAATGTTGGCTATCTCATCACTCGCCAGGCTTTGGAGCGCAAAGAAAGCCGAGGTTTGCATTACACAGTGGATTACGCTAAGCATGCCCTCGACAAATAATCTTTCAGCCAACCCCTCAGAGCTTTTGGCAAAATGTCTGCCCAAAACTCCCAACAAAAGATTTTTAACTTGTTAAAATAATGAAGAAGTTTTTTATTACTTTTGTCGCTCTTTTTGCGACAGTTGCAATGGCATTCGCTCAGATGCAGATGCCAACAATTCCGCTTGATCCAGCAGTGCGCAAAGGCACTCTGCCAAACGGACTTACATACTACATCCAGCACAATGAATGGCCAGAGAAGCGTGTGGATTTCTACATTGCTCAGAAGGTTGGCTCTATGCAGGAGGAAGAAGATCAGCGTGGTCTTGCTCACTTCCTTGAGCACATGTGCTTCAACGGTACAACTCATTTCCCAGGCGACAACCTGAAGCAGTATTTAGAGCGCATTGGCGTTAAGTTTGGTGAGAACCTTAATGCTTATACAAGTGTGGATGAGACAGTTTACAATGTCAACAATGTGAATGTTGAGATTCCAGGAGCAATCGATTCTTGTCTCCTCATTCTTCACGATTGGAGCCATGACCTCTTGCTTGAGGACAAGGAAATCGACAAAGAGCGTGGCGTGATCAACGAGGAATGGCGTATGCGCTCTTCTGCAATGATGCGTATGTATGAGAAGGCATTGCCTGTTCTTTTGAAGGATAGCAAGTACGGAAACCGTTTGCCTATCGGAACTATGGACGTTGTGATGAACTTCCCATACAAGGCTCTTCGTGACTACTACAAGAAGTGGTATCGTCCTGACCTTCAGGCTCTCGTGATTGTAGGCGACATTGATGTTGACGATATTGAGAATCGTATCAAGACTGTGTTTGCAGACATTAAGGCTGTAGAGAATCCTGCTGAGCGTGTTTATTTCCCTGTTCCAAGCAATAAGGAGCCTATCTTCTGCCTTGCAAAGGATAAGGAGCAGCAGCGTAGCATGATTGATTTCAGCTGGAAGAGCGATCCTATGCCAGAAGAAATGAAGTCGAGCGTTAACTATATTATTGTTCAGTATGCTCTTGGCGCAATGAGCAGCATGTTCAATGATCGTATTTCTGAAATCATCCAGAAGGAGAATCCTCCATTCCTTGGCGCAAGCTTCAGCTATGATAAATTCATCATCTCTAAGACAATGGATGCATTTAGCGGTGGTGTGACTTATAAGGATAATGGTCAGAAGGATGCTGTTAAGGCTCTCTATCGTGAGATTCTTCGTGCTAAGCGTCATGGATTCACAATCAGTGAGTTCGAGCGATTCAAGACAGAGTATCTCTCACAGCTTGAGGCTCAGTACCTCCATCGTGATAAGATCACTAATACTACTTATGTTGATGGCTATGTTCGCAACTTCCTCGACAACGAGCCTTCACCAAGCATCGAATGGACATATCAGATGATGAATCAGATTGTTCCAAACGTGCCTGTTGATGCTGTTAATGAGATGATTGCTCAGATGCCTGACTCAAATCTCGTGATTGGCGTGTTCTGCCCAGACAAGGAGGACATCAATTACCCAACAAAGGAAGAAATTCTTGGCTATATGGCTGAGGTTGAGGCTGAAAACATAGAGCCTTACAAGGAAGATGTGAACAATGATCCTCTCATTGCAAATCTTGGCAAGCCAGGCAAGGTGAAGAGCATTAAGGACGAGAAGTTTGGCTTCAAGGTCATTACATTGAGCAATGGTATCAAGGTTCATGTCAAGGAGACTGATTTCAGCCCTAACAATATCTCTATGCAGGCTGTCAGCTGGGGTGGTACAGCATACTACTCTAACGACGAATATCTGCAGGCTGCTAATGCTGGCATGGTTGGCATCGGTGGCTGGGGCAATTTCAGCGCTATCGACCTTGGCAAGAAGCTTGCTGGTATTCAGGCAAGTGTAAGCCCAAGCGTTTCTAACCGCACAGAAGGTCTGGGTGGTAGTTGTGTAAAGAAGGATTTCGAGACAATGCTTCAGCTCACTTACCTCGCATTTACAGCTCCTCGCAAGGATGTTGAAGTGTTCAACTCAACAATGCAGCGTCAGAAGCAGGCTCTTGCTAATCAGGAACTCAATCCTATGACTGCTTTCTCTGATACTGTAGCAAGCGTAGTATATAATAATAATGTACGCGCGATGAGAACAAAGCTTGAGGATATTGATAAGATTGATTACGACCGCGTGATTGAAATCTACAAGGAGCGTTTTGCTGATGCAAACGACTTCGAGTTCTACCTCGTTGGTGATTTCAATACTGATAGCATTGCTCCACTTCTTGCCAAGTATCTTGGCGCTCTCCCAGTGCTCAAGAGCAAGGAAAGCCAGAAGAGCATTGACCTCATTGTGAATAAGGGCAAGATTAAGAATGTCTTTGAGAAGGAGATGGAAACTCCAAACTCAGTGACAGTATTTATCTATACTGCTCCTATGGAAATGACAATGCGCAACAATCTCATGGTTGATATGCTTGAGCAGTCAATGGACATGCTTTACACTGAGACAGTTCGCGAGGACGAAGGCGGTGCTTATGGCGTGCCAGTCAGTGCAGGCATTCAGGACTATCCTGAGAAGGGCGCTACAGTGCAGATTCAGCTTCCTACTTCTCCAGACAAGCGCGAGCGTATGGCTCAGGTTGTTTATGCTGGCGTAGAGGATATCTGCAATAATGGCCCTAAGCAGGAGAATGTTGACAAAATCAAGGAATACATGCATCGCTCACATGCAGAAAGCGTCAAGAAGAATGGCTACTGGATGAACCAGATTATGAACTGGACACGTTTTGGCAGAAACTATGTTGACGGTTATGATGAAATGGTTGATAGCATTTCTGCAAAAGACATTCAGGAAGTGGCTAAGACAATCTTCCGTAGTGGCAACTGCATCGAGGTGGGTATCACTTCGCCTGTAAAATAATTCTGCGCGATGAATCGACAATTCCAAGCAAAAATACCTTTTGGAAATTATGTGCTACTGGCAGCCTTGCTGTCAGTAGCCATTTGTTTGATATGGCAAACCACAGCAATTGCAAAGCAGTTCTGTGGCGTGCTGATAGCTTTCGACCTGTTCTTGATGGTGTATATAGTAGAGAGAATGATACACTCTACATATACTGTCACAAGCGATAATAGGCTTGTCATTCATAAAGGAAGACTCAATAAAGATATTGTCATTTATATCGATGAAATCGACAGAATAGACAGAATTAACCGTTTGCGCATAGGTGGAAAGCCTCTGCAGACTTCCATCGTGGTTGTTATGCGCAATGGCAAAGAAATATTCATTAATCCTAAAAACGAAGAAGACTTTATAAAATGTATAGTAAAGCGTCGTTCTTGATTGCTGTGCTCTTAGTCTTCATCTTGCCAGTTTCGGCGCAGGATGGGGTTCTGGCAATGGATTCTGCATCTCTTGGAGAAACACCCTGGGATGCTCGCATCAAATCACAGTTGGAGGTATTAGCGATGGAAGCAGACAATGCTTATTACAACACAGGTATCTGTGTGTGGGATTTGACTGCCGACTCACTACTTTTTGGCTACAACAACCAAAAAGTAATGCGTCCTGCTTCTACGCAGAAGATTGTCACAGCTGTGGCTGCACTGAGATTGCTTGGGGCAAAGCATGAGTTTCGAACTCAAGCTTACTATACAGGTACTATAACGCCTGATAGTGTGCTGAAGGGCGATGTGTATATTATAGGCGATTACGATCCTATGTATTCGTATGCAGATCTGCAGGAATTGGCAAAAAGCATCAAGGATTTGGGTGTTAGGGAAATAGATGGACGAATTTATGGTGATGCGTCTATGAAGAATGCAGATAGGTATGGAAATGGTTGGTGTTGGGATGATGTGCCAAGCTCCAGTCAGCCTTATCATTGCGCTCTGATGCTTGAGAGAGGTATGCAAGCCCCTGATTTCAAGCATTACTCAAATGATTTGTATTTCAATGCAGCTGAGCATTTCGTTATGGTGCTCAGCGATGAATTGCGGAAAATTGGCGTATTGCCTGCCGACTCGCTTCTGCCATTAGTTGATTACGCCGTGAGTGAGATGGAAGTGATGGGCAATCATTTTTACACAAAGTCTCGCACAATAGAAGAAGTGATGCAGAGAATGATGAAAAATTCTGACAACTATCATGCAGAGGCGGTATTCTACCAGATTGCATATTTAGGCACAGGAAAGCACTGTTCTTGGAAGGATGGTGCTCGTCAGGTCAATAATGTGCTGAAAATGGCTGGTGTAAATCCAACCTATGTGGAGGTGGCAGATGGCAGCGGGGTGTCGCTGTATAATTACGCAAGTCCTGATGCCCAAGTGGCTTTGCTTCGCTTTGCTTATTTGAATGAAGATATTTTTAATTACTTGTATCCTGCCCTGCCGATTGCTGGGGTGGATGGCTCGTTGAGCACACGAATGACTACTGGTAGCGCGCGTGGTAATGTGCGTGCAAAAACAGGCACCGTTTCGGGTGTCAGTTGTCTATGTGGCTACGTGATTGCTTCTAATGGCCATCACCTTGCATTTTCCATCATGAACAATGGAGTGTTGAAATCGCAGACAGGACGAAACTATCAAGATCGAGTATGCCAAGAATTAGCAAAATAACTCCTTATACGCTCAAGTTCAAGTTTGTAGCAGGCACAAGTCGCGGTTCATATACTGAACATAAGGTGAAATTCATCGAATTAGTCGATGAAACCGACGAAAACCATGTTGGAATCGGCGAATATGCGCCTCTTCCTGATTTGAGCCCTGATACTGGCTCCGCAATGCTCTTTGCTATGGAAACAGCGATGTGGCATTACAATTCACGTAGTTTGAAACTGAGCGACACTCCGTTTTCGCGTGGTGAGAAAGGCATCCCAATCAATGGACTCATCTGGATGGGCGATTATGAGACAATGAAGGCACGAATAGAAGAGAAGCTGAGTCAAGGTTTCCGATGTGTGAAATTGAAGATTGGTGCGATTAATTTCGACGATGAAATCGCGCTTTTGCGAAATATCCGTAGTAGGTTCCCCCGTGAAATCATAGAATTGCGTGTAGATGCCAATGGTGCATTCCTTCCTGGCGATGATGCAATGCGAAAGCTGGAATCGTTGGCGAAATTGGATTTGCATAGTATTGAACAGCCCATTCGAGCCAGTCAGTGGGAAGAAATGGCGAAGCTTTGCAAGAACACTCCTCTACCAATAGCTCTTGATGAGGAACTTATTCCAACTTCCTTTGAATCATACACTTCTGACTACAAGGCGGAACTGCTTGATGCAATTAAGCCGCAGTATATCATTCTAAAACCGTCCCTTCATGGCGCTCTTTCGGGTTGTGATGAATGGGTGCGTCTTGCAGAGGAGCGTAATATAGGTTGGTGGGCAACTTCAGCTCTCGAAAGCAATGTTGGACTAAACGCAATTGTTCATTGGGTGGCCAAATATGATCCCAAAATTCCTCAAGGATTGGGTACGGGGCAAATATATTCTAATAATATAGAAGGATATCCCCTTCGCTTAGAAAAAGACGCACTGTTGTGTATATAATATATGTATATAGGCGCTTGTTTACAAAATTGATAATATTCGTTACATTTCTTACAATTCGTACATTAATAATATTGTACCTTTGCACGAAATTCTATTGTTTGCTGAAAAAAAGACAAAATTAAAATATTATTAACTAATTTCATTAACAAATTAAAAACAGACGTATGAAGAAAGTACTACTTTCAGTCTTCTCCTTCGTGATGTTTGCCGTTATTTCGGTTGCATTTGCATCGAATATGGCATCATTTGCGAACTCTGCTGCTGGCGATGACGAAGTTGCCGCTGCTCCAGAGATTAAGGGAGAGAAGTTCAATCTTGCCCCAGGTGGCAACTCTGAGCTTCCAATTCCAGATGACGTTGTTCGTGTTTTTGAATTCACGGACCAGTGGTCTTCTGTAGCGCCATCTGTTAACAGCTTTGATGCAGAAGTGTATAAAAGCGTTACAGTTGAGTTTACTGAGCCACTTGAGTATTATTTCAACACACCTTACAAGACAGCCGATGGTGCACAGCAGTGGGGTGGTGTAGCTGTAAATGCTACAAATTATGTGCTTAACATCGCAGAAGTTGGTTCTATTACTGATTTTAACATTCAGAACACAACTGCTAAAGATCAGTGCCCAACAGGCTTTGGCATTTCAAAGGCTTACGCTACAAAGCTTGACGGTACTGTTGAACCTTTGGCATTCCAGGCTCCAGGTTGGGGTGGTTCTATGTCTTTGGAAGGCGACGTTACTTCAGGTGTTGCTAAGTTCAAAGGTCAGTGGGCTAACATCAAGCTTTCTGGCATTGACAATGTAGAGGGTGCAAAGACTCTCCGTATTTACAGCAACTCTCCACTTCCTGAGTCAATTCAGTATTGCGTTGTTTATGCTGATGACAACAGCGACGGTTGGCCACAGATTGGTCGTGTAAATGACTACTATGCAGAGATGGTTCTTGATCGTCCTGTTAAGTCTATCCTTCTTCAGTGGACTTCTACTGAGGCTGGTTCTGTTGATATCGCTGCTATCACTTACGAGGCAGTTGCTGAGGAACCTGTACTTGATTACACAATTTCTCCTGAATTCATCGTGGAAGGTGAGGAGAATGTTGCTCTCAATGATCACTCTGACGTATCTGTCGCTGGTGCTGACGCTCTCAAGGTTGGTTTCGGTGACAATGCTGCTGCTCTTCGTTATGCAACTTATGCAATCAACGAGATCACAGAGGAAGAGGATTGGTTCACTCCTGGTCAGATGATGGAGGTTGAGGTTGAAGTTTCATCAGGCAAGCTTGACCTTAACACATTTGGATATGTAGCATTTGAGGATGCACTCAAATTCTATCAGGGTCACAAATATGTAATGACTATCAAGGCATGGGATGTTGATGAGCCATACGCTGACATCATGAACCCAGTTGCTCCTGTTACTACTTTCTCTTGCAACTTCAATGGTTCAACAGAGGAAATTCCAGTTGAGCTTGGTCAGCCAAACTTCGGTGACCGTGTAATCGACGGTATGGAAATCGCTGTTGAGGATTGGCAGGGTATCAACCTTTCATTCCCAGAGAACAATCTTGAGACTGCATGTGCAGAGGCTCTCGAGATGGGTGCTATCCAGATCAGCGGTGACGCTAAGCTCTACACTATGGATAAGGAAGAGCCAATCTCTGAGCACTTCGCAAGCTCTGATCCAGAGTTCGGTAAGATCTTCGGCCGCGTAAACCTCGAGCCAGGTAAGACTTACTTCTTCGAAATTGAAGCAGGCGCTCTCAAGGTTGAGGATATGAGCGAAATGGATTGGGAAACATTCGAAGGCAAGGTACTTTATACTAATGAAGAGGCTATCACATTGCGCTTCACTACTGCTGAGGCTTCTGACGTAGAGGTTGCTGAGCTTACTAAGGAAATGTTCTTCCAGTACAACAGCAACGTAACTGGTGAGCCACTTGAGACTCCAGCTACTATCGGCATGGACTACAATGTAGGTACTTCAAACGGTATGATCTACGGTCTCTCAACAGTTAAGTGGTTCGCTTACGCTGACGTAACAGATTACGACCAGCTCGTTCTTGAAGTTACAGAGGGTACTCCACGCATTATGTACAACCGTGAGATGAATCCAGAAAACGCTGATGCTGACGGTATCAACCACGTTGAGATTACATCTGAGAGCCCATACCTCACAGTAACTGAACTCGAGAATGGTGCTAAGGCTTACACTTATGACCTTAAGGCTATGGCAGCTGCAGATCCTGCAAAGCCATTCGTTCACATCAACGCTATCAAGGGTGCTAACTGGGCTAACGCTACAATTACATCAATGAAGTTGATCAAGAACACTGAGGAGCCAGTTATTGATGAGACTATCACTATCGCTCTCCTTAGCGATTCTACAGAGTTCACAGTTACTGATCGTGATATCGTAGCAATTGACGCTCCTATCCGTGGCATCAAGGTTAACTTCGGTGACATTAACCCAATGGAGGAGGTTTCTTACGCTATCTACGATAAGAAGGAGACTCTTGCTGAGGGTCCAGTATCTGTAAACACAATCGGTTACGCTGAGTTCGACACACCAATCGATCTTTATGAGGGTATTCAGTATAACATCGTTCTCAATGTTGGCGAGACTACATATGACTTCTATGTTCTCGGCGCAATGGAAGAGCCAGTTATCGATGAGACTATCACTCTCGCTCTCCTTTCTGGTGAGGACGAGTTCACAGTTAACGATCACTCAATCGTAACAGTTGATCTTCCAGTTGACGGTATCAAGGCTACATTCGGCGACCTCAACCCAACTGAGGAAGTTAAGTATGCTATCTATGACAAGCGTACAACACTTGCTGAAGGTGTTCTTTCTGTAAAC
Source organism: Bacteroidaceae bacterium (assembly GCA_045600665.1). Taxonomy (GTDB): domain Bacteria; phylum Bacteroidota; class Bacteroidia; order Bacteroidales; family Bacteroidaceae; genus Minthosoma. The sequence goes on from JAZRYI010000027.1 coordinate 22,485, forward strand.
ACTATTGGTTACGCTGCATTCGAGGCTCCAATCAACCTCTATGAGGGCATCCAGTACTTGATCACTCTTACTATCGGTGAGAATGATCCACTTGAGTACTACGTGATTGGTGCAATGCCAGAGCCAGACCACAGCATTGCTGTAACAGGTAACAAGAAGCAGATCTATGTTGAGTTCGTTGAGGAAGAAGACGCAGCTCCATCAGGTGATACAAGATACCCAATTACTATCGACGGTAAGAAGGTTGAGGGTGATATGAACCCAGTTGAGCCATGGAACCTCTTCTACATCAATGGTCTTAACCTCGCAGACGGTGAGCACACACTCTCTATGCCTGTAGGTTCAATCAACTTCGTTGCTATCCCATCTACAGAGGAGTACAACGTATCATTCACAGTTGAGAATGGTGTAGTTGTTAAGTCTGAGGTGATCCCAGCAGTTGTTGTTGACGACGACGTAGAGCTCTACCTCGTTGCTGACTCAGCAGAGTTCAAGCTCAATACTCACTCTAACGTAGCTATCGACGCTCCTATCCGTGGTATCAAGGCACAGTTCGGTGACCTCAACCCAATGGATGAAGTATCTTACGCAATCTACGACAAGAAGGAAGTTCTTGCTGAGGGCGTAATGTCAGTAAACACTATCGGCTACGCTGAGTTCGACACTCCAATCGATCTCTATGAGGGTATCACATACAACGTTGTTCTCAATGTTGGTGAGACTACATACGACTACTATGTAATCGGTGCTATGGAAGAGCCAACAATCGACGAGACAATCACTCTTGCTCTTGTTGCTGACTCAACTGAGTACACAGTTAATACTCATTCTATCGTAACTATCGACGCTCCAATCAATGGTATCAAGGTTCACTTCGGCGACCTCAACCCAATAGAGGAAGTTTCTTACGCTATCTACGATAAGAAGGAGACTCTCGCTGAGGGTACAATGTCTGTAAACACTATCGGCTATGCTGAGTTCGAGACTCCAATCGAAATGATGGAGGGTGTTCAGTACAACATCGTACTCAAGGTTGGTGAGGAAACTTACGACTACTATGTAATCGGTGCTATCGAAGAGCCTGTTGTTGACGAGAATATTACTCTCGCTCTCATCGCTGGTGAGGAAGAGTACACAGTTAACGACCACTCTATCGTAACTATCGACGCTCCAGTTAACGCTATCAAGGTTACATTCGGTGACACTAACCCAACTGAGGAAGTTAAGTACGCTATCTACGACAAGCGCGACTGCCTCGCTGAGGGTACACTCTCTGTAAACACTATCGGCTATGCTGAGTTCGAGGCTCCTATCACATTCTACGAAGGCATCCAGTACTACATCGCTCTCACTATCGGTGAGGAGCTCCGCGAGTACTACGTAATCGGTGCTGTAGAAGAGCCATCACTTGCTGGCAACTACTACATTATTAATAAGGAGTCAGGTGCATTCCTCACAGGTGACAACTCATGGGGTACTCAGGCATCTGTAGCTAAGAACGGTGTAGAGTTCACTGTTGCTCTTGAGGACGGCAAGTACTCAATCCTCAACACTGCACTCTCTTGCGCTAAGAAGTATCTTGGTTCAAACCTCTATGTTGATGCTGACAACGCTGGTTGGAACATCGAAGAGACAGAGGACGGCTACTACACAATCTCTAACGAGGCTGGTTACATCGCTCAGAGCGCAACTCTTGGTGCAAACAACCTCCCAATCGTAGAGCAGGTTGCTGAAGTTACTGACGCTGCACTTTGGTCATTCGCTACTAAGGAAGAGCTCCTTGCTCAGCTCGCTGAGGCAACAGAGCCAACTGACGTAACATTCCTTGCTATCAACCCAGGCTTCAACCGTAACCACGTACAGACTGCATGGGTAGTTGGTGAAGAGACTACAAACAAGAACCTCGGTGGTGGTGCTAACGAGAACTTCTGCGGTGAGTCTTGGCAGTCAGCATTCACTATCTCTCAGACTATCGAAGGCCTTCCTAACGGTACTTACGTAGTTAGCGCTCAAGCTTCTTCTACAGAGTACAATGTAACTGGTGAGGATCTTCCAGTTGTATTTGCTAACGACGCTACATCATTGTTCAACATCTCTCCACTTTCAGGCACAATGGCTGACGGTGAGAACTCAATGTCAATGATGTCTGAAAGCTTCAAGAATGGTCTCTACGCTGTTGAGCCAATCACAGTTGAAGTAACTGACGGTACACTCACATTCGGTGTTAAGGGTACTCGTACTGACACATGGTGTATTTGGGATAACTTCCAGATCACTTACATCCCAACTCCTAAGCCACTTCTCGTAAACGGCGACTTCAAGGACGGTTTCGAAGGCTGGACTACTGCTGCTACAGGTGGTAGCTGGGCTATCAACAACGATCGTGAGCCTGTAACAACTGAGACTTACGCAGGTTGGGGTAACCTCGACTTGACAGACTTCTCTATGAGCCAGATGGTTGTTCTCCCTGCAGGTACATACAAGCTCACTGCAAGCGCATTCTATCGCTACGGTGTTTCTTACGACGTTGATCCATCTAAGTCTTGCGCTAAGCTCTATGCAGGCGACGAGTCAGTTGACATCGTAACTCTCGGCAGCGTTGAAGGTCTTTCTACATACGCTAACAGCATGGTAGAGGCTTCTGAGGCATTCGGCAATGGTCTTTATCTCAACGAACTCGTATTCACAGTTGCTGAAGACGGTACTGAAGTTGAGGTAGGTATTGCAGGTGCACACGAGCTCAAGCAGTCTTGGTTCCTCGCTGGTACATTCACTCTCGAGGCATGTGAGCCAGAGCTCGCTGTTAAGAACGAGATCAAGAAGGCTGCAAATGCTCTTGACGGCATGGTAGCAGTTATTACTGACCTTGCTGCAACAAGCACAGTTACAGCTTGCCACACAGTTCACCCAGCAGGTGAGCAGGATGCATTCGCTCTCGCACTCGACGAGTACAATGGTGATCAGTACATCTACGCTAAGTTCGCTAAGGTAACTGACGCTTCAGTTCAGGGCGACAACCTCTACACTATCCAGCTCCACAACGCTGCAGGTGAGTTCTATTCACTCTGGGGTGCTAACGGTTACTTGAACTTCCAGACTCCTGGACAGACAATCGTATTCGTACTCGGTCTTAACAACCAGTATGGTCAGGACGGTGAGAACTGCGGTCTTTGGGAAGTTAACGCTGTTGACGGTGGCTACACTATCAAGAACGTAGGTAACGGTGGTTACTATGATCCAACAAACGCACAGCCATCAGCTGAGCCTGTAGTAGTTCGCTTCTTCCAGAACGCTGCTGTTGACGGTGACAGCCCAATCGTTGCTATCGACGCTCCTATCGCTTCTGTTAAGGCAGCAGGTATCTACTCAGTATCTGGTGTTAAGGTTAACAACCTCCAGAAGGGCATCAACATCGTTGTTGACGAGAATGGTGTTGCTAAGAAGATCATCAAGTAATAAGTTTATAAAGCTTAATTACAAATAATATTTGGCGTCGCTAATCATTTTAGCGACGCCTTTTTTGTTTTTAAATGAATATGTTGTATTTTTGCATTGAATAATAAATCTATAGCATAATGACGCTACAAGAGTTCCTCGCTGAGTGGCACGGACCATCATCCACAGTTCGTGTCCATACCTCTGGATCCACTGGCAATCCCAAAGACATGCTTGTGGAAAAAAGTCGTATGCTTGCATCTGCCCGCATGACATGCGATTTTCTTGGTCTGCGTGAAGGAGATTCCGCCTTGCTTTGCATGCCATTGGACTACATAGCAGGAAAGATGATGGTCGTTAGATGTTTGGAACGCAAACTAAAGTTAATTTCTGTCTCTCCATCATCCACTCCCCTCGATTCTGTAGATGCGCATATTAACTTCGCAGCTTTTGTGCCACTTCAGGTCATCAAGTCATTAGATAATCCCAAACTAAAAGAAATAGACAATCTCATCATAGGTGGCGGCGCAATAGACAAATCTCTTGAAAATACTCTCCAATACTTTCCAAACAAAGTCTATTCTTCGTATGGAATGACAGAGACCCTCTCTCACGTCGCATTGCGCCCTCTCAGCGGCCGAAATGCATCTTTGTGGTATAATGTACTTCCCGGAATTAAAACACGCCTTAGCGACGAAAATTGCCTTGTCATAGATGCGCCGCATCTCTGCGCTGAAACCATTTTCACCAATGACATAGCCGAAGTAAATGAAATAGGCCAATTCCGCATCATCGGTCGTAAAGATAATGTTATTAATTCAGGTGGAATAAAGATACAAATTGAAGAGGTTGAGCGTACTTTGACAGAGCAAAGCGGAATAGATCACTTCATGATTACATCAGTTCCTGATCCTCTTTATGGTGAAGCAGTAGTCCTGCTAATTGACGGTTCGCTGTCAGCTGATCAAATAGACAACCTTACCTCATCAATACTGAAGTTACCTCGCTACTGGCGGCCAAAGCATCAATTTATTATCCCAGAATTGCCCAAAACTGAAACATCTAAACCTAAACGTGACGAAGCAAAGCGCATCACATCACAATATATCAACAAAAAATAACAATGACACGAGAAGAAACCGTCCTCACATATCTCCGAGACCACAATATCCCATTTACAAACTACAACCACCCCGAAGGTAAAACAATAGAAGAGGCACGACGTTGGTGGCTCGACGACGGCAGCATGCACTGCAAGAACCTCTTTTTCCGCAACCATAAAGGCACCCGCCACTACCTCGTTTGTTTCGATTGCAACTACGACCTTGCCATCCACGACCTTGAGCAACGGCTCAAGGCCTCTCTACTTGCGCAGGGACTCCCATCCCCAGGCAAGCTCTCGTTCGCCTCACCTGAGCGAATGATGAAATACCTTGGTCTCGAACCTGGCAGCGTCTCCCCCTTCGGTCTAATCAATGATCTCAACAACGACGTCCATCTTTTCCTCGACGAGAACATCTCCAAATCCCCAACTCTCTCCTTCCATCCCAACGATTGCCGTGGCACAGTAGTCATCCGCACAGAAGATTTCGAGCGCTATCTCACCTCGGTCGGCAACACTTACGAATACATCAAGCTATACTAATCCTAAACTCTTTTCCAATTCATAATGTGTGCATCGCAATATCTTTTAATGAACAATAAAATAAATGCTCAGATGAAAATATAGAAATGTATACTATAGTGCTCAAATCATTTACCGAATTACTATGATTACCAAATTACAATTAATGGAATGGACAGCCAGCTTTTGCCCGCGTGAGCGAATTGGCAAACTATGCCAACATGAGCTATGAGCAGCAGGAGTCATGCATGCGAAGTCTCGACAACTACCGCACCGCTATGGCTGCACAGAAATATGATTTCAACAAAGGACTCGTAAAAGCTCGTGCAGAAGGACTTGCAGAAGGTCGTGTGGAAGGTCGTGCCGAAGGTGTTCTTGAAACAGCTCGTAATTTCAAAAGACTTGGTGTAGTTGTTTCACCAATAGTGACAGCTACAGGACTTAGTATTGAAGAGATAGAGAAATTGTTGATCTATACGATTCCAACATTTTTTTGCAGTTTACAATGCGCTGTGAGCGTATTGCAAACTGCTTTTTTTGTTGTGAAGTGAAAAGAGGTGGAGAAATGTTTTGTAATAAAGCATAAATGTGTAAATTTATGGCGTATTGATTGTCCCGTAACTACTCAGGTAGGGGTACACGCCCTCTTGGGAAACTTGAAATATTAAAATGAACACCGTCTATTTTTGCCTGCTAAATTTTGCAAAAACACATTTATCAAAGCGCCTAAATAATGCGTATATACCTGTTATACATC